>JAEYTO010000098.1 GCA_023433925.1 Pseudomonadota bacterium | reverse complement strand
GCGCATGGAGACCGAGGTCTTGGCTCTTTCCGGACCCATCCAGGCGACCACGGGCAAGACGGCTTCGGCGCATGGCGTTTTGCCGGCGGATCGCCCCACGGGCGTCCCGCCGGCGGGGCCGAGCGGGGCCGAGCGGGGCCGAGCGGGATTGGCGGGCGTGAGAGGTCGCCGCTCCCCCAAAAATCAGAGCAAAGACATTCAGGGCCAAGTCAAGGCCGCTCGCCTTATCCATGGGATTCGAGCAGGGTAAACCCACTTGACATATATCAAATAGTGTTGAAATGTCATTTTGTGGAGAGCAAACAAGCCAGCAAAATTTTTGAAGCGCTATCTTCGGATGTGCGCCTTGATCTGTTCCGGCTGCTGGTAAAAAACGCACCAGACGGCCTCGTGCAAGGGGATATAGCCAAACAGCTTGGTATTCCCTCGAACAATCTTTCCTTTCATCTCAAAGCCATTGTGCAAAGCGGTTTAGTCGATGTGGAGAGAGAGGGTCGGTTTATGCGTTACAAGGCGAGTATACCACTGATGTTGGAAACTATCGCCTACCTGACTTCCGAGTGTTGCTCGGGCGACCCGGATATGTGCCAGCGATTCAGGGATTCCAGTCCGGTTAAGAACAGTATTCTTTCCAAGCGTGGAGCGTGAGACGCATTTTTTTTAAACCAATATGTCAATTGGTAAACATGTATTGATGTGTATAGCGCGAGGAAATTATGTCCACACCTCCTGAAAGCCGTAATTCCGGCTGCTGCGCTTCACCAAGCCCCATTGTCCCGGATCAGGTCGGCGATTCAAAGTCGTGGAACCTTCGGTATTTTGCCGTTATTGCGGCGCTGGCCGCGCTCTGGTGGCTGGCGTACGCTTACATTCTGCCCGCTTCAAACTGGCTCGTTTTCGAGGTGCTCGGCTTTGCCCCTGATTCCCATGCTGGTCTGTCATTGGAGTTTTTTGTTTACGACACAGTGAAGATTCTTCTGTTACTGGTGATGCTCATTTACGCCATTGCCTGGATACGTGCCTCCCTGAACGTGGAGAGAGTGCGGGACTACCTTGCTGGCAAGCGGCGCGGCCTCGGTTTCTTTCTTGGTGCTTCTTTCGGCGCGGTTACACCGTTCTGTTCCTGTTCCAGTATCCCGCTGTTCCTCGGCTTTACTATGGCCCGTATTCCCATAGGCGTTACCATGGCATTCCTCTTCACCTCGCCCTTGATCAATGAAATAGCGGTGGTCTTGCTGTGGGGGCTGCTCGGCTGGAAGTTTACGGCGATTTATGTGGTGGTCGGCATGTCGGCGGGTATCCTCGGCGGCTTCGTGATGGATGGGCTCAAGGCGGGGCGCTGGTTGCAGCCGTTTATCCTTGAAGCCATGAAGAAAGTTCCGGCGCACCAATATGTCAATGAAGCCGGTGAAATTCAAAGGCTGACCGTCCGGCAGCGGCATGCTTTCGCCTACAGCGAAACATCCTCTATTTTAAAGCGCGTGTGGAAATGGGTCATTATCGGCGTGGGCATCGGCGCGGCCCTGCATGGTTTCGTGCCGGATAACTGGTTTGCCGAAAACATGGGCGCTGGCGAGTGGTGGTCTGTTCCCGCCTCGGTGCTGGTGGCGATTCCGCTCTATTCCAACGTGACCGGCATCATTCCGATCATGGAAAGTCTGCTGGTCAAGGGGCTGCCCATCGGCACGACCATCGCCTTTTGTATGAGCGCTGTCGCGGCCAGCATTCCCGAAGTGATGATGCTGCGGCAGATTATGACCATCAAGCTGCAAGCGGCCTTCATCGGCTATTTGTGGGTGATTTTCACCCTTGTCGGCTGGCTGTTCAATATAGTCGGCCCCTACATCGTCTAATCCAAGGGAGAAAGAAAATGGAAATCAAAGTGTTCGGGCCCGGCTGCGCCAAATGCACGGAAACCGAAAATCTGGTCAAGGAAGTCGCCGCCGCCAAAGGCGGCAACATCACAGTGCAAAAGGTGTCCGATCTCAAGGAAATGATGGCGGCAAAAGTCATGTCCACCCCGGCTATTTCCGTTGACGGCGTTGTAAAATCCACTGGACGAGTTCCCACGAAAGAAGAGATCGCCGCTTGGATTGACGGCGCTGCCGCCGCTTCCGCTCCAGCTGCTTCCGGCGGGTGCTGTTGTGGCGGAGGAAAATGTTAGTTCTCAAAATAACCATTATCCTTGCGGCGTTCCAATGACTCCACAAAGCTCAAAAAACAACGAACATGCAATAAGGGAAATGGTGCGCTCCGGATACGCGGCCATCGCCACGGGGCAACGCTCGTGCTGCTGTTCGACCCGGGGCTGCGGCCACGCCGATCCATTCCGGCTAGCGAAATCCGTGGGCTATGATGCGGAAAGCCTCGCCAACCTGCCGGACGGCGCGAACATGGGACTGTCCTGCGGCAACCCCGGGGCCATCGCGGCCTTGCAGGAAGGTCAGATCGTGCTCGACCTCGGCAGCGGCGGCGGCTTCGACGTGTTTCAGGCGGGCGAGAAGGTCAAGGCCGCCGGGCGTGTCATCGGCGTGGACATGACCCCGGAGATGCTTGCCAAGGCTCGTGGGAACATCGCGCAGTACCGGCAGCGCACCGGCCTGGACAACGTGGAGTTTCGCCTGGGCGAGATTGAATATCTGCCAGTTGCGGACGCCAGCGTTGACGTGGTGCTGTCCAACTGCGTCATCAACCTCTCCCCGGACAAGCCTCAGGTCTGGCGTGAAATCTTCCGTGTGCTCAAGCCGGGCGGCAAGGTATCTGTCTCGGACTTGGCGCTGCTCAAGCCCCTCCCCGACAACATCCGGGAAATGGCGGCCGCTCTGGTGGGCTGCGTGGCCGGCGCGGCCCTGGTGGAAGAAACCCGGTCCGTGCTGGAAAAAGCCGGCTTCAAGTCCATGGTCCTAACGCCCAAGCCGGACTACGTGCGCAACATGCAGGACTGGAATGACCCCTTGTACCAGGAGATCGCGAAGGCCCTGCCGCAAGGCGAGGAGATGGCCGACTACGTTGTGAGCCTGTCCATTGAAGCCCGAAGATAGAGGCTGGTCGTGAAATCGAGGGCGGCCCTGTGAGCATCGCGCCGACCGGGCGATTGCCTCGCAAGCCGAGATCGCCTAGGGTGCCACGTGATCGGCCATGGGTAATCCGGGCCGGATGTCGGGACGGCATCCGGTCCGGCGGTTCACGTCAGCGCGCGGATAGTCAGGCGGTAGCGGCATGGAAATCGTACGCACGGGCATCGAGGGCGTCCTGCTCATCAAGCCGAAGGTCTTCGGCGACCATCGCGGCTTCTTCCTGGAGACCTTCCAGGAGGAGCGCTACCGCGAGGCGGGCATCGCCCAGCGCTTCGTCCAGGACAACCACTCGCGCTCGCGCAGGGGCATCCTGCGCGGGCTCCATTTCCAGCGCAGCCATCCGCAGGGCAAGCTCGTCTCGGCGCTTCGGGGGAGGGTCTTCGACGTGGCCGTGGACATCAGGCCGGAATCGCCGACCTTCGGCAAATGGCACGGGGCCGTGCTCGACGACGAGAACCACCACCAGCTCTGGGTCCCGCCCGGCCTGGCTCACGGCTTCTGTGTCCTGTCCGACGTGGCCGACTTCGTCTACAAGTGCACGGACTATTACCATCCCGAGGACGAGGGCGCCGTGCGCTGGGACGACCCGGACATCGGCGTCGATTGGCCAATCGCCGAGCCCATCCTCTCGGACAAGGATTCCAAGGCCCCGCGCCTGCGCGAGATGTTCCCGCAGTGCTTCGGATAGGCGCGCCTGGGGCATCGTGCGGATGACCCGGAGAGGGTGCTGCCCTCTCTCGGACTCTCTCGCGCCAGGGAAAGGATTGACTCGGGCCGTCCTGGCCCTCGCCCTGCGGGCGTCGCCCAAGGCGGCGACGTCCGATTCCGCTGTCCTGCGGAATCGTGACTCGGGCCGTCCTGGCCTTCGCCCTGCGGGTGTCGCCCAAGGCGGCGACGTCCAATCGTGCCGTCCTGCACGATTGTCCCCCGGACCCTCTTTCATTTGCAAAGGCATCAGCGGCGATCGCCGCAGCCCTTGCGCCTGGGCATGAACTCTCTCGGCTCCCTGCTCAGCTCGATGTCGCGGGCCAGGTCCTCCTCCGGACTCGCGGGCTCGGGAAGCAGGATATCCTCATCCGAGGGCTCCCGCCCCTGCTCCTTGCGGATTTCGTCAGCGGCCTTGACGGCCGATTCGTCCTTGGTCATGGCTGCTCCTCCCGGCTTTTTTGGAACAGCATAGCAGTCATGGGCAGGAAGGGAAGCAGGGAATCGCGCGCATCGCGCCGGCGCGCCGGACCGCTGCCGGGCGGCATGAGAGCGGTTTGCGGATGGACCCCGAAGGGCATTGCCCTCCCCAGGCCCACCCGGCGAGGACCGCGGGTCCCCGGAGCCCGCGGTTCATATGCGGGTTGCGCTAACCTCGGAGCTTTTGCCGCCACCAGGTTGCGTCTCCATGGCCAGGGTGGAGAGGGCGCTGCCCGCCCCAGCGGCCATGCACGTTGATTCATCGACGCATATGCCGTCGCGTGAAAACCGGCTCGGCGCATGCTTGTCCACGCGCCATTCGGAATATGCGGCTGAATTTCCTACCATTTACGGGGCGAACATGATAAGGGCTGACCTGTCCTGCTCGGCCGAACGCAAGAGGCGGGCGGCCCCGGCCGCTCCGGCCCAGCTCCCGTGGCGATTTCCCTTGACGACCCGCAGTGCCGTCGTGTTTCCTGGCCCCAACCGGAGAGTGAGTCATGCTGCTGAGATCGTTGCTTGTCTTGGCCCTGGTCGTGTTCACCGCCCCTGTCGAGGCCCAGGCCGAGGAGTTCATCCTCATCGGCGGGCTGTTCGCCGAGTCGGGTCCGGCCGCCTTTGTCGGCACGCCCAGCCGGCTGGTGGCCGAGATGGCCGTGGAGGACATCAACGCCTCGGGCGGAGTGCTGGGCAAGAAGCTCAAACTCGTGACCTATGACACCGAATCCGACGCCAACCTGGCCCTGCGCAATGCCCGCAGGCTCAACGAGCAGGATCGCGTGCTGGCCATCGTCGGGCCCACGAGCACGGGCGAGGGCATGGCCATGAAGCCCTACGTCGAGGAGCGCGGGGTGCCCGTGCTCATGACCGTGGGCGGCGACCCGGTCATCGCCGGCGGCCGCTTCGGATCCTACCATTGGACCTTCAAGGTGCCCCAGCGCACCTCCACGGCCGTGCGGAAGATCTATGCCCATCTCAAGGACAGGGGCGTCAAGCGCATCGGCCTGCTCACGGCCACGGACGGCTTCGGCAAGGACGGCGCCGCACACCTGCGGAACCTGGCCTCCGAGTACGGCCTGACCGTGGTGGCCTCGGAGGTCCTGGACGCCACGGGCAGCGATTTCTCGGCCCAGGCTTTCAAGCTCGCCGTGGCCAGGCCCGAGGCGGTCGTGGTCTGGGCCATCGGCCCGGCCGGGGCCATCGCCAGCAAGAACTTCCACGCCCTGCCCGGCCAGAAGCCGCTCATCGTCCAGTCCCACGGCCAGCCCGACCCGAAGTTCGTGGAGCTTGCCGGACCGGCCGCCGAGGGCGTGCTCATGCCGGGCACGAAGATCATGGTCGCTGACCAGTTGCCCGCGAGCGACCCCCAGAAGGCGGTCATCATCAGATTCGTGAGTGAGTACGCCCGCCGCGGCCTGGACAAGAAGTTCCCCATCAACACCCACTCGGGCTATGCCTACGACGCCATGCTCCTGCTCAGGGAAGGCTTGATCAAGGCGGGTAAGGCGGACCGCGAGGCCCTGCGCCAAGCCCTGGAAAACGTCAAGGGCGTGGTGGGCACTTCGGGCGTGTTCACGACCTCCGCCGAGGACCACAACGGCCTGGGCACCGACTCCCTGGTCATGCTCACGGTCAAGAACGGCAAGTTCACCCTGGCCGAGTAGCAAACCCGATGCGCCGGGAGGACCAGCCTACCCGCGCCAGTCATAGCCATGCCAAGCGTACGCCACATCGAGGTCAGCCAGGCCGAGGCGGGCCACAAGCTGCTCCAGTTCCTGGAGCGCAGGCTCGGCAAGGCCGTGCCCCGCGCGCTCATGATGAAGTGGCTGCGCACGGGCCAGGTGCGCGTGGACGGCCGGCGGGCCAAGCCTTTCGACCGCCTGGAGGCGGGCCAGACCGTGCGCGTGCCGCCCCACGAGCCTGGCGAGCCCGGCGAAGGCCCCGAGATCCGGCCCGCGCAGCCCCGGCCGCTGCCCGTGGTCCACGAGGACGAGGAACTGCTCGTCATCGCCAAGCCCGCCGGCCTGGCCAGCCAGCCGGGCTCGGGCATAACCGACTCGGTGCAGACGCGGCTCAAGGCCCTCTACGCCGGCCGGGATTTCGTGCCTTCCGCCGCCCACCGCCTGGACATGGACACATCCGGCCTCATGGTCGCCGGCAAGACCTATCGGAGCCTGCGCCGACTGGGCGACCTGTTCGCCACGGGCGGGGTGGACAAGACCTACCTGGCCTGGGTCAAGGGCGAGTGGCCCGAGAGCGGAACCGTCCTGCTCCAGGACCGCATCGTCAGGGACGGCCATGCGCGGGTGCGCATCGGCGAGCACGGAGGGCAGGGCGAGGGCAAGCTCGCCGCGGCCAGGGTCAGGCCCGTCGTGCGCCGGCCGGACGCATCGCTGCTGGAAGTCGAGCTGCTCACGGGCCGCATGCACCAGATCCGCATTCAGCTCGCCAGTCGGGGCCATCCGGTGCTCGGCGACCGCAAGTACGGTCGCCGGCCGCACGCCACGCATCTGCTCCTGCACGCCTGGAAGCTCAAGCTCCCGGAGCGCGAATTCCGCCTGCCGCCGGACTGGCCGGACGAATACATGCCGCCTGGGGATTTGAGATAAAGGCCGATCAACGGCTTGCGGTCAGCTTCAACCCGATGATCGAAACCACCAGCAACACCATGAACGCGATTCGCGGGAAGGTGATGGGCTCCTTGAAGAGCACGATACCGAGAATTCCCGCCCCGACGGCGCCGATGCCGACCCAGACGGCATAGGCCGTGCCGATCGGAAGCGATTGGGCGGCCTTTGCGAGCAGGTACATGCTGCCGGCAAGAGTCGAAAGGGTGAAAATGGTAGGGGTTAAACGAGTAAAGCCTTCGGTGTACTTGAGTCCAACAGCCCAGCAGACTTCCAAGAGACCGGCAATAAATAGAACAATCCAAGGGGATGACACGGTGACACTCCTTTCGAGGAAGCGTCGTCTTGTCTTAACCGGGTACGGCGCATCTCGTCCGGGCCGCGTTATGCGACGATACAATTGAAATAGATGACCTTACCCCGCCGGTATCCCGCGGATGAGCTGGTGACGGCCGCGCGGGACGATCCGCGGAAGAATATGGGTTCCAGGGGCCCGTGGCCCTTGGCGGGAGAGAGCCCGAGAGAGGGCGCGGAGCCCTCTCCCGGTATTCGCTTTCTTTGTATTCCGCGCTTACCCGCGCACCACGCCCTCGAAGTACTCGATGGTCTTCTTGAGGCCCTCGGCGAGCGGCACCTTGGGCTCCCAGCCGAGAATCGCCCTGGCCTTGGAGATGTCCGGCTTGCGCTGGGTCGGATCGTCCGAGGGCAGCGGCCTGAACTCGATCCTGGACTTCGAGCCGGTCATGGCGATGACCTTCTGGGCCAGCTCAAGGATGGTGAACTCTCCGGGGTTGCCCAGGTTCATGGGGCCGGTCACGTCGTCTGGGCTGTCCATGAAGCGCACGAAGGCCTCGATGAGATCGTCCACGTAGCAGAAGGAGCGCGTCTGGCTGCCGTCGCCGTAGACCGTGATGGGCTCGCCCTTGAGGGCCTGCACGATGAAGTTGGAGACCACCCGGCCATCGTTGGGGTGCATGCGCGGGCCGTAGGTGTTGAAGATGCGGGCCACCTTGATGCGCAGCCCGTGCTGGCGGTGGTAGTCGAAGAAGAGCGTCTCGGCGCAACGCTTGCCCTCGTCGTAGCAGGCCCGGCGGCCTATGGGATTCACGTTGCCCCAGTAGGACTCCTCCTGGGGATGCACCTTGGGGTCGCCATAGACCTCGGAGGTGGAGGCCTGGAAGATCTTGGCCCTGGTGCGCTTGGCCAGGCCGAGCATGTTGATGGCCCCGTGCACGCTCGTCTTGGTCGTCTGCACCGGGTCGGTCTGGTAGTGGATGGGCGAGGCGGGGCAGGCCAGGTTGAAGATCTCGTCCACCTCGATGTAGAGCGGGAAGGTCACGTCGTGGCGGATGAGCTCGAAGTACGGATTGCCCAGGAGATGGGCGATGTTCGACTTGCTCGAGCAGAAGAAATTGTCCGCGCAGATGACTTCATGGCCTTCCTGGAGCAGCCGCTCGCACAGGTGCGAGCCGAGGAAGCCCGAGCCCCCGGTTACCAGGACCCTTTTTCGCAAGTGCATGGCGTATTGACCTTTATGCGAGGGTTGAGAACATTCGCCGCGAGGGCCGGCCATGGAGGAGCGGGGCCGAGGGGCGCGGCATGGCTATGCTCCGCCGTTTCATGCGGTCCCGGCGCCCATTTCACGGCCATGAGACGGCTTTCCGGCGCGTGCCACGATTTTGATACACGCGGCCCGCGCCAATGGCAACCTGGCCATAACTATTTGATTTATCGTGAAGAGTCGTTGCCGAGGTCCGAGAGGCAAAGCCCTTCCCGGTTCATCCGCGAGCCGCGTTAGCCGAACTTCTTCGAGTGCCAGGCCCAGGCCGTGGCGATGATCCGCTCGATGTCCGCGAAGCGGGGCTTCCAGCCAAGCTCGGCGCGGATGCGCTCGGAGCTGCCGATGAGGCGCGCCGGGTCGCCCGGCCTGCGCGCGGCCTCCAGGGCCGGGATGGGCCTGCCGGTGACCCGCCGGGCCGTCTCCAGGATCTCCCGGACCGAGAATCCCTGGCCGTTGCCGAGATTGAAGACCCGGCTTCGCCCGCCCGCGAGCAGGTGCTCCAGGGCCAGGATGTGCGCGTCGGCCAGGTCAGTGACATGGATGTAGTCGCGGATGCACGTGCCGTCGGGCGTGTCGTAGTCCAGGCCGAAGATCCGGATGGGCTTGCGCTCGTCCAGCGCCGCGTCGAGCACGAGCGGGATGAGGTGCGTCTCGGGCGCGTGCCACTCCCCGATCTCGGCCTCGGGGTCGGCGCCGGCAGCGTTGAAGTAGCGCAGGCTGGCGTATTTGAGTCCATAGGCCTGGGCGTAGTCGGCCATGATGTTCTCCACCATGAGCTTGCTCCGGCCATACGGGTTGATGGGCGCCTGAGGATGGTCCTCGGCCATGGGGATGGCCTGCGGGTTGCCGTAGGTCGCGCAGGTGGAGGAGAATATGAGCTTGTCCACCCCAGCCTCGCGCATGGCCTGCAAGAGGTTCAGCGTGTAGGCCACGTTGTTCTGGTAGTACTTGTGCGGATCGGTCACGGACTCGCCCACGTAGGCGAAGGCCGCGAAGTGCATGACCGCGCTGATGGAATATTTCTGGAATACGAGCCGCAGCTGGCGCGGGTCGGCGATGTCGCCGAGCACGAACTCGCCCCACTTGGCGAACTCGCGGTGGCCGTAGGCGAGGTTGTCCAGGACGACGACGCCGTATCCGCGGCGGCCGAGCTCCTTGGCGGCATGCGAGCCGATGTAGCCGGCGCCGCCGACGACGAGCACGCTAGGCTTGCTTGGCATCGTGACCCTGTCCTCTCCGGTTGGATCCGTTTGCATGGAGTGCTGCCCGGAACGGCGCTGATCGCACATGGAAGCGGCCCTAGTCCTTACCGCTTGATGGAAGCGCCCTGGCTGTCAGAGCCATGGCCGCCATGGGCGCGAAGGTCGTGGACTGGCGTACGGACAGCTCGAGTTGGCGGCCGGACTCGATTTCGAAGCTGTGTCCCCAGGGCAGGGGGGCGTTGCCGGCGAGGAAAAGGAGCTTGTCCCTGTGCCCGTTGCCCCAGGCGTCGGCCAGGACGTAACGGCCGGGAGGCAGCTCCGCGGATTCGCCTGGCCGCCATTCCAGCAGCCTGCTCCGGCCGTCCTCGGCGGTCAGGACGAGCGCCTTGATCCTTCGCGGCACGATGCGGATGAAGAATTCGGACCGCGGCTGTCCGGGCGTCTCGCGCACCACGCGGCAGAGCCATTCGTCCGGCTGATCCGTGGGGATGAGCCAGTGCTTCAGGAACATGGCCGGGTCGAGAATGATCTCGGGCCCGCTGTCCTGGCCGTCGTTGAGCGCGCGGTTGGCCACGTAGCCCTTGAGGTTGAGCACTTCCCGGCTGCCGCCGTGGATGCCTTCGAGCACGAGCTGGTCGCCCACCACGGCTTGCAGGGTATGGCCGGCCGGGATGGAGCGCAGGGCGCCGTTGTGCCAGCAGACGAACCATGGCGTGGCCGTGGGGCCGGACTTGGGCCAGGCCCCGGTCCAGGTCACGTTCAAGCTGCCGAGGAGCGTCCCGTCGGCGCGGATCTCCAGGCTGGCGAACGGGTCCATGGGCAGCCTCGGCGTATGCAGGAGGTTGATTTCTGGCCGGTCCGAGGCGAACACGCCCACCGCCGAGGACAGATGCTCAAGCCCGAGGTCCGCGCTGGACAGCTCGATGGGCGCGTAGGGTGCAAGGCTTATGCTCCCGCGCGCGCCGGCCTCCAGGCGCGTGTTGCCGATGGGGACGGCCGGCAGGCTGAGCCGGGCCGGTTCCCATCGCTCGGGCTCCTGGATGTGCAGCCGCAGCCCGAGCTGCTCCAGAAGGAGCTGCGTGGCGCGCAGCTGCTGGCGCACCTTCCAGTCCACCTGGGCGATGTCCTTGCTAACCTCGATGGCGAAAGCCGGGATGGCCAGGCTCGTGAGCGCGTAGCAAGTCAGCGACTTGAGCTGCTCGCTGTGGGCCGAGCCGGTCTTGAAGGTGTCGGTGGAGAAGAGCTGGAAGCGGAAGTCGGCGGGCACGATGGCCGGGTTCAGCCTGTCGAGCACGGAATTGACGTAGTTGGCCAGGAATATCCTGTCCTCGAAGATCGGCGTGTCGATGATGATGGACTGGCCGAAGCGCCGCGGGTTTCGCAGGCTGTCGACCCAGACCGGGTGGTAGAAGCCCGAGCCCTCGTGCAGGTGGATGAAGGCGTTGGACTGGGCCAGGAAGAAGCGGATGGCCCGCGCCAAGTGGTCTTCGTAGAATTCGTTGTAGTCGCGGTCGAAGCGCCGGTTGAGGTCCACGTTGATGAGCCGCTGGCGCTTGTGGATGGAGGGCACGTTGGCCCTGGGGATGACGATGAGCCGGCCGTTCTCCAGCGTGGCCCCGGTCAAGTGCTGGGCCGTGAGGAAGCCGGTGATCTCGTCGCCCTGGATGCCGCCCTGGACCATGATCGTCGGTCCGGGCTCCCTGCCTTCCAGGATGTGCACGCGCAGAGGGTACTGCGTGCCCTGGAAGATGGTGTATTCGGCGCCGGCCGCCGGCCTCGCCAGGAGCAGGGCCAGGCCGAGCGCGGCAAGGAGGCTGGCGGCCTGTTGAAAAGCAGGCCGAGCGAGCCAGGATGGCCCGCCGGATGCGCGGCATCCGTGAGCAATGCGTGAGCTGTGCCCAGGTATTGCGAAGTTGGAAAAAGCCAAGACGGCTTTTTTCAACAGTCTGCTAGGAAAGAATCTGACTGAGCGGGAATGTTTCACTGAAAACCATTGTTCCGTCGTCGACACGCCGGATGGTGATGCGGATTCCGAACAGGTCGTTGCCCATGAGGCCGCCAGGCACGGAGAGGACGGTGCGTATGCGCTTGAAGCGCTGGATGCTGAAGCTCAGGTCCTCGACATTGGCCTTGGGCTCCACGAGCTTGCCCGCGCGCGTGATGAGCGCGAGGTTCACCTTGCCGGAGAGGGTCGAGTCGGCCACGAGGTTGTTCAGGTCGAAACGCACCTGGAGCTTGTCGCCCTGGAGCTTGGCCTGGAAATTGGCCACGTTGGCCTGTTGCAGATCCACGTGCGTGAAGATCTCGTTCAGGTCGAGGCTCGGCTGGGTCACGGGCGCGGGCTCGGCCGGAGCCGGAACCGAGCCGATGAGCGCATGAAGCTCGTCCGGGTCATTGGATTTGATGATCTGCTCCACGTTCTCCAGCCGCTCCAGCTTGACCCGCGCCTCGGTGAGCGAGATCTGCAAGTTGCGGTTGTCCACGCGCAGCTTGTGGCTTTCGAGCCAGAAGCGATAGCCCGCGAAAAAGCCGGCCAGGGCCAGGGCCACCAGGGCTATCTCGATGTAGATGAAGGCCTTGAGCCATATCCTGCTGAGCCGGAAGCGACGCACGTGGCTGTCGTCGCGCATGAGCAGCATGCTGTACTTGGGACTCGCCATCAGTTGCCCTTTCTCCAGTGTTCGGCGGAAATGAGCCAGCGATCGCCGCGAGGTTCGAGGATGAGGGTCTTGGTTCCTGTGTCCGTGAAGCCGTTGGCGCCCTCGTAGATCTGGGTGAAGGCGACCTGGATGCCGTCCGGGTGCAGGGAGACGGTGCGCCCGGAGAGCTCGACGCGCCTGGGCGGGTTGCCGGCCCACAGGCCGCGCTTGTGCTCGACGATGGCCGCCAGGCCCCTGCGGCCCTGCTGCTCGGCGCCGGGAAGGTAGAACGCGGCGTAGCCGTCGAGGTCGGCGCGCTCCCAGGCAGCCTGCCACAGGGACACGGCCTCGGCGACCTGCCCGGAGACATGGGCCAGGTAGCGCGCCTTGAGCTCGGGCGAGGGCTGGTCGTATTCCTGTCCGACGATGCGCCACACACCCTTGGCATCCTTCTGCCAGTAGAGGCGCTTGCGCACCGTGGAGGTGGTGCCCGGAGCGCGATAGATCTGCTCGAAGGAGGTCACCCAGTAGTCGGGGCCGGGGATGGCCGTGATGTCCTCGATGACGACCTGAATCCAGGGCAGGCGCGCGAACAGGCGCTCCTTGTTGGCCTTGAAGCGCTGGAAGGACTCGCCGCCGGAGCGGCTGTACTTCTCCGGATCGTAGAAGCTGAAGAGCGTGTCGTTGCGGTTCTGCCAGGCCTTGGCCCACTCGCGCACCAGGGCCGTGAGGGCGCTGGCCTCGGCCGAGTGCGCCTGCCCGTCGGGCGGCCAGGAGATGTTCTGGGCGATGACCACGGGCGTGCCCCTGCCCAGGGTGTTTCCCAGCTCATGGAGGTCGGGCGTGTTCAGGGCCACGCAGCCGCGGGTATCCATGGGCACGATCTGGCCGCCCCGGCCATGGATCCAGATGCCGTAGCCGGTCTTGCCCTTGATGCGGTCCACGGGATTGGGGAAGTTCAGGGTGTAGGCGATGTCGCCGTAGAGCTGGTAGTTCAGGCCGCCGCTCAGCTTGCGCTCGATGAAGTAGACGCCCTCGGGCGTGCGCAGGTCGCCTTCGCGGAACTTGTCTCCGGACACCTGGCCCGTGGCGCAGGGCAGTTCGTGAATCTTGCGCAGCGGGCTGCGGCGCTCCAGGACGTAGAAGGTCTGGCTGGCCTTGTCCACGGCCAGGAAGCGCGAGGGCGCATGCTCGTTCTCAGGCAGGTCCGCGCGCCAGGCGGGTCCGTTGATGTCCTTGGCGGCGCTTGGCGCGCTCGGGCCGGCGTCCGGATCCCCCTCGGGCACGAGCGATGCCGACGGCGCGGGCACGGCCGCGGCACCGGACTCGATGGCCGCCTCCATGTTCGGGTCGAATGCGGCTCCCGGCTCGCCGCCGGCCGCCTCCCGGGCCTGCGCGGCCGGGGAGCAGAACGTCGCGGCCGCGAGGAGCAGGGCGGCCAGGAGCAGCGCGGCCAGGTTCGTTCCGGGCCGGGATGAGCCGTGTGCGGCCGCCCGAGTGCGTTGCGCCGGGTTGGGCGTCGGGCCGGGTTCTGGACAAGAGGTCAAGACGTATCCACCTGCTGTTTATTAGGCCCTGGTCCGAGGGGGCCGGGCCTAGCCGGCCAGCTCAAGCAGCTCCCGTCTGGTGAAGATGGGCTTGAGGGCATGACCGGCCGCGGCCAGGTTCTCCCGGCCGCCTTCTTCGCGATCAAGGACGCACAAAACGGCGGCCACCACGAGGCCGGCGTCGCGCACCCGCTCGATGGCCTTGACCAGGGTGCCGCCGGTGGTGACCACATCCTCCAGCATGGCCACGCGGTCGCCTGGCCCGAAGTTCTTCAGCCCCTCCAGATACTGGTTCGTGCCGTGGCCCTTGGAGGCCTTGCGCACGATGAAACCGGGCAGGGGCCTGCCCTCCAGGTGGGAGACGACCGTCACGGATGAGACGAGGGGATCGGCTCCCAGCGTCATTCCGCCGACACCATGTATGGACGGATCATCAATCATGTCCAGAAATAGTTTACCGATGAGCCACGAGCCCTCTGGATGGAGAGCCGTCTGCTTGCAATCGAAATAGTAATCGCTTTTGCGGCCCGAGGTCAAAACAACTTCGCCGGCCACATAGGATTTGACCATGAGCAGGCGCGCCAGCCGCTTCTTGAGAGACAGATCCATTACCCGAGCACCCTCTGGTATACTGCGTCCTCATGACGCAGGTAGAAGCCCATGTCGAAGATCTCGTCCAGCCGCGCATCGCCCAGCCGGCCGGCGATGTCCTCGTCCGCGCGCACCGCCGCGGGAAAGTCCCGCCGCTCCTCCCAGCAGCGCATGGCCACGCGTTGGACCATCTCGTAGGCTTCCTGGCGCTTGAGCCCCGATTCCACCAGGGCCGTGAGCACCCTCTGCGAGAAGAACAGGCGCTGGGAAGCATTCAAGTTCCGTTCCATGTTCTCGGGCAGGATGCGCAGATTGCGCAACAAGCCCGTCAGGCGCACCAGAAGGTAGTCGGCCAGGATGGTCGAGTCGGGCATGATGACGCGCTCCACCGAGGAGTGGGAGATGTCGCGCTCGTGCCACAGGGCCTGGTTCTCCATGGCCGCCAGGGCGTTGGTGCGCACCAGCCGGGCCAGGCCGCTCATGTTCTCGGCCGAGATGGGGTTCTTCTTGTGCGGCATGGCCGAGGAGCCTTTCTGCCCCTTGGAGAAGCCTTCCTCGATCTCGCGCACTTCCGTGCGCTGGAGGTGGCGAAGCTCCACGCACAGCCGCTCCACGCCGCCGGCCAGGAGCGCCAGGGCCGTGAAGAAGTGCGCGTAGCGGTCGCGCTGCACGATCTGGGTGGAGACCGGGTCCACGGCAAGGCCCAGGAGTTCCAGGGCCGTCTCCTCCACGTCCGGGGTCAGCGCGGTGTACGTGCCCACGGCGCCCGAGAGCTTGCCCACGCGAATGCCGTCCATGGCGCTGTGCAGCCGCTCGCGGTGGCGCATGAACTCGGCGAGGAAGCCGAGCATCTTGAGGCCGAAGCTCGTAGGCTCGGCGTGCACGCCGTGGGTGCGGCCCATGCACAGCCGGCCCTTGTGCTCAAGCGCAAGCGTGCGCAGCACGTCGAGCAGGCCGTCCAGGGACTCGCCGATGATGCGGCCGGCCCTGGCCAGGAGGAGTCCGTTGGCCGTGTCCACGATGTCCGAGGAGGTGCAGCCCAGGTGGATGTAGCGCGAGACCGGGCCCACGCGCTCCTCCACGGCCGTGAGGAAGGCGATGACGTCGTGGCGCGTCTTCTCCTCGATCTCCAGCACGCGGGCGCTGAAGGCCTCGTCCATGGGGAAGCCGGACTTGGCCTCGATCTCGGCCATGGCTTCTTCCGGGATGACGCCGGCCTTGCGCCAGGCACGGCAGACGGCCAACTCGACCTCCATCCAGGCGCGGAACTTGTTCTCCAGTGTCCACAAGGCGCCCATCTCCGGGCGCGTGTAGCGTTCGATCATGGTCTGCTCGCGTGATGGTTTCGGAAAGGCAGGATAAAAAAGGCAGCCGAAGCTGCCTTTATCTTCAGGAGCCGTTGCCCGTGGCGGCGGTTCCCGACGCTGCGGAATCCGAGCCGCCATCCGAGGCCGCCTTGGCGGTCTCGCCGCCGGGCTTGGCGTCGGAATCGCTCTTGGAGCCGTTTCCGTTGCCTTTGCCGCCGGCGCCCCCGTTGCCGGAGGACGTGCGGCAATAGTCGGTCGTGTACCAGCCCGTCCCCTTGAGGACGAAGGAGGTGTTGGAGATGAGGCGCCTGGACTTGCCGCCGCACACGGGGCAGGGCAATTCACGTTCCTTGAAGTCCGTCTGCCACTCCTCGAAGATCTGCTCGCAGTCGCCGCAGCGGTATTCGTAGATGGGCATTATCCGATCTCCTGCTGCAAAAGCTGTAAAGGCCGGAACAGGAGCAGAGTCCGCCGGCCGGGCCGTCACCTAGGACGGAGAATTAAGGCAGGTGGGGCGAATGTCAATGATGCTAGGACTTGGCCGCAGCCTTGGCCTCGCGGACACGCTGCTTGAGGCGCTCCTTGCGGCGCTTGCGCTTGCGGTCGAGTTCCTTCATGCGTTCGTGCTTCTTCTGGGCCATGTATCGGTCCTCCTCAATGAATTTCTTGATCTGCTCAAAAACGGCTACTTAGCCCGGCGCAACGAGTTTGTAAAGAGACGGATTGGCTTCCGGCCAGGGCGAGTGCATATGCTTTTGGGGTGGGAGCCGAGCGGCCGACACCAGCCTCGAACGCCGCCCGGAGTGGCGATTGGGGCAGCGTTGATGCCGAGCTGGCCAGATGAGTGGGACGATTCGCCTGCTTGCCGGTCATATGCGCTCGTCCTGCCGGCCGCGCCGAGCGTTCTTGACCAAGTGCTGGCTGTCAAGATACCTGCATATCGTATCGCGCAAGCTCGCCCGGGGGCTTTCGCCAGGCATTCAGCCAAACCGGCCAGGCTCCTTTTCCACATCAAGCAGGCACGCGTCGGCCCCGAGGGCTGATCCCGACGGCCTGTTCATGCTGGCGTGCCGTTGCCTATCTTGTAAGCAGGCGAAATCTCTTGGGGACGGAATGGGCATGGCTTGCCCCAGGTGATGACGCGGTTGCGTGGAAGCGGGCCATGAGCTTGCTTGCGGATAAGTCCTGAGTTCGTCCTTTTGGACGCTCTCTCGGCGGTACTCTTGTTCGGGATGCCATCCCTGCCGATGGCGGCGGCGAGAAGGCATTCGGGCTTTTAACCGGGTGAGCGGTTCCGACGGGAGGCTGTCCCCGTGGCGCCGCCGAGCCCGTAAACAACGCGAGAAACCATGACCACGATCCGGATTACCGCCCCTGGCGGCGAACTGTGCATGGGCAACGATCTGCCGCTGACGTTCATTGCGGGTCCCTGCGCCATGGAGGGCCTGGATTTCGCGCTGCGAACGGCGTCGGAGCTGAAGGGGATATTTGATGCCGCTGGCGTGCGGTTTATTTACAAGTCCTCGTTCGATAAAGCCAATCGTACGTCCGCAAACGGTTTCCGCGGCGTGGGCATGCATGAGGGATTGAAGATTCTGGCGGAGGTCCGTGAGAAGATCGGAGTGCCCGTCATCACCGACGTGCACAGCCCCGACCAGGCCCAGCCCGTGTCGGAGGTCGTGGACATGCTCCAGACGCCGGCCTTTCTCTGCCGCCAGACCGACCTCATCCAGGCCGTGGCCGCCACGGGCAAGCCGGTGAACATCAAAAAGGGACAGTTCCTGGCGCCCTGGGACATGAAGAACGTGCTCTCCAAGGCCCTGGTCACCGGCAACGACCAGATCGCCCTGTGCGAGCGCGGCGCGAGCTTCGGCTACGGCAATCTCGTGGTGGACATGCGCTCTCTGGCCATCATGGCCGAAACAGGCCAGCCGGTGGTCTTCGACGTTACCCACTCGGTGCAGCTTCCTGGCGGGCAGGGCGCCTCGAGCGGCGGCCAGAGGCAGTTCGTGCCGGCCTTGGCGCGGGCCGGCGTGGCGGCGGGTATCGCGGCCCTGTTCATGGAGGTCCATCCCGAGCCGGACAAGGCGCCTTGCGACGGCCCCAACATGCTCCCGTTTTCGGCCTTGCCCGAGCTGCTGAGGCTGCTCAAGGACATGGACGCCTTGGCCAAAGGGCTCTAGAGGCTGTTATGAACCGTGGGTAGTGCTTATAGAGTGAGCATGACTCACCGTAAGCCCTACCCCACGGACGTAAGCGACGAGGAGTGGTCCTTCGTCGCACCCTATCTCTCTCTTCTGCCTGA
>JAEYTO010000096.1 GCA_023433925.1 Pseudomonadota bacterium | reverse complement strand
TCAGGCAGAAGAGAGAGATAGGGTGCGACGAAGGACCACTCCTCGTCGCTTACGTCCGTGGGGTAGGGCTTACGGTGAGTCATGCTCACTCTATAAGCACTACCCACGGTTCATAACAGCCTCTAGCTCACCTCGGCGATGCTCCGGCCGATGATCTCCTCGACCTTCTCCGTCAACCCGGCCAGATCCCTGGGGCCCAGGAACAGATACACATCCCCGTCGTACACGCACAGGACCTTGTCCTGCCGGGTGAGCACCACGGCTGTGGCGCCGGTGCACAGACGGTACTGGCCGGCGCGGTAGGGGCCGAAGCTCATGCCGCTCAGCTTGTCGGCCAGGGCGATGTTCCCGTCGCGCTTGAGGTCCGAGAGGAAGGCCTGCTTGATGTCCCCGGCGAGCACGGTCTTGTGCACGAAAGGCTCGGCCATGGCCAACAGGCCGTCTGCGGCGGCCATGACCCGCGCCCGGCTCGGCACCACGTAGAGCACGTAGTGGGTGATGAGCAGGAGCGGGATGAACATGATGACCATGACCACCCCGGCGGTGTACATGCCGCCGCTGAAAAACCAGGCCGTGACTCCGCCCACGAGGGCGACGAAGAGCATGAAGAAGGAGACGACCAGCGGCGGCATGCCCACCGGGAACTCGGCCGGGTCTTGCAGGTTCTTTTCTTCAGCGTTCACACCAGGCTCCTGTTTTTGACATGCGTCACGGACCGGGATTCGCTCCGGGTATAGCGTCCACTCAACGGAAGCGAACGGGTGTCCCCGCGCAGGGGGCCAGGGAAGGCAGGCTTGGCCGGGCCTCCCCGACTCAACAACCAAAGGAGCGACCCCATGTCCATGTTCTGTTATCAGTGTGAGCAGGCGGCCAAGGGCGAAGGATGCACCAAGATCGGCGTGTGTGGCAAGCAGCCGGACGTCGCCGCGCTGCACGACCTCGTCATCTGGAGCCTGCGCGGTCTGGCCCTGGTGGCCGTCGAGGCCCGCAAGGCCGGCGTGGCCACCCGCGAGGCGGACGAGCTGACGGTCAGGGCGCTCTTCTCGACCCTGACCAACGTGAACTTCGACCCCGAGTACTTCGAGCGCCTCATCCAGGACATTATCCGCGAGCGCGAGGGCCTCAAGGCCAGGCTCGCTGGCAAGAGCTTCGAGCACGGCCCGGCCGCCTACAATCCGCCCAGGGACCGCGCCGCCATGGTCGCCGACGGCGAGAAGTTCGCCGGCCTCAAGTCCTATCCCACGGATGACCCGGACATCGCCTCGCTCATGCACACGGTGCTCTTTGGTTTGCGCGGCGTGGCTGCCTACGCCGATCACGCCCAGATCCTGGGCCAGAGCGACGAAGGGCTTTATGCCTTCCTGCACGAGGCCCTGGCCGCGGGCTGGGACGGCGTGCGGCGCGACCTGGGCGCCTGGGTCGGCCTGGCTCTCAAGGTCGGCGAGTACAACCTCAAGGCCATGGAGCTGCTCGACGCGGGCAACACCGGAACCTACGGCCACCCCGTGCCCACGCAGGTCCCGCTCGGCCACCGCAAAAACAAGTGCATCCTCGTCTCGGGCCACGACCTCAAGGATCTGCGCATGCTCCTTGAGCAGACCAGGGGCAAGGGCATCGACGTGTACACGCACGGCGAGATGCTGCCCACCCACGGCTACCCCGAGCTGAAAAAGTTCGAGCACTTCTACGGCCACTACGGCACGGCCTGGCAGAACCAGCAGAAGGAGTTCCCGAGCTTCCCCGGCCCCATCGTCATGACCACCAACTGCATCCAGCGGCCGCAAGGCGCCTACGAGAAGAACATCTTCACCACCGGCCTGGTGGGCTGGCCCGGCGTGCCGAGCATCCCGGCCAACGCGCGCGGCGACAAGGACTTCTCCGACGTCATCCGCCGCGCCCAGGAGATGCCCGGCTTCACGGACGACCTGGACAAGGGCTCAGTCATGGTCGGCTTCGCGCGCAACACCGTGCTCGGCGTGGCCGACAAGGTCATCGACGCGGTCAAGTCCGGGGCCATCCGGCACTTCTTCCTCGTGGCCGGCTGCGACGGCGCCAAGCCGGGCCGCAACTACTACACCGAGTTCGTGGAAAAGGCCCCCAAGGACACGGTCATCCTGACCCTGGCCTGCGGCAAGTACCGCTTCTTCGACAAGAACCTGGGCGCCATCGGCGGCCTGCCGAGGCTGCTCGACATCGGCCAGTGCAACGACGCCTACTCGGCCATCCAGATCGCCGTGGCCCTGTCCAAGGCCTTCAACGTGGGCGTCAACGAGCTGCCCCTGTCCATGGTCCTGTCCTGGTACGAGCAGAAGGCCGTGGCCATCCTGCTGACCCTGCTGCACCTGGGCATCAAGAACATCCGGCTCGGGCCCTCGCTGCCGGCCTTCCTGACGCCCAACGTGGTCGACTTCCTGGTCAAGACCTACAACATCAAGCCCATCACGACCCCGGACCAGGACCTGGAGGCCATCCTGGGCAAGCCGGTCCCGGCGTAGCAAGAGAGGATGATCGAGAGAGGGCTCCGCGCCCTCTCTCCAACTCTCTCCCGCCAGGGGCCACGGGCCCCTGGACCCCGCTGTCCTGCGGGAAAGGTGGACAGATCGTTTCGCATTGCCTCCCCTCGCCTCCTTGCCTCTCCACACCCCGCACAGAGGCCGGCTCTTCAGCCGGCCTCGCTTTTTGGGCCGGGACAGGAAAAGATCGTCCGGCGTGACCTGGATCACTTCACTTGGCCGGATAATGGCTTAGATAGGAATCACGACTGGCGACGGAACAGGGGTTCCGACGAAATATTTCAACGCAGGGAAGGAGAGGGTCATGAGCAAGGTCATGCGCAAGATCATCGAGATCGATGAAGAGAAGTGCGACGGCTGCGGCAACTGCATTCCGTCCTGCGCCGAGGGCGCGCTGGCCATCGTCGATGGCAAGGCCCGCGTCGTCAAGGACATGTACTGCGACGGGCTGGGAGCCTGCCTGGGCCACTGCCCGCGGGACGCGCTCAAGGTCATCGAGCGCGAGGCCGACGAGTTCGACGAGGAGGCAGCCATGGAGCACGTGCGCCGCACGGCCGGGGCCGACAAGCACGGCGCGGTCACGGTCGCCTCGGGCTGCCCGGGCGGCAAGGTCGAGGTCTTCGAGAAGCCCGAGCCCAAGGCCAAGCCCGTGCTGGAGAAGATGTCGGAAATGCCCAAGACCATGGCCTGCGGCTGCTCCGGCAGCATGATCCAGGACTTCACCCGCGAGAAGCCGGCGCCGATAGAAGGGATGGGGGCCGAGGAGCAGGCGGGCGGCTGTCCGTGCTCCGGCGGCAAGTTCGCCCGCAAGCCGGCGCCCAAGGCCGAGCCCGCACCCGCGGCCAAGGCCGCGCCGCGCGGCACGGACGAGTCCGAGCTGACCCACTGGCCCGTGCAGCTTAGGCTCATCCCGGCGCACGCGCCCTTCCTCAAGGGCGCGGACCTGCTCATGGCCGCCGACTGCGTGCCCGCGGCCCATCCGCGCTTCCACGAGGAGCTGCTCAAGGGCCGCAAGCTGCTCATCGGCTGCCCCAAGTTCGACGACGCCGACGACTACGTGGAGCGTCTGGCGGCCATTTTCCGCGAGGCCAAGCCGCGCGGCCTGACCGTCGCGCGCATGGAGGTGCCCTGCTGCGCCACGCTGACCCAGATCGTGCATGCAGCCGTAAAACGTTCTGGAGTTGACGTCCCGGTGCGAGAAGTGGTTATTACGAGACAGGGCAAAACCGTGGAGCGGGATCTGCTCGCGGCGCGGCTCTAGCAGCCTGCTGACGCACAGGCTGCGCGGGCCAGGGGGGCCCGCCGGATGCGTGGCGTTCGTGAGCAAGGCTCAAGCCTTGCGGAGTTGAAAAACCAGGCGGCTTTGCAACAGTCCGCCGAGAAACCGGCCGCACAAGGCGTAATCCCGAAATCGGCGCCGCCGGCGCCCGAGGCCAAGGAGGCAACAATGGCTCGCAAGTTCTATGTGGACCAGGACGAGTGCATCGCCTGCGAATCCTGCGTCGAGATCGCTCCGGGCGCCTTCGCCATGGATCCGGAGGTCGAGAAGGCTTACGTCAAGGACGTGGAGGGCGCGACCCTGGAGGAAATCGAGGAGGCCATGGACACCTGCCCGGTGCAGTGCATCCACTGGGAGGACGAGTAGGCCGGGCGGACGAAAGCTTATGCGTACAGAACCACGGGCCGGGGGCAACCCCGGCCCGTTCTTTGTGCGTAAATGAAGTATGGCCTGGAAAGAACCGACGCGCGCGGGCTGCTGGGCATGGCCTGCCGTTTCCGGGCGCGCTCCCGCCAAAGGCGAGGTGCACTCATGTCCACTCGTGGGCATGACATCATCCGGCCGGCGTGACCGGCCGGTCTGGCCGAGCCTGGCTGGACCGGACAACCAACCATCGTCGCAAGGCCTTCCCGCGCACTCCGCGCCTGCCGCACATCCTTTCCAACCTTCCGCATTCCCTCCAGCGCATCCGCGCCTTGCCGGTCCCGCGCCCCGGCCTTTCCTTTCGCGCGCCTTTCGTGCTAAATATATTCATGTCCTGCCGGATACTTGGACCATGAGCCGGAATGGGGGAGATGGAGGCTGTTTCAGTTCCTAGGGAGCGCGACGCGGTAATTCCCGTGCAGCGCGTCACGCGCTCGTCCGCCGCCGAGTTCTTCCGCGCCCAACGCGGCGGAGGCGGCGCGGCCTGCCCGCGCTGCGGCCGGCCCGAGGCGTACGCCCTGCGCGACGGCCGCTTTCGCTGCCGGGGCTGCCGCTACACCTTCCACGAATTCGCCGGCACGTGGCTCGACCGGGTCAAGCTGCCGCCCGAGTACTGGCTGACGCTCCTGCGCCGCTTCGCCGAGGGCCTGCCCGTGGAGGACACGGCCCGCGGGCTCCTTTTGAGCTACGCCACGGCCTTCAAGGCCTGCCACACCGTGCGCCTGGCCATACTGGCCGGCAGCGAGGAGGCCGCCCTGCTCCTGGACGAGCGTGGCGAGGCGGTCAGCTTCTGCCCCAACGCGGGCAACGAGGCTGGGCAGATGCACTGCGTCGAGTGCCGCTCGCCCGTGTTCCGCGTGACCCACGAGGCCGGCGGCGCGAGCGTGCGCCTCCTGCCCAGAGCCAAGGCCAGGGACGTGTTCGGCATGGACCTGCCCCTCAAGTGCTGGCGCACCCTGCTCTACACCGGCCCCTTCCGCGGCCATGACGGCCTGATCTTCTCCTGCTGCAAGAAGGCCCGCGTGACCTTCGGTCACCGATTCATATCCGCCGCACTGCCTCTGGACCGCCAGGGCGGGTTCATGGACTACGCCGAGCCGTGGATGGCCCGCTACCACTGCCTGTCCCCGCAATCCTACTATCTCTACCTCAAGGAGATCGAGCTGCGCTTCAACAACCGAGGCAGGGACATGGTGCCTGTCCTCGCGCGCAGGCTCGTGCATCCGGTGCCAAATTCTAGAGACTGAAAAATAAATGCCCATGTCTCCCGTTCCGGTCTAGATTGGCTTTCAACATGAGGAATTTAGGCGTCGCGCATCCTTGGCGCGGCCCACAGACTACAATGGAGGGCGGGTGAGACGCATGACTCTTTTCTTGTCCGACCCCATGCGCCCGCCTGGGCGCGATAGGGTCGGCACGGCTCCGGGGTCACGGCTTCCGGACCTGCGGTTGAAAGGGAGGTGCCGGGAATGAGAAAGCTCTTCAAGCTCAGAAACCTGCTCATCGGCGGCGCGATCCTGGCCCTGGTCGGCCTGTTCCTGGCCTTCGGGCCGCCGCGGCTCATGGCCAGGACCGAGACGCCCGAGTTCTGCTCCTCGTGCCACGTCATGCAGGCCGAGTACGAAGCCTGGCGGCACCAGGGCGCGCATCGCCGGGAGCGTTGCGTGGACTGCCACCTGCCGCATGAGAACCTGGCCTCCTACTACGTCTGGAAATCCATTGACGGCATGAAGGACGTGGTGTTTTTCCATTCCGGCCATGTGCCCGAGCGCATCGAGATCTCGGAACGCGGCCAGAGGTTCGTCCAGGGCAACTGCATCCGCTGTCACGGCGAAACCGTGGCCAGGATGATGGACAAGGAGCGCAACTGCTGGGACTGCCACCGCCAGCTTCGGCACAGGCTGACCGGTGTCATCCATTCCATGTAAAGAATCCCGGGCAAGGGAAGCGATACTTCAGGGAGGAGCACAATGAAGATCAGGAAAAAGGAAATGGTCGGGCTCGGCGCTCTGCTGGTCGTGCTCGTGGCGTTCTGGGCCTGCGCGCCCGAGGAGCCCAAGATGGTGCAGCCGGTGCAGATACCGGACAATACCATCGACCCCGTGGTCTGGGGCAAGGCCTACCCGGTGGAGTACAACCTCTGGAAGCAGACCGAGGAGCCCACCCCGGCGGGCAAGAGCAAGTACAAGGTCGGCTTCGACGCCGACAGGATCACCTACGACAAGCTGTCCATGTACCCGTACATGGCCCTGCTCTTCAACGGCTGGGGCTTCGGCATCGAGTACAACGAGCCGCGCGGCCACGCCAACATGGTCCGCGACCAGCTCGACGTCGACGCCAAGCGCGTGGGCGCCGGCGGCGTGTGCCTGAGCTGCAAGAGCCCCTACGCGCCCGCTCTTGAGCAGCAGATGGGCCTCGATTACTACATGAAGCCCTTCATGGAGGTCGTGAACCAGATCCCCGAGGAGCACCGCGAGCTGGGCGTGGCCTGCATCGACTGCCACAATAACAAGGACATGACCTTGCAGCTCTCGCGCGGCTTCACCCTGGTCAAGGCCCTGGATTCCATGGGCGCCGACCCCAAGAAGCTCTCGCACCAGGAGATGCGCTCGGCGGTCTGCGCCCAGTGTCACGTGTCCTACAACATCACCAAGACCGCCGAAGGCAAGTCCGACGGCATCTACTTCCCCTGGCAGACGAGCAAGTGGGGCAACATAAGCGTCGAGAACATCATCCAGAAGATCCGCAACGACCCGAACAACAAGGAGTGGACCCAGAAGGTCACGGGCTTCAAGCTGGCCTTCATGCGTCACCCCGAGTTCGAGCTGTTCTCCAACCAGAGCACGCACTGGCAGGCCGGGGCTTCCTGCGCCGACTGCCACATGCCCTACACCAAGGTCGGCGTGTACAAGGTTTCGGATCACCGGGTCATGAGTCCGCTCAAGGCCGACCTGCGCGCCTGCGGCCAGTGTCACGCCGAGAGCACGGACTGGCTCAAGCAGCGCGTCATCAGCATCCAGGACCGCACGGTCTCGCTCATGCTCCGCGCCGGTTACGGCACGGCCACGGCGGCCAAGCTCTTCGAGGCCGCGCACGCGGCCCAGGCCAAGGGCGCGCAGCTCGACCGGCAGCTCTATGAGCAGGCCAAGGACTATTACGAGGAGGCCTTCTACCGCCAGCTGTTCATCGGCGCCGAGAACTCCGTGGGCTTCCACAACCCGCCCGAGGCCCTGCGCGTGCTGGGCGACTCCGTGGCCTTCGCCGGCAAGTCCGAGGCCCTGCTGCGCCAGATGCTCGCCCAGGCCGGCGTGGCCGTGCCCGCGACCATCGATCTGGAGCTCAGGAAGTACGTGGATGAGCGTGGCGAGAAGAAGCTCATGGGCAAGCCCGAGCAGGAGATCAAGGATCCCTTCGGCATCCAGCAGCGCTTCATGTCCGGCACCTAGCGCCGCAACGCCTTATCCTCACAAAAAAGAGCCCCCGGCCCTTGGGCCGGGGGCTCAGATTATTAATAAAGGTCGTTTTATGCCTCCGGCGGCCAAGGGGGCGCGGCCCCCTTGGAACCCCGTTTCTCAACTGCGCCACCCGGCAATACGCTGAAATAATATCAAAAGTTTTTGGTGGAGAGAGCGCGAG
>JAEYTO010000095.1 GCA_023433925.1 Pseudomonadota bacterium | reverse complement strand
TCAGGCAGAAGAGAGAGATAGGGTGCGACGAAGGACCACTCCTCGTCGCTTACGTCCGTGGGGTAGGGCTTACGGTGAGTCATGCTCACTCTATAAGCACTACCCACGGTTCATAACAGCCTCTAGGAGAACAGCCATGGCTTTGGACTTCAGCGCAACCTTCGCCAAATACGAAAAGCTCGTCGCCTCGGTGGACGAGATATTCCGCCGTGTGCGCGAGCAGTGCGGCGATGCCGTCGCCTGCCGGCCCGGATGCAGCGACTGCTGCCACGCGGTGTTCGACCTGAGCCTCGTCGAGGCGCTGTACATCAACCGGAAGTTCAACGAGAGACTGCACGGCCTTGAGCGCCAGGCGGTGATCGAGCGCGCCGACGAGGCCGAGCGCCGGCAGGTCAAGCTGGCCAAGAAGGCCTTCAAGCGCTCGGAGCAGGGCGCCCAGGCCGAGGAAGTCCTGGAGGACATGGCCAGGAAGCGCGTGCGCTGCCCCATGCTCCAGGCCGACGATGCCTGCGTGCTCTACGATATCAGGCCGATCACCTGCCGCCTGTACGGCATTCCCCTATCCATCGCCGGGCAGGGCCACACCTGCGGCCTGTCCAACTTCGAGCCCGGACGGCCGTACCCCACGGTGAACATGGAGCGCATCCATGGCGCGCTGGCGGAGCTCAGCCAGGAGATCGTGGACGGCCTGAACACGAAGTACACGAAGATGACCTCCATGCTCATGCCCCTGGCTTCGGCGCTCATGTCCACTTTCGACGAGGAGTTCCTGGGCAAGGACACCGCCACGCAGGAAGCCATGCACGCCGATCCCTTCGCGGCCCCGGCCGGCCAGGCCGGACAGCCCGCGCCCGCCGCGCCGGGCATTCCCTCCATGACCCAGGCCAGGAGCGGCGAGTGCACGGGCTGCGAGAAGTCCGACTGCGGCGGCTGCGCCTCGTCCGGCAATGGCTGCAACGGCAATCCGACGATCATCGAGTTCGGAGGCGGCAAGTAGTGGCCGGAAGCCGGGAGCACGAAGATCAGAAGCGGGCCATCTACGAGCGCTTGTCGCCCCGCAGGCGCAAGTTCGTGGACAAGATCGGCTACGAGAACTGGGAGCCGTTCGCCGAGCCCAAGGACCCCATCGACATACGCACCGACGAGGTCAGGCTCACGGCCCATGAACTCGTGCGCTCGTTTCTGCGCTCGGTGCCCGACAAAAGGCACGATGACGCCTACGCCCAAGGCGCATTCGACCTGGCTAACGGCGTCATCAATCACGTGGACCGCTATGTGGGCATGATGGACTTCGCCCGCTGGTACCTGGACTTCCTCAGGGAGCAGGACATACTCAAGGACTAGTCGAGGCCCCGGTCAAACCATCGTCAAACAAGGCCCTCGGAGGGACGACGCATGAGCAACACCGCCAAGGTCGACGCATACATCGAGGAGCATCAAAGAAAGCTCCAGGAAAACCCCCAGTGCGCCAACACGCACTACAGCCTCGGCATGGGCTATCTGACGAAGCGCATGTTCAAGGAGGCCGAGGAATCCTTCCTCAAGGCCCTGGAGTGCTCGCCCAAGCTCGTGGAGGCCTACGTTCAGCTCGGCGGCATCGCCATGCAGCGCGGGGACCTGGACGGCTGCCTGCATTACAACGAGCTGGCGGCCAAGATCATGCCGCTCTTCCCGGTGCCCTACGCCAACATCGGCTTCGTGCACATGCAGCGTGGAGAGGCGGACAAGGCCATCGCGGCGTTCAGGCAGGCCATCAAGAAGGACGCCAACTTCGTGCAGGCCATCGCCAGCCTCGGCGGGGCCCTGTACATGAAGGGCGATCTCGACGCGTCCGAGGGGCAGTCCAAGCGCGCCCTGGAGATCGAGGCCAACTTCGGCCCGGCCCTGAACAACCTGGCTCTGGTCGAGCTGGAGCGCGGCAACTACAAGCAGGCCCGCGAATATGCCGAGAAGGCCAGGGAGACCGGCTTCGAGCCGCCCGAGGGCCTGATCAAGGAGCTTGAGGCCCACGGGGCATAGAGCGCCCGGCGTATGAGACGGGAAGGGCGCCGCCCTCCCTGGGCCCCGCGTTTCCATGGCGGGACACCGTGGGCGGACGGCAGGCTTGGCTGGTTCCATGCGCCTGCCTCGTCGGTGGCTGAGGCTACGAGTTTCGACGGCCGCTTCCCGTGCTTCGGGAGGCGGCCGTTTTTTCGTGGGCCGCGTTGCGCCGCCGGCTGAACCGGCGTAGTCTCGGGCAATCCTTGGAGGACCAGCATGGCTCGATTCAGGCGACTCAAGGCCGAATTGACCGAGGCCCTGTCGGCGGATGACTGGCAGTCCCGCGTCGAATCCCTGGCCGGCGAGCGGCCCGGCGACCTCGTCGGGCCGCTGTTCCAGCACCTCCTGCATCGCGACGAGCTCGTACGCTGGCGGACGGCGGAGGCCTTCGGCCTCGTGGCGCCGGCCATGGCGCGCCGCGACATGGAGGCCGCGCGGGTCGTCGTGCGTCAGATGCTCTGGCGCATGAACGAGGAGTCGGGCAACATGGGTTGGGGGGTCGCCGAGGCCATGGCCGCCGTCCTGGCCGGCCACGAAGGCTTGGCCAGGGAATATCACGGCATCCTGCTGTCCTACGTGCGCGAGGCCGGCGGCGAGATCTGCCATGGCAATTACCTGGACAACGCGGCCCTGCGCCGGGGCGTGCTCTGGGGCCTGGGCCGCCTGGCCCAGGCGCGGCCGGACCTGGTGCGCAAGGCCGTGCCGGACCTGCTGCTCGTGCTCGACCCTGGGCGCGCCGTCGAGGGCAAGCCGGCATACGAGGCCGTGGAGTGCCATGATCCCGTCTCCAGGGGGCTGGCCTGCTGGGTGCTCGGCCTGCTCGCCGCGGCGGGCGAGCGGCTCGCAGCCTCGGCCATGGCCGCCGTATCGGCGCAGACCGGGAACAGGACCGCTTTCGATCTGTACGATCAAGATCGGCTGGAGCGGGTAACGGTGGGGGATCTGGCCCGCGAGGCGCTGGAGCGCATGGCCAGGTAGCGGCTTGCCTTGTGAAATAAAGTCCAAAATATCCCAACACGGTAGGATTCCCGTTGTTTTTTACGCTCTCCTTGAGTATCAAGGCTGAAACGGCCGAGAGTAAGGAGCCTTCTTACTCTTGTCAGCGTGTACGCCCAGCGGAGACTTCGTCAAATCGGACGTCTCTCAAGGTGTTGGCGTGTAAGGCTTTGGTTGACAAAAAAGCCGATTGCTTCTAGCAAACAGGTGTTCTTGTCCTTTATGTGACAAGACCTGTCGGCTGGTGAAGCGCGCCGGCTTCCTTGTTTGGATTCAAAAGAGCCTTTCGCCCTGGCCATGCATGGCGGGCGAAGGTCGTAATAGATGACGGCTCTGTTCTGGTTGCGGCCTGTAAATGATTGAAACCGATGGAGGAAGCACCATGGCGAAACACAAGACCCCGATGCTTGACCAGCTGATCAGTGGGCCTTGGCCCAGCTGGGTTGATGACATCAAGGGTGAGGCTGAGCGTCGCAAGACGAATCCGGACAACATCGAGTTCCAGATCCCCGCTGATGTGTGTGACGACTGGCTCGGCTTGCAGGAGTTGTCCTACAAGGACAAGGAAACTCACTGGAAGCACGGCGGCATCGTGGGCGTGTTCGGCTATGGCGGCGGCGTCATCGGCCGCTACTGCGACATGCCCCAGCAGTACCCCGGCGTGGCCCACTTCCACACCGTGCGCGTGAACCAGCCCGGCGGCAAGTACTACAGCACCGAGTTCCTGCGCCAGCTGTGCGACATCTGGGACCTGCGCGGCTCCGGTCTGACCAACATGCACGGCTCCACCGGTGACATCGTGCTCCTGGGCACCTTCACCGAGCAGCTCGAAGAGATCTTCTTCGATCTGACCCACAAGATGAACACCGACCTGGGCGGCTCCGGCTCCAACCTGCGCACGCCCGCCGGCTGCCTCGGCAAGTCCCGCTGCGAGTTCGCCTGCTACGACACCATGGCCCTTGAGTACTCCATGGTTCAGGAGTACCAGGACGAGCTGCACCGCCCGGCCTTCCCCTACAAGTTCAAGTTCAAGTTCGACGGCTGCCCGCTGTGCTGCGTGGCCTCCATCGCCCGCTCCGACTTCTCGGTCATCGGCACCTGGAAGGACGACATCCGCATCGACCAGGCCGCGGTCAAGGGTTACGTCGGCGGCGAGTTCAAGCCCAACGCGGGCGCCCACGCCGGCCGCGACTGGGGCAAGTTCGACATCATGGCCGAGGTCGTGAACCGCTGCCCGACCCACTGCATGAAGTGGGACGGCTCCAAGCTGTCCATCGACAACAAGAACTGCGTGCGCTGCATGCACTGCATCGCCGTCATGCCCCGCGCCCTGCGCGTCGGCACCGAGACCGGCGCCTCGATCCTGCTCGGCGCCAAGGCCCCCATCCTGGACGGCCAGCAGATGGGTTCGCTCATCGTGCCCTTCGTCCCGGTCGAAGGTCCCGACTTCCAGGAAGTCAAGGACATCGTCGAGAAGATCTGGGATTGGTGGATGGAGGAAGGCAAGAACCGCGAGCGTGTCGGCGAGACCATGCGCCGCATGTCTCTGCAGAAGGTGCTCGAGGTTGTCGGCGTCGAGCCGCAGGCCGTGCACGTCAAGTACCCCCGCGAGAACCCCTACATCTTCTGGAAGGAAGAAGAGGTCGGCGGCTGGGATCGTCCCATCGAGGACTACCGCAAGCGTCACGCCCGCTAGTCGGGATCGCGGCTTAGGCGAGCAAGAGCAAACGAACTACCTAGGGAGGAAGCACAATGGCTTTCATTTCCTCGGGATACAATCCCCAGAAGCCGATGGAAAACCGCATCACGGACATCGGCCCCCGCAATTACGAAGAGTTCCTGCCTCCGGTCATCAAGAAGAACTATGGCCAGTGGCTGTACCATGAGATCCTCGAGCCCGGCGTGCTCATGCACAAGGCCGAGTCCGGCGACGAGGTCTACTCGGTCCGCGTGGGCGGCGCCCGCCTCATGACCGTTTCGCTCATCCGCGAGATGTGCGAGATCGCCGACAAGCACTGCGGCGGCCACCTGCGCTTCACCACGCGCAACAACATCGAGTTCATGGTCGATGACAAGGCCAAGGTCAAGCCCCTGGTCGACGACCTGAAGGGCCGCAAGTTCCCCGGCGGCTCCTACAAGTTCCCGGTCGGCGGCACCGGCGCCTCGGCCCCGAACATGGTGCACACCCAGGGCTGGCAGCACTGCCACACCCCGGCCACCGACGCCGCCGGCCCGGTCAAGGCCGTCATGGACGACGTGTTCGAGTACTTCACGAGCATGAAGCTGCCGGCTTCGGTCCGTCTGGCCCTGGCCTGCTGCCTGAACATGTGCGGCGCCGTGCACTGCTCCGACATCGCCGTCGTGGGCATCCACCGCAAGCCGCCCCTCAAGGACCACGCGGTCCTCGACCAGATCTGCGAGATCCCGCTGGCCGTGGCCGCCTGCCCCACCGCCGCCATCCGTCCGACCAAGATCGAGATCGACGGCAAGCAGCGCAACACCGTGGCCATCAAGGATGAGCGCTGCATGTTCTGCGGCAACTGCTACACCATGTGCGCCGCGCTGCCCCTGGCCGATGCCGAGGGCGACGGCTGCGCCATCATGGTCGGCGGCAAGGTCTCCAACCGCATGTCCATGCCCAAGTTCTCCAAGGTCGTCGTGGCCTACGTGCCCAACGAGCCCCCGCGTTGGCCGACCCTGGTCAAGGTCATGCGCCAGATTCTCGAGGCGTACGCCAAGGATGCCATGAAGTACGAGCGCGTGGGCGAGTGGGCCGAGCGCATCGGCTGGGAGAAGTTCTTCGAGCTTACCGGCCTGCCCTTCACCCACCACCTCATCGACGACTTCCGCGATCACGCCTACTACACCTGGCGTCAGAGCACCCAGTTCAAGTGGTAGGAGCCTGAGCACACAACCGGGGCGCGGCAATCGCCGCGCCCCATTTCCAAGCAAGGGGGTTTCAGATGGCGTTAGATCTTGCTGCCGCTAAGGGTGAGATCCTCAAGTTCCTCGAGGACAAGAAGGCCAAGAAGACCAAGTTCTATTTCAATGACTTCACCGCGCTGTTCCCCGACGAGAAGGCCCGCGACGTGAAGAAGGTGCTCACCGAGCTGGTCAAGGAAGAAAAGCTGGAGTACTGGTCTTCCGGCTCCACGACCATGTACGGCCTCAAGGGCGCCGGCAAGCACGCCGCTGGCGAAGAGTAGGAATTTCAGGATCCCGGAAACCGCCGCGCCTCGGCATGGCGGGCTCCGGGCACCGTAACGCACGTCGGAGCCGGGCAGGTGGGGATACCCCTCCCGGCTTCGCGTTTTCGCGGGCTTTCGTCATTCCGGCCTGAACGCAGATCATCCGTGCAGAAAGCCTCCACCCCCATGCAGCCGACACAGCCGGCCGGGAGCGTGCGCTTGCCGCGCATCGTCCTGGCCGGCCTTTCGGGCGGCTCCGGCAAGACCATCCTGTCCCTTGGCCTGTGCAGGGCTCTCGTGCGCCAAGGCCTGGCCGTGCGGCCCTTCAAGAAGGGCCCGGACTACATCGACGCCAAGTGGCTCGGCCTGGCCGCGGGCGTTCCGGCCTGCAACCTCGATCCGCACCTCATGCCGCCGGACCTGCTGCCGGCCCTGTTCGCCGAGCGCATGACAGGCTTCGACCTGGCCGTGGTCGAGGGCAACCGGGGCATCTTCGATGGACGCGACGTCCAGGGCACGCTCTCCACGGCCGAGCTTGCGCGCCAGCTCAAGGCCCCTGTCGTGCTCGTCATGGACTGCACCAAGATGACGCGCACGGCCGCGGCCATCGTGGCCGGCATCGCCGCCTTCGAGCCGGGCCTGCGCCTGGCCGGCGTGGTCTGCAACCGCACGGCCGGAGAGCGGCACCGCTCCATCCTGCGCCAGGCCATTGAGCGCTACACCGACGTGCCCGTGCTCGGCATGCTGCCCAAGCTGCCCGAGAACCCCATCCCCGAACGCCACATGGGCTTGTGGTCGGACCAGGAGCTGTCCGAGGACGTGCAGGCCGCCCTGGATCGCCTGGCCCGCGTCGTGAGCGAGTGCTGCGAGCTCGCGGCCCTGCGCGCCACGGCCGAGTCCGCCGACGGCCTGACCATTGCTCGGGAGGCGCTGGCCGGGCTGTGGCCCTCGCCACTCCCGCTGGCGGGCAAGCCCCGCATCGGCGTGGTCATGGACGCGGCGCTCTGGTTCTACTACCCCGAGAACATCGAGGCCCTGGAGCGCTCGGGCGCCGAGATCGTCCAGGTGAGCATCCTCTCGCCCGAGCCCTGGCCCGAGCTGCACGGCCTGTATCTGGGCGGCGGCTTCCCCGAGACGCACGCCGAGGCCCTGGCCGCCAATGCCGGGATACGCGAACGCGTGCGCCGGTTCTCCGAGGCCGGCATGCCCATCTATGCCGAGTGCGGCGGCTTCATGTACCTGGCTCGGCACCTGGAGCATCAGGGTCGCGCCTGGCCCATGGCCGGGATTTTTCCGGTCTCCACGCGCCTGTGCGGCCGGCCCCAAGGACTGGGCTACATCGAGGCCGAGGCCATTCGCGACACGCCCTTCTTCCGGGCGGGCCAGCGCATCCTGGGCCACGAGTTCCACTATTCGGCCTGCTGCCTGGACGGCCCTGCGCCGAACCTGGACTTCAGCCTGCGCGTCACGCGCGGCGCGGGCATGCACGCGGGCCAGGACGGACTGCTGCACAAGCGCACCTTGGCCGGCTACGCGCACATCCACGCCCTGGGCGCCCGCGACTGGGCGCCCAACTTCGTCCGCGCGGCGGCGGAGTACGCGGGGATGGCCTGAGCGCCCCGTCCGGACGCTCCGCGACACGAGCCGCCACGCCCACTCATCCCGACCCGTTCCCCCGTCGATCCAACCCGGCAAAAGCGAAGGGCCCTTCATTCGAAGCGGCTCTCATTCCAATTCTAAATAAAATATGCCATAATTATTTCATCGGAGGATAATTATGGCACGTCCAGCGCGTGGTCGGGATGTCTTGGAGATAGCTCAGAGCCTACTGGCAACAGCCACTGAGGCCG
>JAEYTO010000094.1 GCA_023433925.1 Pseudomonadota bacterium | reverse complement strand
GTACTGGCCCGCCTCGCCCCGCGCGCCAACTCCGCGGCCGGCAGTTGGCGCGCGGGGTGAAATGCGTTAATCAGCCTGTCATGCGCTTACGCCTTATCCACCTGCTGCCCGCGTTTTCCTGGATGCTGCTGCTCTCCGCCTTGCTCGGCCTGCCCTGCGCCGCGCGTGCCGAGGTGCTCAGCGCGCGTCACGAGCTGGAGGTGCGCCTCGACCTGGACGGGCGGACCCTGCGCGGCCGGGACGCCATCGCCGTGCACGTGCGCGAGGCAGCCGTGATCTCGCTGGATGTCGGCCCCAAGGTCCGCGTGACCAGGCTCGATCTGGACGGCGGCCAGGGCGCGTATGTGCAGGAGGGGGGCGCCGCGCGCGTGAGCCTTCCCCCCGGCAAGCGCAACGGGGACTTGCGGCTGGTCGTGGAGTACGAAGGCGTCTTCGACGACCCCTGGCCCGAGGACCCTCACGTGTTCGACAATCCCGGCCATGGCGTGGCCGCGACGATCACGCCCTCGGGCGCCTTCTTCCTGGGAGGCAGCGGCTGGTATCCGCGCCTGGAGGCACGGGAGCACAGCATCCTGCTCACGGTGCGCGCTCCTCTGGGCATCTACGCCGTGACCTCGGGCACGCTCATCGGCCATGGCGACCCTGGCGGCGAGAGCGTCTCCAAATGGATATGCGCCTCCACGCCGGAGGAGCTCGGGCTCTTCGCCGGGCCTTACGTGCTCGGCGTGCGCAGGGCCGGAAACGTGCCGGTCTACACCTACTTCTATCCCCAAAGCGCCGACCTCTCGCCCGTCTACCTGGAGGCCGCGGAGCGGCATATCGGGGATTACGCTGCGCTGCACGGCCCTTACGCCTTCCCGAAGTTCGCGGTGGTGGAGAATTTCTTCCCCACGGGCTACGGCTTTCCGTCCTTCACCCTGCTCGGCTCGCAGGTGCTCAGGCTGCCGTTCATCCCGGAGACGAGCCTGCGCCACGAGGTGGCCCATTGCTGGTGGGGCAACGGCGTGCTCGTGGACCTCTCGGGCGGCAACTGGAGCGAGGGTTTGGCCACCTATGTGGCCGACTATCTGGCCAAGGAGCGCGTCTCGGCCGAGGCAGCCGGTGAATACAGGCGCCAGGTGCTGCGTGACTATGCCCTGCTGGCCGCCGACAGGGAGGACATGCCCCTGCGCGAATTCGTCTCGCGCCACAGCCCGGCCTCGCGCGTCGTGGGCTACGGCAAGGCCATGTTCGTCTTCCACATGGCCAGGCGCGCCGTGGAGGACGGCAACTTCTGGGAGGCCCTGCGCGGCGTCTATGCCGAGCGTCTGTTCAAGCCCACCTCCTGGGAGCACTTCCGCCAGGCCTTCGAAGCCCATGGCTGGGAGCCGGCCGAGGCCAAGGCCTTCTTCGGGCAGTGGCTGGATCGCACGGGCGCCCCGCGAATCCGCCTGGACAACGTGCGCCTCGAGCGCATGGGCGCGGGCTGGGCCGTGCAGGGCGAGTTGACCCAGACCGAGCCCCATTACGACCTCAACGTGCCCGTGCGGGTCAGGACCGCGGCCCTCAGTGAAATAAAGCTCGTGCGCTTGAGCGGCCGTCGGGCCGCCTTCTCCTTCACCCTGCACGAGCGGCCTTTGAACCTGGAAGTCGATCCCGAAGCGCATGTCTTCAGGCTGCTCTGGCCCGAGGAGATCCCGGTGACCGTCAACAGCCTCAAGGCCTCGGGGAATCTCGTGGCCGTGCTCGCCGCGGCCATGGACAAGGAGCATCTGCCTGTGTTGAGAATGCTCATGGAGAGCCTCGGCCAGGGCAGAGCCGAAATCCTGCGCGAGAGGGACATCGATGCGCGTGCGCTTGCCCGGCGCGACGTGCTCTTCTTCGGCTTCCCCTCCACGGACAAGGGCCGCGAGGCCGTGGCCTCGGTGCAGAGCAACAAGTGGCCGGTGCTGGATCAGCTCTCCCCGCGGGAGACCATGGCCATGGCCAAGAGCGACACGCAGTTCGCGGTCTATCCCGACCCCGCGCGGTCGGGGCGGGTCGTGGCCTTCTTCGCCCCCCGCGCCGCGACGGACCTGCCCGCCGCGCGGGAGGCGGCGCGCAAGATCACACACTACGGCAAGAACAGCTACCTGGGCTTCGAGAACGGCAACAACACGGTCAAGGGGATCTGGGAGCCCCAGGCATCCCCCTTGAGCATCGACCTTGAGGAGTGAGCCCATGGCGCATGCGCTGGCCATTGCCCTGATGATGCTCCTGGCCCTCGTATCGTCGCTCTCCGTCGCCCAGGGCGCCGGGGCGCCTGTCAGTATCGATCTGGCCTTATGGGACGTGGCGGCGGGACGCGAGGTGAAGCTGGCCTCGGCCGTATACTCCCTGGCCAAGGCCGACGTGGTCCTGGCGGGCGAATCGCACGACGACCCGCGCCACCATGCGGCCCAGTTGGCGATCATCCAGGCCTTGCGCATCTCGGACAGGCCCGTGGCCGTGGGGCTGGAGATGTTCCAGCACAATGACCAGGGAAGCCTGGACGCCTGGGTGGCCGGCAAGCTTTCCGGGGAGGAGATGCGCGCGGCCTTTGCCCGCAACTGGGATGCCGGCCTATGGCCGCTCTACCAGCCCATCTTCGAGTATGCCCGCCAGGAGAAGATACCACTGGTCGGCCTCAATGTGCCGCGGGAGATCACCAGGCAGGTGGCCAGGCAGGGCTTCGCCTCCCTGAGCCCCGAGCAGTTCGGCCAGCTCCCGCCCGTGGTCTGCATCGTGGATCCCGAGTACGAGGCCTTCCTGCGCCGGGTCCTGGGCGAGCACGCCAAGGGCCACGAGTTCCAGCGTTTCTGCGAGGCCCAGCTCGTCTGGGACACGGCCATGGCCTACTATGCCGGGGAGTTCCGCCAAGCCAACGCAGGCCTGACCCTGGTGGTGCTCACGGGCTCGGTGCATGCCTGGAAGCGGGCCGTGCCCGCCCAGTTGCGCAAGCTCCATCCCGAGCTGTCCAGCCTGTCTCTGCTGCCCGGCGCGCCCGGCGGGCTGGAGCCCGCCGAAGTAGGCCCCGGAGATGCGGACTATCTGTATCTGGGCCAGGCTCCACGCTAGGCGTGCGGCCGCGCGGCCGATGCCTCGAAGCGAGGGGTGGTAATCGGCCCCGGCTGTGCTAGGCTTAGCAGCCTGTTGAAAGACAGGCTATGCGGGCCTGGATGGCCCGCCGGATGCGCGGCATCCGTGAGCAATGCTTGAGCTTTGCTCAAGCATTGCGAAGTTGAAAAGCCAGGACGGCCTTTTCAACAGTCTGTTAGAGAATGCTCCGGCTTAGGCCAAGGCTCGGGCCAAGCCGAAAACGAACCGCAACAAGGACGTGTCGCCATGCGCACCAAGATCATCGCCACCCTTGGGCCGGCCTCCATGGACTACGAAGTCATGAAGGTCCTGGCCCAGAACGGCGTGCGGGTCTTCCGCCTGAACTTCTCCCATTCCGACGCGGCCTTCTTCGAGCCGGTCATAAGGAAAATCCGCCGGCTGGAGAGCGAGCTGGGCATACCGCTCACGGCCTTGGGCGATCTGTGCGGCCCCAAGGTGCGCATCGGCGAGGTGGTGGGCTCGCCTCTGAGCGTCGAGCGCGGATGCATGGTCTACCTGGGCCTGCCCGAGATGGCCGGCAAGTCCGAGGGCTGCGCCTTCATCAGCCTGGACATCCCGGCGCTGCTCAAGGGGCTTGAGCCGGGCATGCCCGTATCCCTGTCCGACGGCATGCTCCAATTCACCATCACGCAGACCGCCGTGGCCGACAAGCTCTATGCCATGGAGGCCCTGAACGACGGTATCCTGACCTCGCACAAGGGCATCGCCTTCCCTGGCAAGTTCCATCCCATGCCGGCCATGACCGCCAAGGACCGCAAGGACCTGCACGAAGGCCTGGAGATCGGCCTCGACGCGGTGGCCCTGTCCTTCGTGCAGCACGAGCAGGACATCATCGACGTCAAGGAGGAGATTCGCAAGCATGGCACGTGGGTCCCGGTCATCGCCAAGCTTGAGCGCAAGAACGCCCTGGACCGTCTGGAGCCCATCCTTGCGCTCACCGATGTGGTCATGGTCGCGCGCGGCGACCTGGGCCTGGAGTGCTCCATGGCCGAGCTGCCGGTCATCCAGAAGCGCGTGCTGCGCGCCTGCCGCCACGCCCACAAGGCCAGCATCGTGGCCACGCAGATGCTCCTATCCATGGTCAACAACCCGGTGCCCACGCGGGCCGAGGCCACGGATGTGGCCAACGCCATCATGGACGGCGCGGACTGCGTCATGCTCTCGGAGGAGACCGCCGTGGGCAAGTACCCCGAGCGGGTGGTGCGCTTCATCAACGAGATCTCCATGAGCGCCGAGGAGTACTTCCTGGAGCGCATCCAAGGGCCATACATGCCCAAGAAGGAGAAGAACCCGGTCAAGTATCTGGCCTACGCCGCGACTCTGCTCGCCGAGAACGCCGAGAGCAAGGCGATCATCAGCCATTCCGACAGCGGGAGCACGGTGCGCTTCCTGTCCAGCCGCCGAGCCGCCACACCCGTGTACTGCCTGACTCCGGACGAGCGGGTCATGCGCTACATGAACTTCTTCTGGGGCGTCAACCCGCGCAAGGCGGACACGTCCATCGAGCGGCACATGGAGCGCGTGGAGCGTTTCGTGCAGTCCAATCCCGCCTTCGCGCCGGGCGACAATGTCGTGCTCACCTCCGGCCAGCCCACGCCTGGCCAGAGCGAACGGCACACCAACGCCCTCAAGATTTATTACAAGTAGCCTTCAGCCTCCTCGGCCGGATTATCGCATGTATCAACCAGGAGAGGGCGTCGCCCTCTCCTGGGCTCTCATCCGGCGCCTGCACCCCGTTTTCTTGCAACTCGCAATGACAACGGCCTCAACCCTCCCGAGAGCGCCGCGCGCCCGCATGAGCCCGTCCTGAAAACCGTTGCCCACGATTCCGCGCTTCTGCTAGGATAGCGGACAGGTGCGTCTGCGCGCGCCAGGGGGGACTCATGGATGCCGATGCGTTTTCACACGCTTTGGACCGCGGCGGAGTCATGGACAGGATAGGGCATGCGGGCTGGCTTATGCTCATGTCGCCCGTGCTCGCCACGCAGGCGGCCTACGTACGTATGAGCATCCCGCGCCTGCCCGATGCCGCCGGGCCGGACGAAGACGAGCTCGCGGGCAGCGGGCCGACTCTGAAGCTGCTGGCCTTGGGCGAGTCCACGATCGCAGGCGTGGGCGCGCAACGACAGGAGGAGGCCCTGGCTTGCCAGTGCGCGGGCCGCCTGCGGGACCTGACCGGCAGGGCCGTACGCTGGAAAGCCTTGGGCCGCAGCGGGGCCAATGCCCGCAAGCTCCTGGCGCGCGTGCGGGCTTCGCGCCTGGAGGCCGATCTCGTGCTGCTGGCCCTGGGCGTCAATGACGCTGTGGAGTTCCGTCCCGCGGACAAATGGGCCCGGGATCTGGCGGACCTCGTTTCCGCGATCCGCGGGCAGGCGGGGCATGTCCCGGTGCTCCTGGCCGGCGTGCCGCCCTTGGAGCGCTTCCCGGCTTTGCCCTGGCCTCTGCGCGACTGCCTGGGGCGGAGGGCGCGCTTTCTGGACCAGGAAGCCAGGCGTCTGGCCGCGCGCATGGCGGGCGTGCGCCACTGCCGAACTCCCTTGCCCGAGCCGGCGCACCTGGCCGTGGACGGCTTCCACCCGAGCCCCGCCGGGTACAAGGGCTGGGCCTGCCTGTTGGCCCACGAGATGGCCGCTCTCGCCGGCCTGGGGCCCGACGAGCTTGTGGCCGACTTGGCGGCAGTGTCCTACAATCCATTGAACATGGGCAATGGATGGGCGGCATGAGGCGGCAATACCTCAAGACCAATCCGCTTGGGCTCGCCGACATCGTGCAATTCGCGGTCGGGCCGATCCCGTCCGTTATCCTTGTGCTCTTGTCCATGCGGACATGACATGAGTCGCCGGCGGGTGGAGCTGCGTTCACGCCGAATTCCGGGCCTATGGCGATATTTCACCGGACTGATGGCTATCATGGCGCTGACGATGGGGTGTACGGCCAGATTGCCGGATGGTCGCGAGCCGGGTCCCGGGACCTACCTGCGCACCATGGAGCGCGGGGACATGGGCTTCCGGCGTCAGTACCTTCTGCACGTGCCCGCGAGCTACCATTCAGACCGGCCAGCGCCCCTGGTGGTGGTGCTCCACGGCGCATTCTCCTCGAGCGAGTCCACGGCGCGTTTCAGCGGTTTCACCGAGTTGGCCGAGCGCGACGGCTTCGTGGTCCTGTACCCGGAGGGCGTGGGGCTGTTCGGCTTCTTCCGGCATTGGAACGCGGGCTTCTGCTGCGCCGTGGCTCAGCAGCGTGACGTGGACGACCTCGGGTTCCTGCACGAGGCCATGGCCGAAGTCTCGGGACGGCTGTCCATCGACCGGGCGCGAGTCTATCTCGTGGGCACGTCCAATGGAGGCATGCTGGCCTTCCATTACGCGGCGCGCCATCCCGGGGAGGTGGCTGCCGTGGCCACGGTGGCGGCCAGCGTGGGCGGCAGGCTCATCTTCGAGCCGTGGGACCGCTTCGTGGGCGAAGTGCCGGCAGGCCTGGAGCAGGCCTTGGCTCCGCCCGGCGGGCCACAATCTCCGGCCGACGCCCGGCCGGCGGCCGCCATGCCCGTGCCGGTGCTCATGTTTCACGGCAACGCCGATGAGACCGTGCCGTTCTACGGCGGCCAAAGCGTGCGTCATGCCAGCTCATGGTTTCTCTCCGCCGGCGAGAGCGCCCAGTTCTGGGTCCGGCGCAACGGCTGCCGGAGCATGCCGGAAGTGAGCTTCCCGTATTCCGCCAAGGTGCGGCGCAAGGCCTGGACCCAATGCGCAGGTGACAGCGAGGTGATCCTCTACGAGCTGGCTGGCTGGGGCCACTATTGGCCCAACAAGGTTCCGGACGGCGACCTGGAGGCCTTCGAGGGTTTGAATGCGGCCGAGGTCATCTGGGGATTCCTCCAGCGCCACAAGCGGACTCCCGCAAGCCGGGTTGAACCATGAACCGCTTCGCAAGCGCGAAACAGAAAACCCCTCCTGTTCCCAGGAGGGGCTTTCGTTTTTCGTGAATCAGGCCCGCTAGTTGAGGATGTAGCGCATGGGGTCCACGGGCAGGCCGTTAAGGCGCACCTCGTAATGCGTGTGCGGGCCAGTGCTGCGGCCGGTGCTGCCCACATAGCCGATGAGCTCGCCGCGGGTCACTATCTGGCCGGGCTTGACCGAGATGCGGTGCATGTGGCCGTAGCGGGTGATGACGCCCGCGCCGTGATCGATGGACACGCGCAGGCCGTATGCGCCGCGGCGGCCGGCGTTGACCACGATGCCCTTGGCCGGGGCGTAGATGGGCGTGCCGAGCGGGGCGCTAATGTCCAGGCCCTTGTGGAACTCGCGCTTGCCCGTGAAGGGCGAGGTCCGGTAGCCGAAGGACGAGGAGATCCAGCCCTCGACAGGCCAGATGGACGGCGTGGCCGCGAGCATGTCCTCGCGCTCGCGCAACGTCTGGATGAGTTCTTGCTGGCGGGCTTCCTCCAGCCTCGCATCGGTGGAGAGCTGGCGCAGGAAGGTATGCATCTTGCGCGCGAGAAGCTCCTGCCTGTACATCGTGAGGTAGTTCTTGGAGAAGTCGCGGGTCTCGGGACCGCCTACGGGCGCAGGCAATTGGGCTTGCTGGTGATCCAGATTGATCATGATGCGCAGCTTGGAGTCGAAGTCGCGGACACGATAAAGATCCTTTTCCAGGGTCTTCATCTTGCTGGCTAGGCTGAGCATCTGCGCCTTCTGCTCCTGGACCGTCTTTTCGGCCATGCCGAGCCGGCCCTCCATGACGCCGTACTCATGGAAATAGCGCCAAAGATAGATGTTTCCGCCCACGAGGCTGGCCAGGAACAAGCCGATTATGCCCACCATCCAGCCATGCAGGCGAATCTTGTGGCATTGGCCATTGCCGTCCTTGAAGATGACGATGTGAAACTTCTTCAGTAGCATGGCGCCAGCATCCTTGGCTTGTCGGTTCTCATGAGGCGGCGCGGGATATCAGATTGATCCCGGATCGTTTAAGATATTGATTTGTCAACGTCAAGCTGCCACTTGCCGATGGCATTGTGGACATTCCTCTTGATTTCAGGCGAATGACTCCACAATTCCGCGAGCCATCCACTGATCCGGGATCTTCTGCTGTCCTCGCTCGCCGGGCACGGGTTGGCCACGATCGGCAGCTTCCAGGCCTTGGCCGCCCTGCGGATCATGTCCTTCTCGATCAGGAGCAGCGGCCTGATCAGCAGCAGGTCGCCTCCGAAGAAAACATCCCGGCTGCGCAATCCGTCGACCTTTCCCCCCTGCATCATGTTCATGAAGAAGGTCGTGATCAAATCATCCTTTGTATGCCCCAATGCAAGATGCGTGACATTGTAGTTTTTGCACAGTTCGAACAGACGTCTCCGGCGATGCATGCTGCAATAGAAGCATGGCGATTTCTCCCGATTCTCCTCGCTGAACGCTCGCGGCCCGAAGTCCGTGACCTCGAAATGGGCCGCCAAGCCGTTATTCTGGCACCAATCGACCAGCGGCGCATGGTTCGCGGCATCGAAGCCGGGATTGATGTGGAAGACCATGAGCTCGAAGGGGAAAGGCACGATGGCCTTACGGATGAGCAGAGTCTGGATCATGACGAAGGAGTCCACTCCACCCGAGACGGCCACGCCGATGCGCGCACCCGGCGAGAGCATGCGCGTCTGCTGCATGAGCATGCCGGCCTTGGTCACGCAGGTTTTTTGGGCATAGTTCAGTCTGCCCCAGCGTTTCATCTGGCGCCTCCACGGGCGCCCGTTGGCCTGGAGCGCCCGATGCTTTTCTTTTTTTCATTTGGCCTTATAACAGGGGGTAACGAAGTCCAAGGAGTACAGGACATGCCCTTCGTCAACAAGGATTTTCCCGGCAAGCACGCCAAGGCGCAGGTGCGTCTGGAGCGTTGCGACGGGTGCGCCTTCTGCGTTGATGTCTGTCCTGCGGGCGCGCTAACGGTCGAGTCAAACCCCCGGCGTCCGGGCCGTCGCATCATCATCCTCGCCTCCAGGCTGTGCCAGGGCTGCGGAGTGTGCCAGGCCACTTGTCCCAAGGAGGCCATCCTCATCCCCGGGCTGAGCCCGGAGGAGATGCGCGAGTACATCGCTGCCGCGTTGACCGCGCGGTAGTAGCGGCAGCGGGTTTGGGCGGGCGCGAGCCTTGACGTTCGCCCGCGCTTCCATTAACAAAAAGCTCTTTTTGGCGACGGACTGGCGGCGCGCCAGCGGCCAGGAATTGTTGACAAGCGCGGGCAAGAGCTTAGCAGTGTACCGCTGTGCGGAGCCGGGCGCCTCTTCGGCTCCGCCCGCGACATTTCAGCACATCGTATCATGGGAGGGCCATATGGCTCGCATCACAGTTGAAGACTGCCTGGAGCAGGTGGACAACCGGTTCCTCATCGTGCAGATGTCCATCAAGCGTATCAAGCAGTACCGCGAGGGCTACAAGCCTCTCGTCCATGCCGACAACAAGGAGGTCGTCACCTCCCTGCGCGAGATCGCGGCCGGCAAGGTGAAACCGGCCGAATCCATCGTGGAGGCCGGCATCTTCGTCGATCAGGCCGATGAACGCCCATAGCCCGCGGTAGCCATGGCATCCAAGCAAGACTACTACGAGGTCCTCGGCGTCGAGCGCGGCGCGAGCGAGGACGAGATCAAGCGCGCCTACCGCAAGCTGGCCTTCAAATACCATCCGGACCACAACCCGGACGATCCCGAGGCCGAGGCCAAGTTCAAGGAAGCCGCCGAAGCTTACGAGATCCTGCGCGATCCGGACAAGCGCGAGCGCTATGACCGTTTCGGCCATGAGGGCATGGGCGATTTCGGTCCGCAAGGCTTCTCCAGCCCCGAGGACATCTTCGGCGCTTTCGGCGATATCTTCAGTGAATTCTTCGGGTTTGGTGGCCAAGGCCGTCGCGGTCCCAGGCCCCATGCCGGAGCCGACCTGCGCTACAATCTGCGCATCGGCTTCCGCGAGGCGGCCAAGGGCAGCGAGGTCACCCTGCGCCTGCCCAAGCAAGAGCCTTGCGCCGAGTGCGAGGGCAGCGGCGCGGCCAAGGGCACCTCGCCCGAGACGTGCCAGCAGTGCCAAGGCGCGGGCCAAGTCTACCAGAGTCAGGGTTTTTTCCGCGTGGCCATCACCTGCCCCGTCTGCCGTGGCGAGGGCAGGATCATTCGCACGCCCTGCGTCGAGTGCCGAGGCCGGGGCAAGGTCGTGCGCGAGCGCGAGATCAAGGTGCGCGTCCCGGCCGGCGTGGACGACGGCAGCCGCCTGCGCCTGCGCGGCGAGGGCGAGCCTGGCGCGTTCGGCGGGCCTCCCGGCGACCTGTACGTGGTCATCTCCGTGGAGCCGGACAAGACCTTCCGCCGCCATGGACAGGACCTTGTCCTGACCAAAGAGATCGGCATGGTCCAGGCTGCCCTGGGCGATAAGATCGAGGTCGAGACCTTGGGCGAGCCCGTGACCATGGAGATCCCCAAGGGCACCCACAGCGGCCGGATCTTCCAGCTCGCGGGCATGGGCTTGCCGCAGCCGGGCGGTGGCCGCCCGGGCGATCTGCTCGTGGAGGTCGTGGTCAAGACGCCCACGAATCTCTCCAGGAAGCAGGAGGAGCTCCTGCGCGAGTTCGCTCGCCTGGAGGAGGACAAGCCGCTCAAGAAGGTCAGGCGCGTCTTCGAGAAGGTCAAGAAGGCGGCCACGGGCGAGTAGCCGACAAGCAGACGATCGAATTGCGGGGGAGGCCGGGCTTCCCCCGTTTTGCTTCCACCGACAGCCGGGGGACCTGACATGGACCGCACGCTTACGCACATCGACGAGCAGGGCAATGCGCGCATGGTGGACGTTGGCCACAAGGACGCGACCCGACGCGTGGCCGTGGCCCAGGCCGTCGTGCGCATGGCCCCCGAAACGCTGGCCCTGCTGCGGGACAAGGCCTTGCCCAAGGGCGATGCCCTGTCCACGGCCAAGATCGCCGGCATTCTGGCCGCCAAGTCCACCCACCAGCTCATCCCTCTGTGCCATCCGCTGCCCCTGTCCTTCGTGGACGTGGACTTCGAGGTGGACGAGACGGCCTCGCGCATCGTCATCCATGCCGAGGCGCGCACGACCTCGCAGACCGGCGTCGAGATGGAGGCGCTCACGGCCGCGAGCGTCGCCGCGCTGACGATCTACGACATGTGCAAGGCCGTGCAGAAGGACATGCTCATCGAAGGCGTGCGGCTCCTGCACAAGAGCGGCGGCAAGAGCGGCACGTACGAGGCTCCGGCCGAGTAGGGCCGCATCCCGGTCGCGGCATTGCCGCCCATGCCGGCCATTCCCCGCCGCCGGCTCTTCCTCCCGTGACGGATGGCCGCCCGCGCCATTCCGCCTGATCCGATCCGCCATCCACAATCGTGCTCGACTTGTTCGGCCTGACCTGGTTGTTCCACCCTGGTTGGTCCGTCAAGGCATGCCATACCATTACCTTGGGGCTCCATTTTCGGCTCAGGTCGCGCGCAAGATCATGCGAACCAATGTATGAGATTTTGCATGCACGGTTTGTCATGCCTTGTACTCTGGAGGTAGTCAAAGTCCTCTTTGGCTTGACACCAGCACGCATTTTGAGCAAGGTGAGGTACGCAAAACAGGGAGGGTGTCAAGCATGAGGGGATTCGTTGCTTTCCGTCCGCGCAGCACGCAGCGCATGCCGGTCCATCTGGCGCCAGTGCCTGCCGGATTCCCATCGCCGGCCGAGGATTACCAGGACGCTAGCCAGGATTTCAACGAGCACCTCGTGCGCAATCCCGCGACCACGTTCTTCGCGCGCACCTCTGGCGACTCCATGCTCGGCGCGGGCATCCAGTCAGGCGACATTCTTGTTGTGGACCGCTCGTTGGAACCGGTGCATGGCAGGGTGGTGGTGGCCGCCATAAACGGCGAGCTGACCGTCAAGCGGATGCGCAAGGTCGGCGACCGCATCCGGCTCGTGGCCGAGAACCCGGCCTATGCGCCCCTGGAGCCCGGTCCGGAATCCCAGGTGGAATACTGGGGCGTGGTGACCTGGGTCATCCATAGAATGTAGCGGCCTGAACGCGCCGTGCCGCTGGCGGTCTGCAATGCGCGGAATCGCGGCCGGGTGACCTGGACATCGGGGACCGGGCTGGTGAATTGGAGCTGGTAACAAAACCCTTCAGGCTCGCTCAGGGACCGTGTTTGTTACTTATTTTTCTCTGGTCCGATCAGATCTGTTCGTGGCTGTAAGGTCGTGCATGCGGAAAGTGCAGGCCGCTCAGGGAAGGCCGCAATACCCCCGCCGCCAGGAAGTGCGCGGCCGGACTTCCTTTTTCGCCAGCGGGCCAGGCGTAACGGTTGGCCGGATTTGCAAGGCTAATTATCTTGAACTTGCAGGATATCTGCGCTAGTGATGCCGCGTTGATCGGGGGATACCCTCCTTTTCGCGGTCAGGTCGCGCTTTGGGGTTGCGACGGGTTCCAGCGATATGGCGATTTCGCGGGAGCGAGGGTGACACTCCGCAGCCCTTCATTCGTTCAGATCTCCTGGTAGGTTTCCTGGTCGCCGGTGCTTCCCTGGCCTGGCAAGACCCCCGATGGCCCCGCTCCGACGGAGGTTATCCGGCCCGCCCGTGTAGAGGCCCGCGCGGGTCCAGGCCGAGCCCTGCCGAGCAAACCAAAGAGGTAATACGATACAATGAGCATGCCGCGACTCTCCATAGGCGACATTTCGGTTCCCGTGCCCATTATCCAGGGTGGCATGGGTGTGGGCATCTCCCTATCTGGCCTGGCCTCGGCCGTGGCCAACGCAGGCGGCATCGGCGTCATCGCCACGGCCGATATCGGTTGGGACGAGCCGGACTTCAAGAAGAACTTCCGCGAGGCGAACAAACGCGCGTTGCGCCGGCACATCCGCGAGGCCAGGAGCCGCACCAAGGGCGTCCTTGGGGTCAACATCATGGTGGCCCTGCAAGACTACGAAGACGTAGTCAAGACCTCCGTGGAGGAAGGCATCGACCTCATTATCTCCGGAGCGGGCCTGCCCCTGGCCTTGCCCAAGCTCGTGGAGGGCGGGAAGGCCACCAAGCTTGTGCCCATCGTCTCCTCGGGCCGCGCGGCGCAGATCATCTGCAAGAAGTGGCAGCGCCTGAACCGCCTGCCTGACGCCGTGGTCGTTGAAGGCCCCCTGGCCGGCGGGCACCTGGGCTTCAAGCCCGAGCAGATCGACGATCCCAGCCACACCCTCGAACGGCTGATTCCCGAGGTCATCGAAGCCGTGCGCCCGTTCGAGGACGGGGCGGGTCGGCCCATCCCGGTCATCGCCGCCGGCGGCATCTACACCGGCGCCGACATCTGCGCGTTCCTGCGCATGGGCGCGGCCGGGGTGCAGATGGGCACGCGCTTCGTGGCCACCCATGAGTGCGACGCCGCCCCGGAGTTCAAGCAGGCCTACCTTGATTCCAAGGAAAGCGACATCCAACTCATCAAGAGCCCCGTGGGACTGCCAGGCAGGGCCATCCACAACGTCTTCCTCGACGAGGTGGAGCAGGGCCTCAGGAGGCCCAAGGCCTGCGCCTACCGCTGCGTTCACGGCTGCGATTTCCACACCGCGCCGTACTGCATCTCCAAGGCCCTCATCGACGCCAAGAAGGGCGATGTGCGTGGCGGCCTGATCTTCTCCGGCTACAACGCCTACAGGCTGGACAAGATCGTCTCCGTGGCCGAGCTCATGAGCGAGCTGGCCCGGGAGTACGACGAGGCCTGCGGCGATGCGCGCTCATCCATGGCCGGATAAGGTCGGACGGGTTGTCCCGGGCCGGATTGACGCCGGTCTCTTGAATGTACGAAAAGCGAATGCCCCGGAAACACCGGGGCATTCGCTTTTTCATGGTCTCTCGTACGCATTTAGAGCATTTTGCTTTTGAAAATGCTCTGCAAGCCATGCGTCGGCATGGCTTGCCGCCGCGTAGGCGTAGGCGCAATTCATTTGCGCCGTCAACGCTGGAGCGAGCGTCTCAAAGTCAAACTGCCCTAGAGGCTGTTATGAACCGTGGGTAGTGCTTATAGAGTGAGCATGACTCACCGTAAGCCCTACCCCACGGACGTAAGCGACGAGGAGTGGTCCTTCGTCGCACCCTATCTCTCTCTTCTGCCTGA
>JAEYTO010000120.1 GCA_023433925.1 Pseudomonadota bacterium | reverse complement strand
CCCCTCTCCACACCTCTCCCCGCCAGGGAGATGATCTCCCTGAACCCGCGTTTTTTTTCGGCGGCCCGCCGAGTCAGGTTCCAGGCCACACCCGGCCGCCGCATCACCGTAAAGCCCGAAAATGGACCTGTTTGGCACGCGAATCGCAAACCGCGGCGCGGACATACGCACCCTTTTCGCACAGACGGCAAGAAGCCTCGGAGAGATGTCATGAACATGCGCGTCGCCACGCTCGTCATAACCGCCCTGCTCCTCATGCCCGCCCAAGCCTGGGGCCAGACGGCCGAGTCCATCGAGTTCGGCCAGGGCCACTACTTCCTCGTGCAGATCAGCGAAGGCAAGGTCGTGGGCGGCGTGGCCCGCGATCAGACCAAACGCTGGAGGTGCGTGGGCGGGGCCTATGACGGCAAGAACCTCGTGGCCACCTTCGTCACGGACCAGGACCACGGCTGCGGCGGGACCGTGACCTACAGCTTCGAGGTCCATTCCGGCGACGTGCTGCTGCGCTCCACCATGAACAAGTGCGGAGCCGTGGAACAGAGCACGTTCACGCGCTTCCCGCGCACGCAGTAGGCACTTCCGGCCCTGCCCCATGGGCTTTCAGGATCTTCCGTCCCGCGCGACACCTCTCCTCGACCTGCCCTCTCCATTATTGTAAGACTTGTAAATTATTCATCCATCGAATAAACATGGGCGGTCTATGCGGCCGCCCATGTCGTTTCGCCCTCCGGACGATTCGACCCGGCCGCCCGTGCCCAATCGCCAACCGCTGGAGCAGGCATGAACGCGCGCATCCGCCATGTGACCTACCACCTGCCGCGGACCGTGCACACGGCCGAGGATCTGGCCCGCGAGTTGGACAACGGCTGGTCGGCCGAGAAGATCGTGCGCAAGACCGGCATCAGCGCCCGGCGCATCGCCGCGCCGGGCGAGTGCGCCTCGGACCTGGCCTGCGCCGCGGCACGCGCCTTGTTCGCCGAGGACGCCTGCGAGCCCGGCGAGGTGGACTTCATCCTCTTCTGCACGCAGTCGCCCGACCATCCCCTGCCGACCACGGCCTGCCTCGTGCAGGACCGCCTGGGCCTGCCCACCACGGCCGGGGCCCTGGACGTGAACCTGGGCTGCTCAGGCTTCGTCTACTGCCTGGGCCTGGCCAAGGGGCTCATCCTGTCGGGCCAGGCGCGCAAGATCCTCCTGCTCACGGCCGACACGTACAGCCGGCACGTGCATCCCGGCGACAAGAGCGTGCGCACCCTGTTCGGGGACGGCGCGGCGGCCACGCTGGTCGAGGCGGCCGAAGACGGGCGAGGCGGGATCGGAGAATTCGTCCATGGCACGGACGGCAAGGGCGGCAGGAACCTCATGATCGCCGCCGGCGGGTCCAGGCTGCCCCGCTCGGCCGAGACCGCCGCGACCTGCACGGACAAGTTCGGCAACACGCGCAGCCAGGACCACCTGTTCATGGACGGCCCCGAGATCTTCAAGTTCACCATGCAGGCCGTGCCCGCCTGCGTGGACGAGCTGCTGCGCCGCAGCTCCCTGACCATGGCCGACGTGGACCTGTTCGTCCCGCACCAGGCCAACGCCTACATGCTGGAAAGCCTGCGCGGCCGCATGGGCATCCCGGAGGAGCGCTTCTATGTGAACATGGCCGACTGCGGGAACACGGTCAGCGCGAGCATTCCCATGGCCCTGCGCCGAGCCGTGGACGACGGCAGCCTGGAGCCCGGCATGCGGGTCATGGTCGTGGGCTTCGGCGTGGGCTACTCCTGGTCCGCGGCCATGCTCCAGTGGGCCTAGCGGCCTGCATGTTGCCTGGCCGGCGCGCCTCGGCTACAAGTCCGGGCATGGACTTCCGGGACTCCCCTTCCAGCCCGCCAGGCGGCCAAAAGACCTACAAGATCGGTCAGGCCGCCAAGATGCTCGGGGTCAAGCCCTTCGTGCTGCGCTTCTGGGAGTCCGAGTTCCCCCAGCTCCAGCCCATCCGCAAGGCCTCGGGCCAGCGCCTGTACACGGACGAGCACATCGAGCTCGTGCGCCGCATCCAGCACCTGCTCCACGAGCAGGGCCTGACCATCGAAGGCGCGCGCAAGGCCCTGGAAGAGACCGACCGGCGCGGCCTGCTCAAGGGCATCGAGGCCGAGCTGCTGGAGATCAAGAGGATGCTGGAAAAAAAAGGCGGGGCATGACCCCGCCTTTCCGTTTTCCCGCCAAGCCGTCGTGCGCCCCCTACACGATCCTCGCCCCGCTGAGCACGAGCACGAGCCGCTTGTACAACTCCATGTCGAAATGGCCGGACATCTTGTCGCGCATGATGGACAAGGCCTCGAAGGGCGACACGGCCGGGGCGTAGGAGCGCTCCGAGGTGAGCGCGTCGTACACGTCGCACAGGGTCACGACCCGCACGGGCAAGGGGATGGACTCGCCGTACAGGCCGGAAGGATAGCCGGTGCCGTCGAAGCGCTCGTGGTGGAAGAGGATGCAATTGAGGGTGTCGCCGGACAGGGGCAACGCCGAGCAGATCGCCGCGCCATGCACGGGATGCAGGCGCATGTCGGTCCACTCCGCCTCGCTCAGGCCGCCCGGCTTTTCCAGCACGGCCTTGTCGATGCGCGCCTTGCCTATGTCGTGCAGCATGGCGCCGAGGCCGCAGCGGATCATGGCCTCCTCGTCCATGCCCATGGTGCTGTAGATGGCGGTGGAGTAGATGAACACGTGCAGGCAATGGGCGAAGGTCTTGTAGGTGTGGGTGATGAGCCGCGAGAGGTTGCCCAGGGAGTCGCTTTTGGACAGGAAGCGCACGCTTGAGCGCACGAGGTTGAGCACGCGATCGTACATGATCATGTCCATGCCCTCGGGCAGGCGATTCTCGAAGAAGTCCCCCACGATGTCCGTGGACAGGTCGTGGAAGACCTGGGCGCGCTGATCGCCCGGAATGGATTCGTTGCCCAGGAAGCCCGTCAGGTTGCGCTCCAGGTAGGCCTCGTAGGCCTCCCTCTGCTCGCTGAGCACATAGACCGACCGCACGCCCATGTCGAAAAGCCGCTGGCGGTGGCTTTCGTTGAAGTGATCCTCCTCGCGCGTGTAGAGCACGTACTTGCCGGCCTGGCGCAGGTAGACGCGGAAGGTGGCCTCGAGGCCGGGGAACAGGAGAAAAGGCGACACAGGGAAGAAGAGCGGCTTGGGCACTGTGCTGTATGGAGGTCGGTATGGAGCGTTCAACACGTCGTTGATCCTCGCTTGGGGGATGGCTCTCAGCGCAGGGTGCTCAACTGGATGGCCGCCAGGCCCTCCAGCTCCTCGGCCAGGTGCAGGGCCGCGAACAGGTCAGGCCCGCGGCAGGTCAGGCCATGGCCGTGCAGGAACGCGGCCTGGCGCTCCAGGAGGGCCGTGGCCACGGACTCCGCCAGCTCCTTGCCGCCGGGGTTCAGCGCCGGCACGCAGGCCAGCTCGCGGCGGTACGCGGCGGCCTCGTAGAGTGGCAGGGCCAGGAGCTGGTCCTCGCCGACCATGAGGCTCAGGGCCAGCATGTTGCGCGGGTGCAGGTGCACGATGGCCTCGGCCTCGGGAGCGGTGCGGTACACGGCCAGGTGCATGGGCGTCTCGCTGGAGCACGGCCCGCCCCGGAGCACCGCGCCGTCGGCGATGCGCACCCGGACGATGTTCTCGAGCCGCAGGCGGCCCTTGGCGCAGCCCGAGGCCGTGATGAGCATGTCCTCTCCGCGCCGCAGGCTCAGGTTGCCGTTGAAGCCGCTGATAAGGCCGCGCGCCCAGGCCCGCTCGCCGGCCTCCGCGAGCAGCGCCAGGTCCGCGTCGTCAGGGTCGCCTGTCTCGGGCAGGGCCGGCCTGCCTTCGGCGGCGAGCACGGGCTTGATGTCGATGACGGGCGTGCCGTCGATGGCCTCCAGGGGCGCCACGCTCAGGCGCGGGCCGTCCACGGCCATGACCCGCACGCGGTGCAGGCCGATGGGATTGGGCCGGTGCGGCGAGCGCAGGCTGAACACGCCGGCCTTGGGCCGGGTCTCGTCGCCGCGCGGGTGGCTCAGGAGCACGTCCCGCCGGGCCTGATGCAGCCAGGTCAGGACAAGCACGTCCTGCCCGGCCCGGATGCCCGCGAGCCCCGCCGCGAAGGCCGGGTCGAGCTCGACCACGGCTTGCGCGCCGCCCTCGAAGCCTTGCTTGGGCACGGCGTCGGCGCGCGTGAGGGCCGAGCGCACCCTCCCCATGAAGATCAGGCGATCCTCGGACATGTCATCCCCCCATTCACTCCGTCTTCCAAGCCCGCTCCGGCAGCGCGGAATATTGGAAGTCATCTCGCAGCCGGGCCGGAGTTTTCCGTCAGCCCTGAAAATCACGCCGGGCGGAACTCGGGAACGCAGGCCCGCCATGCGCTACCCAGAGGCTGATATGAACCGTGGGCAGTGCTTATAGAGTGAGTATAACTCACTCTAAATCCCACCCAACGGACATATGCGACAAGGAATGGTTCTTCGTTGCCTTTGCCTGCCTTATGTTAAGCAGGTCGCGACTCTGGGCGCGGCAGTTCATAACAGCATGTAGTTACTATGGGATCTATTTACAAACTGCCGTTATGTACAAGATTATTCGCGCTGTCCACCAATATGGAAATTCTCTTCTTTATAAAGTCGCTAAATGACATTTTACCATCACCTGCGTCCATAGGAATGAACGAGGATTGCAAAATAATTTCTTTATGTGCTTCTGGAATTTTGTTGAAGTAGACGTCTGGGCTTTCATCGCTAATGCTCTTATTATCTGATGAAGACAAAAAACATATATTCGCTACGATATTCGCTTCATGGAAACCAACACCCAACGCTGCCAGGTGGGCTTTGGGATATATATGATGGAATTCACGAGCATTGTAAGATGAGAGCACAGCCCCAAGATCTACCTCATTTCCAGTCAAAAGCGAACGTGGACGATTCTGAGCCATTAAGCACAGCGCAGCCTTGGCTGCAGTTGAGTTAATGCGCCATGATTTACTGAATAGGTCTTCTGAGATACTTACCGCAGAAAAGTCAAAAGGCTTTTTTCCTTCCTGGATTTCCGCTATTGTTTGCAGGTCTTCCATCACTAATCGATTTGTGCCTGCTTTGTAGCGCTGCGAGAGGGCGCAATGCCAGAACCATTTCTTGAGTTGCTGCAGCTGTCCTGCATCAGGCTTGGGAATTAACGAAAAAAACCTTGTTATCGGGATAAGCATTATTGGGAATGGAAGAAAGACCACATTTCTTATCTTTAACTGCCCCTCAAGAAAGTCAACCGCCGAAAAGATAGCAGACTTTAGTACTTTAACGCCCGCGATCAATAGATCTGGGACTACATCCACCAGATCGTCTGAATCAATAGAATTTATTGTAATGGATGCTAGCATTCTCATCAGGAGATCTTGATCAATTTGTTCATAGCCCTTATCTGCAAGGTTATCTAACAATTGCTCTATTTCTTGTCGCAAATCAAATTGATCAGACCACGTCCAAGCTGCAAGTAATTCAATATTGCTGAGCGGAGTGCCAGATGAATTTATTCTCTGAAATACACTACATACTTCTTTGTTGGTGCGCTCTTTAATAGTAACAACCGGAAATTCATAATCTTTAAACCTCTCCATTACCGAGGCGATCTTATTGCTTTCAGCTGCTGAAAATGCAGGAAGCTGTGATAAAAGCTTAGCAGTATCAAGGATATCACGAAGGAAAATCTTCTTTTTTGATGAAGCTGCTTTATAGTGAGCAAACTCATCATCCTCAGGAATATAACAAATATTGAACCTATCTGTTAGCTCAGAATTTGTCGCCCTGTCTGTAGAATGAAACACACCGTACAACGTAGTAAGACGTTGTTGTCCATCTAGTATATAGTTAACAGGGTAATCTTCAGGCGTTTTTGGGAGAACAAATCCACCTACATTACGCTCATGATTCAGAATTTCCTTTGTTGACCAAAGTAAAAGCGAACCTACCGGATAGCCACGGTATATCGAGTCAAGGAGGCTAATTATCTGCTCATCAGACCAGATGAATTCTCTCTGAAAAACAGGTATTTTTATATTACCTCGCTCAACGTCAGACAACAATGCTGCAAGTCTTGGATTCGAAGAGGATATTTTATTTGTAGTCGCCATTATGCCCCCAACATAATTATCCAGAACGTGTTATGAACCATTATGGATGTGGCCGAAGTTCTACAAGAAGCCTGCAATTGAATCAGGAAGGGCGTTGTCCTCCCCGAGCCTCACCCACCAAGGCCCGCTCTTGATAAGGCGGCCTTTGAATCCCGTATCTCATTTGCATAATGCATTAGCCCGCGAAATGGTCGAACCCGCCCACGGCCGCGGGCCGGCTGGCCAGAAAAATCCCCGGCGCGTCCAGCACCCGGCCGATGATGCGCGCGCCGGGCACGGCATCCGCCAGCGCGCCGGCCGAGCCTGGCTCGGCCGCGCCGAGCAAAGCGTAATCCTCGCCGCCGGCCAGGGCGAACCGAAGCGGGTCCTCCCCTCGCTCCCTGGCGAACTCCACGATCTCGCGATCCAGGTCCGCCTCGCCCAGGCTCAGGTCGGCGCCCAGGCCCGGCGGAAGGAAGCGCGGCAGATCCATGGCCAGGCCGTCGGAAACGTCCATGAGCCCGCGCACGAAGTCCAATGATCCTAGATGCAGGGCCTGGTCCACATGGAGCGCGGGCTGCAGGTGGGCGGCCGTGGCGCGCGGCAGCTCACGGCAGGCCTCCCTGCCTCGGGACTCCAGAGCCAGCAGGCCGGCCCTGGCCAGGCCCACGTCGCCCACTAGAAATAGATCGTCGCCCGCCCTGGCGGTACGCCGCTGGAGAAACCGACCGCCTGGGCCGGCCTCGCCCCACACGGTCACGGCCAGGCCCACGGCCGCGCCCCGGCTCAGGTCGCCGCCCGCCAAGGCCAGGTCCAGGCCGCGCGCCAGATCGGCCATGCCCGCGAGCATGCGCGCCCACCACTCCTCGGTCACCCCGGTCTTTCCGATCTGGCCGGCCGGGCTGGCCGGGCCGCTCCGTCCCACGGGACCGAAGAGTTGCAGGCAGAAGCCCAGAGGCCGGGCGCCCATGGACGCGATGTCGCTCACGTTCACGGCCAGGGCCTTGTAGCCGACTTCCTCGGGCTCGAAGTAGGAGCGTCGGAAGTGGACATCCTCCAGGAACAGGTCGGCCGAGACGCACATGCGCTCGGGGCAGCGCAGCACGGCGCAGTCGTCGCCGCGCCCCAGGAGCACGTGGCCGGCCTGGCGCGGCCCGGCCGCCGGGCCCTGAGGAAAGAGCCTGTCGATGAGTTCGAGGAAGTCCTGCTCCGAATGAAGCGCCACGGCAATCCTACTTGGTTTCCTTGGCCTCCGCCTGCTCCACGAGCCCGAGCCCCCTGCCCACGCTCTCCAGCCGCCTGAGCACGTCGGGATCGAAGGCGCCCGCCATGTCCTCGGCCATGACGCGCAGGGCCTCGGCGCCGGGCACGGCCTTGGCGTAGGAGCGGTCGCAGGTCAAAGCGTCGAAGGCGTCGCAGGCGCTGACCACGCGCACGTACATGGGGATGAGCTCGCCGGCCATGCCGTAGCCGTAGCCCCGGCCGTCCATGCGCTCGTGATGGAAGAGGATGCACTTGGCGGCCTCGGGCGGCACGGGCACGGCGATGCACTGGGCCATGCCGTAATATGGATGCTTGCGCATCTCGACCCATTCCTCGTCCGTGAGCTTCTCGCCCTTGGACTGGATGTCGCGGGGGACCTTGCTCTTGCCGATGTCGTGCAGGATGGCCCCCAGGCCGCACTTGACCAGGAGAGGCTCGGGCGCGTTGTAGGTCATGAGCGCGCCCATGGCGTAGTAGAAGACCTGCACGCAGTGCGACCAGGTCGAGTAGCTGTGCGAGATGTGCGGGGCGAGCTTCTTGAAGGCTCCGGGCAGGGACAGGAAGCGCACCGAGTGCGTGACGAGATCCACCACGCGCTTGAAGGACTGGGCGTTGAAGCGGTCTGGCAGGCGGTACTCGAACACGTTCTTCATGATGAACCCAGCCGTGGAGTAGAGCAGCTCCGCCCGGTCCTCCAGGGGCAGCGCGTCCATGGCCAGGATCGTCTGGAGGTTGGCCTCCACGTGCTTGTCGAAAAGGTACTTCTGCTCGGAGTTGACGTAGACCTTGGTGATGCCCTGCTTGTGGAGCATCTCGCGGTGCTTGCCCGTGAAGTGGTCCTGCTCCTTGGTGTAGAGCACGTACTGGTCGCCCTGCTTGAGGTAGACCCTGAACTCGGTGCGGGATTCCGCGAACAGGAGCAGCGGAGTGACCGGGAAGAACCGGTAGCTCGTGGCGGCCGGGCCATCGGCCTGCGCAGGCTTGGCCGGCCCACGGGAGCGGGAATCGCTGCGGGAAGGTCGTCTCATGCGGGTTCCTGGAGTCTATCCATGGTCTGGTCGCCGCCTGGCCCTGGCCCGATGCTGGCCAAGCCGCGGCGCGGCTGATCCGGGCCGCCCCCATGCGGCCGCCGGTTGCCGGCAACATAGCCCAAGCCTCGTTGGAGCGCAAAGTGCAAGCCCCAGCAAGACTTAAGCCAAATCCCCCGTAATCACATCGGTTCGGGAGCCGGGAAAGTTTAGGGCCTGTCCTCCATGGCCAGGTACTCGGCCAGGATGACCTTGACCCCGAAGCCGGGGAAGTTGACGCGGTACTTGCCGGGCGAGACCTCGGCGATGATCTTGCCCCGGCCGTAGATGCGGTGGGTGCAGAATCCGAGCTTGCCGTTGCCCGCCGGGCCGTTCCCGGCGGGGGCGGCCGCCCGGCCGTCGTCGGGAACGGCATCGCGGGAAGGCCGTTCCGGAGATTCCGGGGCAAGCGGACTGGAGCGCCGGCCCAAAGCCTGCTCCAGGGCCTGCCTGCGGCCGGCCTGCTCGCCGCCGACGCGAGCCAGGCCGCCCGAGAAGTTCTCGCGCCACTCCTCGTAGCTCCCCGGATCGAGCTCGAGCACGAAGGGGCTCGGCCTGGCCGGCTCGCTGCGCTCCAGGCCGCGCACGTAGACCGTCTCGGGCACGAACAGGGCCAGGGTCTCCTTGGCCCGCGTGCAGGCCACGTACATGAGCCTGCGCTCCTCGTCCAAATCCTCTGGCCGCTGCATGGCCCTGCGCGAGGGAAAGCGGTCCTCCACGAGGTCGAGAATGAGCACGGCTTTCCACTCCAGACCCTTGGCCGAGTGGATGGTCGAGAGCACGAGCGCGTCGCGGGCTGCCTCGCGGCTCTCGTCCTCGGGGTTCTCCAGGCTCAGGTCGCCCAGGAAGGTTTCCAGGTCGCGGTAGTTGGCCGCGATGCGCGCGAGCTGCTCCAGGCCCTGCTGCCGCCTGGGGTAGTCGTCGGGATAGTCGCGGATGAGGATGGGGCCGTACCAGGCCATGACCTCGTCCATGGCCGGAAGCGGGGCCGGTCTGCGGCCGCGCAGGCCGTCCAGCAGGCCGAGCAGCTCGGTCAGCTCCGGGAAGCGCTTGCGCGCCTTGGCCACGTGCGCCTCGTTGCCCGAGATGACCGCCTCGAACAGGCCCTGGGCGGTCTTGGGACCCACGCCCTTGATCTGCCTGAGCACGCGCTGCCAGGCCGGCAGGTCGGACGGGTTGACCACCAGGCGCAAGTAGGCCAGCACATCCTTGATGTGCGCGGCCTCGGAGAAACGGATGCCGCCGAACTTCTGGTAGCGCACGCCAAGCTTCCCCAGGAGCACCTCCAGCCCGTAGGACTGGTAGCCGGCGCGGAAGAGCACGGCGATCTCGTGCAAGGGGTGCTTCTTCTCCAGGTCGAGCACGAGGCTCATGGCGATCTGGTGCTGCGTGGCGTCGCTCAGGCAGCGCACGAGCATGGGCTTGGGCCCGTCCTCGCGCTCCGTGAACAGTCGCTTGTCGAACTTGTGCGCGGCGTGGCGCAGGACCTCGTTGGCCAGGTCCAGGACGGGCTGTGTGGAGCGGTAGTTCCGCTCCAGACGGATGACCGCCGCGCCGGGGTACTCCTTGGGAAAGCGCAGGATGTTGGCCACGCTCGCGCCCCGGAAGGCGTAGATGGACTGGGCGTCGTCGCCCACGGCCATGACGTTGCCCTCCATGCCGGCCAGGAGCTTGACCAGCCGGGCCTGCACGAGGTTCGTGTCCTGGTACTCGTCGACCATGATGTAGCGGTAACGCTCGCGCAGCCGGTCGCGCACGTCCTCATGATCCAGGAGCAGCCGCTCCATGACGAAGAGCAGGTCGTCGTAGTCGAGCAGCCCGTGGCGCTCCTTGATGGCCTGGTAGCCCTTGGCCATGGAGCGCAGGATCTCCAGGTAGGGCAGCAGGTGGAAGGACTCGTGCTGGAGGATGTCCTCCAGGTCCGACTCCTTGTTGCGCGCCTTGCCGATGAGCTCCAGGATGGTCTCCTTCTTGGGGAAGGAGCGCTCCGTGCGCCCGAGGCCCAGGGAATCCTTGGCCTGGCCGAGCACGTCCAGGGCGTCGGCGCGGTCCATGACCGTGAAGCCGTGCTCGCGGCCCAGGATATGCGCATGGCGGCGCAACTGCGCGTAGGCGAAGGAGTGGAACGTGCCGCCGCTGACGCCCGTCAGACCCTGCCCCAAGAGGAGCGAGGCCCGCGCGAGCATCTCCTGGGCGGCCTTGCGCGTGAAGGTCAGCAGCAGGATGGACTCGGGGGCCACCCCGCGCTCGACGAGGTGCGCCAGGCGGTAGACGATGGTGCGCGTCTTGCCGCTGCCCGCGCCCGCGATGACGAGCAGCGGGCCCTCGGTGGCCTGCACGGCCTCGCGCTGGGCCGGATTGAGATCCCGCGTGAAGTCGATCATCACTTGCCGATGCAGAAGGTGTCGAAAACGGCGTCGAGCACGTCCTGGGGGGCGATCTCGCCGGTGACTTCGCCAAGAAGGGCGCAGGCCGTCTCCAGCCTAACGCCCAGGAGATCGTAGGGCAGGCCGGCGCGGATGTCGAGGCCGAGTCCGGCCAGCTCGTCCAGGGCCGCGCGCATGGCCCGAGCCTGGCGCGCGTTGGGCGCCAGCTCGCCGGCCTGGGGCTCGCCGCCCGCCGACTCGGTCAGCCGCCCGCGCACGGCCTCGGCCAGCGCCTCGATGCCCTGCTCCGTGCGCGCCGACACGCGCAGCACATGAAACATGCCTCCGGCGGCCGGGGCATGGCGGTCGCAAGAGATGCCTCCGGCGGCCGGGGGGACGAGTCCCCCCGGACCCCCCGCTTTTTTCGGAGGGGCGGCCGGCGCTTCGGCCGGTTCCTCCGGCCGAAGCGGATAATGGGTCCAGGGAGCCGCGC
>JAEYTO010000065.1 GCA_023433925.1 Pseudomonadota bacterium | reverse complement strand
GCGCGGGACAAGGAGCATGGCCAGCCGGGCGGCCTGCACAAGGGCGTGGCCCTTGTGCTCAGGGAGCGCGGCAGGTCCCTTCTGCGCGAGATTGCGCCCTGGCTGCCCGCCGCCGAATCCGCCGACGAGGCCCTGCGGCCGGCGCGGCTGGCGGCCTGGGGCTGGCAGCAGTACGACCTTGACATCCGCGCGGAGGTCGCGCGCAGGGGCAAACCGGTCATCGGCTCCATGGGTCATCAGGGTCCGCTGGCCTGCCTGGAGTGGGACGCGCTGCCGGCCATGCCCGAGTTCTTCAAGGAAAACGTGGCCGTGGTCACCAACCCGGCCATCGACCGCGAGCGCGAGGCGGACCACTTCTCCACGCGCGTCATCCTCGGCTCCCGGCCCGGCTCGGCGCCTGACGGCTCCCCGGCCGTGGGCCTGGAGCTGGAGACGCCCATCCTGCTTGACGACCTGGATGAAGGCGCTGCTCAGGGCGAAGCCGTCGAATCCGTGGCCAAGCGCTTCAAGGCCGCAAGCCTTGAAGGCCTGCTGGCCTTCTTCACGGGCCAGGGCCGCGACCCGTCCGGAGTGCGCGTGCTGGACGCCACGTTCGTTCCGGGTCGCGGCGCGCTGCGGGCGCGGCTGGAGGAACTGTGCGCCGAGGCCGCCACGGCCGTGGAGGGGCGCGCGGCCCTGCTCGTGCTGGACGACTCGCGCGCCTTCCGGGATGGCCGCTGCTTCGTGGATCCGGCCCTGGCCACGGCCTGGCTTCTGGAGGACGCCTTGCGTCGGGGACTGCGCAGGCGCTTCAGCCTCGTGGTGCGCTCGGGCGCGTTGCGCAACCTGCACGATGTCATGTTCCTGCTCGGCCTGGGCGCGGACGCCCTGGCTCCCCGGCTTCTCTGGGCCTCGGCCGCGACGCACGCCACCGATCAATTGCCCTTGGCCAAGTCCCTGCGCAACACCATGGCCGTGCTCCAGCAAGGCATGGAGAAGGTCATGTCCGCCATGGGCATCCACGAGTTGTGCGGTTACGGCCGCATCTTCGCCTCCATCGGCCTCGCGGACGATCTGGCTCGCGTGTTCGGTTGCCCGAACTTCTGCGCCTCGCCCGAGGCGGGCCTGAACCTGGAGGCCTTGGAGGACATGGCGGCCAAGCGTATCGAACTCGCTGCTTCCCAGGAGGTGAAGGCTCTCAAGAAGGACGCGCGCAGGAACGTGCGCGTGGGCAAGATCCTGCGCGACGCAGCCCTGGGCAAGACCGACTTCCGCGACATGGCCGAGGCTTTGCGCGTACTGGAGCGCGACAGCCCCACGGCTCTGCGTCACCTGCTCGGCTTCCGCGCGGCCGAGGGCGGGCGGACGATCGATCCGCGGGAGGTGGACATCTCCATCGGCCGTCACGACATGCCCCTGGTCATCTCCGCCATGTCCTTCGGCTCCCAGGGCGAGAACTCCTTCCGGACCTATGCCGAGGCCGGGCGCAAGGCCAACATCGTGTGCATGAACGGCGAAGGCGGCGAAATACCGGACATGCTCGGCCTGTACCGTCACAACCGCGGGCAGCAGATCGCCTCGGGCCGTTTCGGCGTACACATGACCCTGCTCAATTCGGCCGACTTCCTGGAGATCAAGATCGGCCAAGGCGCCAAGCCCGGCGAGGGCGGCCACCTGCCCGGGGCCAAGGTCACGGCCATGGTGGCCAGCGCGCGCCACTGCAAGCCTGGCGTCACGCTCATCTCGCCCTCCAACCACCACGACATCTACTCCATCGAGGATCTGCACCAGATCATCACCGAGCTCAAGACGGCCAATCCGCGTGCGCGCATCTCGGTCAAAATCCCGGTCACGAGCGGCGCGGGCGCCATCGCCGTGGGCGTGGCCAAGGCCGGCGCGGACATCGTGACCCTGAGCGGCTTCGACGGGGGCACGGGCGCGGCGCGCGAGCACGCCAAGAAATATGTGGGCCTGCCGGCCGAGATCGGAGTGAGCGAGGCCCACCGCGCCCTGTGTGAGTCGGGCCTGCGCCGCGCGGTGGAGCTGTGGTGCGACGGCGGCATGCGCAGCGGGGCCGATGTCGCGCGCATGGTCCTGCTCGGCGCGGACCGCGTGGGCTTTGCCACCGCGGCGCTCATGGGCCTGGGCTGCATCAGCTGCCAGCGCTGCCATCTGGATCGCTGCCCGCGCGGCATCTCCACGCAGATCGCCTCCAGGGCGGAGGCCGAGGCGCGCGGGGTCAAGGGCTTCAGCGAGGTTTCCGTGGAGCGCGAAACCGACAACCTCGTGCGCCTCTTGCAGGCCATTGGCGACGAGCTGCGCGCCATCCTGGCCGGCATGGGCCAGACGCGCCTGCGCGACATGGTGGGCCGCACGGACCTCCTTGCGCAGGTCGCGGGGCGGGATCGCGTGGAGCTCGCGGATCTCCTGCGCCTGCCCGAATCCTGCGGATACTGGGAAACCGAGCCCGGTCCGACCTCGCGCAAGGTGCGCCGGCCGCTCAACCACCTGACGCGGCTCGTCTCGGATTTGGCCATGGAGCGCTTCCGCCTGGGCAGTGTCGAGGTGATCTTCCATGACGAGGGCGTGCGGAGCATGGACCGGGCCATGGGCACCTACCTGGCCGGCGACATGGTGCGCGCCTTCGGGCCGGATTCAGGCCGGCGGGCGGCCCTGCGCCTGGCCAATTCCGTACCCGGCAACGGACTGTGCGCCTTTTCCGTGCCGGGCATCGACGTCTTCGTGGAGGGCGGCGCTCAGGACGGCCCGGCCAAGGGGAGCATCGGCGGCGGTCTGGCGGTGCTCAAGGGCCTCAATCGCCACGGCCGGCGCGTGGACGGCTCGGCCGGCAAGAGCCTGGCCTATGGGGCCATCGCCGGCACGGTCATGATCCAGAACATGGCCGATTCGCGGGCCTGCGTGCGCATGTCCGGAGCGGATGCGGTTTTCGGCGGCCGCATCACCGCGCCCGTGCGCGACGACCTGGGTAACATCGCCTCGCGCGCGCACCTCAAGGGCTTCGCCTTCGAGTACATGACCGGCGGCAGGGCCGTGGTCCTGGGCGATCCGGGACCCTGGATCTGCTCGGGCATGACCGGCGGCGTGGTCTACCAGTGCCTGCACCCGGAGTTCGGCTTCACCCGCGAATCCGTGCTCAGGCGGCTGACCTCGGGCGCTAGGGTGTCCCTGGCGAGCCTGGACGAGCAAGGTCTGGCCGACGTGCGCCAACTCCTGGGCCGCTATGTGCAGGCCCTGCGGGAAAGCTTCCAGGACGCGGAGGCCGAGGCCGTGGCCGCGCTCATGAACCAGGCCGCGGAACGCTTCATAGCTATCCGGCCGGAGCCTGATCTTCCGGCCGACGAAGAATAGCCCGAGAGATGAACGCCCGGATAATAATCTGCGCGGCTTTGACGTTCCTCCGAGGCGGAGTAAGGTCGTCATGGAACCGGAACCGTGAAGGAGGGAGCGCCATGAAAAAGCTGATCGCGTGTCTCATGCTCGGGTTGCTGACCCTGGGCGCGCTCGCCGGCTGCTACCAGACAGGCAAGGTGGCCGGCGAAACCGCTGATACCGTCGAGAAAGGAGCCGAGGACACCAAGGAAGGTTACAAGGACGCCAGGGACGGGAAGTAGTCTGGTCGGGCCATCCGGGCCGATTGTGTGCCCAGGGCCTGGCAGGGGTGCGGATTCCCGATTACGTGCGCCAGCTTCCGCACCTCGGCCAAGGCCTGCCTTGTTCTCGGTTCTGGCCACGGCGGCCATCCTTGGGCAGATGCGCCGTCCTCTGGGCCAGAGGTGATCATATGCCGCCACAAGGCTTCCGCTGCAAACGTTGCGGCCACTGTTGCATCGAGCTTGAGACAGCGAGCCTGCCCTGCAGCAAGGATGACTACCGGCGCTGGAAGAACGAAGGCCGGGAGGACATCCTCGCCTGGGTGGGAGCCATCGCGCCCGGCGGCACGATCCTCATGCTGGAGATGTGGGTGAATCCGGAAACCGGGAGAACGCCCCGCCACTGTCCATGGGTCGGCCAGGAATCGCGGGATGGCGCATACACCTGCCGCATCCACAAGACCAAGCCCTTGGTATGCGCGGAATACCCTGTCTCGGAACAGCACGCGCGACACACGGGCTGTCCGGGCATCGAGTGCTGACGGCATTCGGACGCGAATTGAGAATCGTGGATGCGGCAAAGCAACGGCAAGGCTCCGAAGCTGGCGGGCGGATGGCAAAAAAAAGGACCTATGCCCATGACGGACATAAGCCCTTGAAATTCTTGGTGGGCAATAGGTGATTCGAACACCTGGCCTTTGGCTCCGGAGGCCAACGCTCTATCCAGCTGAGCTAATTGCCCAAGAGCCAAATTTTTTATTCTCGCTCGCTGGGTTTGTCAAGGCTGGCCATCTTCCTCATCAATGACTTAATTGCTCATATCCTTTCCCGTGCGCACATTCCGTGGCATATTGGGCAATGGGAAAGGAGGCCATGCCGTGTACATACCCGTTCTCCGGCCCTCGCGCGGGGAGTTGCCGCCCGTGTTCGCGGTGAAATGGGCCGCCCGGGGGCTGCTGCACCTGCCTGTACGGCTGCGCCTGGCCCTGGACAGTGACTATCCATGGCTGGTGGCGGACAGCGTGGATTGGCTCAGAGGCTTCCTGCGGCCCCACATGCGCGGCTTTGAGTGGGGCAGCGGGCGCAGCACCATCTTTTTCGCCACGCGCACGGCCAGCCTCATCTCGGTGGAGCACAAGGCCAAATGGTTCCGGCAAGTCACCGCCCGCCTCGCCAGCCGCGACCTCCGCAATGTGCAGTGCCTGTACCGGCCGCCCTGCCTGACCTCGCCCTCCCCTCTGCGGCCAGTCATCCTGGAGGATCTCGGCTATCAGGAGAAGCCCGAGTTCGCGGCCTATGCCGATACCATCCTGGGCTGCCCACCCGAAACCTTCGACTATGTCTGCGTGGACGGCAGGGCCAGGGTGGAATGCGCCATGAATGCCGTGGAGAGGCTCAAGCCCGGCGGCGTGCTCATCCTGGACAACAGCGAGCGCGCCAAGTACAGACCAATCTTCGCGGTCCTGGCGGCCTGGTCGAGGCGCTCCTTCGCCAATGGCGTGTGGGAAACGACCATCTTCTTCAAGCCCGGACGTCCCTGAGCCATTCCAAACCCGGCGGAGGCCATGAACAAGCGCATCATTCTCGGCGTCACCGGCGCCAGCGGCATGCCCTATGCCTTCAGGCTGGCCCAGGTCCTTGGCGCCGCGCCTGGCGTGGAGCTTCACCTCATCGTGAGCCCCGCGGCCCAGCAGGTCATGGCCGTGGAAACGGACCAGCGCCTTGAGGAGCTCGCACGCCATGCCGTTGCGACGCACAACGACGGCGACCTGGCGGCGCCGCCGGCCAGCGGGTCCTGGCAGCACCACGGCATGGCCGTCTGTCCCTGCTCCATGCGCAGCCTGGCGGCCATCGCCCAAGGAGCGGCGGACTCCCTGCTCGTGCGCGCCGCGGACGTCACGCTCAAGGAGGGCCGGCCTCTGCTCCTCGTGCCCCGCGAAACCCCGCTCAGCCGGGTGCACCTGCGCAACATGCTCCTGGCCTCCGAAGCCGGCGCGGTCATCATGCCGGCCATGCCCGCCTTCTACCACCGGCCGAAAACCGTCGCGGACATCGTGGACCATCTCGTGGCGCGCATCCTGGATCGTCTCGGCGTCGAGCACTCCCTTTCCACGCGCTGGGACGGCCTGCCCGCGATTGAATTTCCCGTCCCGCGCGGGTACACAGGATGAAGGCAAACCCGGCCAGCACACCAGCCACAGGAGGCCCGCCATGCCCCATCGCCTGACCTGGTACGGACATTCGAACTTCAAGCTGGAGACCGCCTCCGGCAAGGCCCTGCTCATCGACCCCTTCTTCGCGGGCAATCCGAACGCGCCCATCGGCGCCGATGCCGTGGGCGAGGTGGACTGCATCTGCCTGACCCACGACCATTCGGACCACACGGGCCAGGCCGTGGACATCGCCAAGGCCACCGGCGCGACCGTCGTGGGCGTCTATGACACGATCCAGAAGCTCACGGGCCAAGGACTGCCAGAGGACCAGGCCTTGGGCATGAACATCGGCGGCACGGTCCAGGCCGCGGACGCCCGGATCAAGATGGTCCAGGCCGTCCATTCCACGGCCAGCGGCGCGGCCACGGGCTACATCATCACCTTGCGGGACGGTTTCTGCCTGTACGACGCGGGCGACACGGGCCTGTTCGCGAGCATGGAGATCTTCGCCAGGTTCCACGAGATCGACCTGGCCATCCTGCCCATCGGCGGCCACTTCACCATGGACCCCGAGCAGGCGGCCTACGCCTGCAAGCTGCTCAAGCCCGCCTGGGTCGTGCCCATGCACTGGGGCACGTTCCCGGTGCTGGAGCAGAACACCGAGGCCTTTGCCGAGCAGCTTGCGAAACATGCTCCGGATACCCGGCTCTTTCCGCTCACGCCGGGCCAGAGCATGGCGCTCTCCAAGGGCGAAGCCCTCAACGACTGCCGCTGCGAGTAGCGCATCGCCTCGGCGGGAAATCCGCCAAGGGCGAATTGGCTTCGTTTCGCAAAAACGACTTCGCGGGAACTCCCCCATCCGCTCGAAGTATTGCCGTGCTGTCCCCTGAAGGCCGGGCGGTGTCTCCCATTCCAGAATTTCATATTTTATCACGAATGGCCTCCGGGACCAAGTCTGGCGGAAAGCGCCTGAAGCAACCCTGACGAGGCTTGCCGTTCCTCGCACGGGCGGATGCCCTGGAGAAGCAGGCGAGGTCCACCGGTTCGGCGGCCCGCCCTGAACCCTGGCTTATGAGATTTGCAATTGAGCTGAAATTATTGCTCCTTCCGCCAATAACCGTGGGGTCCAGGGGGATCATCCCCCTGGCGGGAGAGAGCCCGAGAGAGGGCAGCGCCCTCTCTCGGTTGAATCGCAAAATGCATTAGCGGAGCTTTCCCGGCTATGCCCCGCGTGACTCGGCGAGCGCGGCCAGGGCGGACAGGATGCGCTCGGCGCGCTTGCCGCCCAGGCCCGGGATGGCCTTCATCTCGGCGGGAGCCGCGGCGAGCATGGCATCCACCGAGTCGAAATGCTCCCACAGCAGGCGAGCCGTCTTGGGGCCTATGCCGGGCAGAGACAGCAGCTCGCTCTGGAGTACCTGCCTGCCGCGACTCTTGCGCTGCCGGCCCAGGACATAGTTGTGCGCCGCGTCGCGCAACCTCTGGAGAAAGAGCAGCTCCGGGCTGCCCGGCTTGAGGGGCAGCGGATTCTTGCGGCCGGGCCGATAGATCAGGTCCTCAAGCTCGCCGGCCCTGCGGCCGGCCTTGGCGATGGAGGCCAGCTCGAAGAAGCCGGGCCGCCCAGCCTCGGCCAGGGCGCGCTCCACCGCCGCCAACTGGCCCCGGCCGCCGTCGATGAGCACCAGGTCCGGCCAGGGCTCGCCCGACTCCACGCGACGCTTGGCCCACGAGGCCAGGGCCAGGTAGTCGTCGGCCGATCCTTCGATCTCCGGGAAGGCGTACTGGCGGTAGGCGTCCTTGTGGGGCTCGCCGTCGAGATAGACGATCTGGCCCACGCGCATGCCCTCGCCGCCCAGGTGCGAGACGTCCACGCACTCGATGCGCCTGGGCTCGCCGGATAGGCCGAGCCTGCGGCCCAACAGTTCGCCCATGGGCTGGCGATCCACCAGGCGGACCGACTCCAGGGCGTTCATGCGCGCCTTCTCGATGAGTTCTTTCTCGGCCAGGCTGCGCGGCTCGGCCAGGATGACCAGCCCGCCGCGCCGTTCCACCAGGAGCTGGACCACGCCGTCCGCCTCTCCGCCGTCCTCGTCCTTGGGCGGACAGGGCATGACGATGCGCGGAGGAATGAAGCGCGAAGGGGTGTAGTACTGCGCCAGGAAGCTCGTCACCACCTCGGGCCCCTCCTCCATCTCCAGGCCCGGGAAGTGGAAGGACTTCTGACCCAGCAGCCTGCCCTGACGGATGAACAACAGGCCCAGGGACAAGCCCTTGTCCGAATGCGCCAGGGCCAACACGTCCATGTCACGCTCCTCGGGCAGAACCACGGTCTGGCGCTCCACGGTGCGCCTGACCGCCGCGGCCTGGTCGCGCAGCACGGCCGCGCGCTCGAACTCCATGGCCTCGGAGGCCGCGCGCATCTCGGCCTCCAGCGCGGCCACCAGCTCCCCGGAGCGGCCGGACAAAAGCATCTCCACCCGCGCCACGATGCGGCGGTACTCGGCCTTGTCCACGTCGTTCACGCACGGCCCCAGGCACTGGCCGATATGATGGTACAGGCAGGGGCGCACGCGGTTGCCGAAGACGTGGTCGCCGCACTTGCGCAGGGGGAAGACCTTGTTGATGATCTTCCATGTCTCGCGCGCCGCCACGGACGAGGTGAACGGCCCGTAGTAGACCGATCCGTCCCTGGTCACCTTGCGGGTCATGACCAGACGCGGGAAATCCTTGTGCTTGTCCAGCCGGAACAGGGCGTACTGCTTGTCGTCGCGCAGGAGCACGTTGTAGCGCGGCCTGTGCTTCTTGATGAGGCTCTCCTCCAGGAGCAGGGCCTCTTTCTCCGTGGCCGTGACGAGCGTGTCGATGCGCTCCACCCTGGCCACCAGGGACTGCGTCTTGGGCGTGAGCCGCGCCGCCGGCCGGAAATAGGACGAGAGCCTCTTGCGCAGGCACTTGGCCTTGCCCACGTAGAGGATGCGGCCCTGGGCGCTCTTCATCAGATAGACGCCGGGCTCCTGGCTGTAGTCCTTGGACTCGAAGGTGAATATGTCGCTCAAATCGGCTTCCATGGGCTTGGCGGCTCGGCCGTGGGATGAATCTGGAAGAAAGCTATAATCCCTCTGTCTGAAAAGGGAACGGCGACCGGCGAAGTTCAAGTTTTTATACGGTCAAAAAATTTTTACCCCGCGCCAAAAATGTGGATTTTCCGGTTGCCAGCCACAGGGAAAGTAGCTAAAAACGACTTGTATTTCTGGTAAAAGCGTGTCGGAAGAGGCTGTCTCTGTTTTTTGCCAAATTGCGCAACAAAAGGTAGGAAGACATGAAACGCTTCATCACCCTGCTGGCCATGGCCGCCCTTGTCCTGGGCACCGTGGCCACCGCTTCCGCCGCCGACCTGGCCGTCAAGGCCGCCGGCGCCTGGCGCGTGCACGGCAACGTGCTCAGCAACTTCGGCGACTTCGACGACGACACTTCCCGCACCTACAACGACACCTTCACGCTCCAGCACCGCATGCGCACCCAGCTGCGCTTCGTGTACAACGAGAACGTGATGGGCGAGCTGTACACCGAGTACGGCAACATCACCTGGGGCCAGGGCGCCGGCCAGTACGGCGTGAGAAACAACATTGACAACAACGAGCTGCACATCAAGCGCGCCTTTATCCAGTTCCGCTGGCCCGAGACCGACGTGCTGACCACGGTCGGCGAGCAGGACATCACCTTCCCCAGCTCCGGCGCGTTCAGCAGCATGGTCCAGGGCGGTGAAGACGCCGGCGCCATCGCCGTGTCCACGCCCATCACGGACGTGATCGGCCTGACCCTGGTCTACACCCGCCTGCTCGAGGCCGCCACCCCGACCTCCGGCAACGACGCCGACGTCTTCCTGGCCGCCGTGCCCGTGAAGCTGGAGGGCATGACCATCGCCCCCTGGTTCTCCTACGGCCTGATCGGCGAGAACAGCGGCCTTGGCGACCCGGCCGAAGGCGACAACTCCAATGTCTGGTGGGCCGGCGCCGGCTTCAACATGGACATGCTCGATCCCATCGTGATCTACGCCGACTTCGTCTACGGCTCCGCCGACGACGGCTACGACGGCCTGGATGACGGCACCAGCGGCTTCATGATCGACGCCATGGTCGAGTTCAAGGGCCTTGACTTCGCCACGCTGCAGGGCTTCGGCGTCTACAGCTCCCAGAACGACGACGGCGACGGCGCCATGCCCTTCATC
>JAEYTO010000064.1 GCA_023433925.1 Pseudomonadota bacterium | reverse complement strand
GGCCGGAACCGGGCGTGGCCTTTGCGGGATGAGTCGAAATCCGTGAATCCGGGTCCGGGGACAAGAGTGCAGGAAAGCACTCTTGGACGTCGCCGCCCTGGGCGACGCCCGAAGGGCGAGGGCCAGGACGGCCCGAGTCAACCATCCCCCGCCGCCGGAAGCATGTCGACTGCTTACGCCACCTTGCAGCGCAGGACCTTGGGGCCTTCCTGAAAGAGCACGTCCATCTTGTCCGGCCGGGTGGTCTTGGTCACGATGCCCACGCCGAACTTGGGGTGGTCCACGAGCTCCTGCTCGGCGAAGCAGCCGCCCATGTCGTAGGGCTTGGCCTGCGACTGGTCGCGCTTGGAGATCTGCTCTTCCCAGTCCCGGCGGGCGCGGGCGGGCTTGCCCGACGAGGACGTGGCCTTGGGCGCGCCGGGAGGCGCCACGCGGGTCGTGGACACGCCCGAGGGCGTCTTGCTGCGGCGCATGGTGCCGGGACTGTCGGCCTTGGCCTGACGACTGCTGGGCTTGTACTTATGGGTCGAGCCGCAGATCATGCACTGGGCCTTGACCACCTCTCCGTTCACCACGGCCACGACGGCGTGCCGGGTGGCGTCGCCGCATTTGCCGCACTGCGATTCCACGAAGTCTCCTGCCGTATGCGTCACGAATCCTTCCGTCCGGTTCTAGGTTGAAAATATTCGATTTGAAAAAAATGAGAGCACCACAAGGCTTTGCGTCGTCTTGTGGCGCTCGGTCGGGCAAGCCTATGCATTTGCCGGCCCGGAGGCAAGGGGTAGCCGCTAGGAAATGACGCCTCAGCCAGGCTCGACCGATCCGGAGACCGCGCAGGGCCTGCTTTGCCGGGCTTTGGCCAGCAGTTCGCGGAGCACGCGGCTGAACTCGGCTATGTCCACGGGCTTGGTCACGTAGCCGTCCATGCCCGAGCCCATGATGCGCTCCTGATCCTCCTTCATGGCGTAAGCCGTGAGGGCGATGATGGGCACCTCCCGCCGCGGCGGCTCCAGGGCGCGGATGCGCCGAGTGGCCTCCATGCCGTCCATCTCGGGCATCTGCACGTCCATGAGCACGCAGTCAAAGGAGTCCCGGCGCAGGATATCCAAAGCCTCGCGGCCCGTGGGCGCGATGCGCACGTCGTGGCCCGCGTCCTGGAGCAGGGCCTGGATGAATATCTGGTTGATGGGGTTGTCCTCGGCCACGAGGATGCGCAGGGGCGGCAGGTGCGCCAGGGCCGAGGCGTCGGTCCGGCAGGCCGCCTGCCGGACCGGACCATTGGCGCAGGTCATGGTCGCGGTGAAGGTGAAGGTACTCCCCTTGCCCTGGTCGCTGTCCACGGTGATGTCGCCGCCGAGCATGCCGGCCAGCCGCTTGGAGATGGCCAGGCCCAGGCCGGTGCCGGTATTGTTCTTGCGCATGTGGTCGCTGAGCTGCTCGAACATGCCGAACAGGCTCTTCTGCTTGTGCCTGGGGATGCCGATGCCCGTGTCGCGCACGGTGAAGCGCAGGCGGCACTGCTCACCGCTCTTGCCCAGCAGGTCGGCCGCGAGCGTCACGCCGCCCTGGTCCGTGAACTTGACCGCGTTGGAGAGCAGGTTGCGCAGGACCTGCTTGAGCTTCTCCAGATCGCCGTGAAGATGCGGCGGGATGGCCTGGTCCAGGCGCACCTCGAAGCCGAGGCCCTTCTTCTCGGCCTGGACGCGGAACGTCTCGGCCAGGGTATGCATCTCGTCGTGGAACTCGAACTCCTCGGGCTCAAGCTCGACCTTGCCGGCTTCGATCTTGGACAGGTCGAGGATGTCGTTGAGTATGCCCAGCAGGCTCATGGCCGAGTTGTCGATAAGCTCCAGGTACGACTGGTTGCGGTCGCCGGCCACGCGGGCCATGAGCAGCTCGGTCATGCCCAGGATGCCGCCCAGGGGCGTGCGGATCTCGTGGCTCATGCTGGCCAGGAACTCGCTCTTGGCGCGGCTGGCCAGCTCGGCCTCCTCCTTGGCCTTGCGCAGGAGCTGCTCCTGCTGGCGGATGCGCGTCACGTCGCGGGCGATGCACAGCACCGTGCGGATGGAGCCGTCGGCGTCGAACTCGGGCGCGACGCGCATCTGGAAGACCTTGCGCCGCCCGTTGACGCGGATGGACAGCTCGACCGAGTCCTCCCGGCCGTTGCGGAAGACGCGCTCGATGGTCTTCTCGGCGCTGTGCATCTCCTCCCCGGGGCTCTTGATGACCTCCTGGAAGCGCCTGCCGATGAGCATGACCGGCGGCACGCCCGACAGGGCCTCGGAGGCGGGGTTGAGGTAGAGGAAGCGGTGGCCGGGATCGAGGCGGGCGATGACGTCGGGGTTGTTCTCCACCAGGGCCTTGAACTCCTGGTGGCGTTTGTGGAGGATTTTCTCGGCCTCCTTGAGCTCGGGAATCTCGCGCCAGGAGCACACGCCGCCCAGGACCTCGCCGCCCTGGCCCAGGATGGGCGCGGCGTTGCACAGGATCGGGATGCGCGCGCCGTCCGGCCGCACGAGGGTCATCTCGCGGTTGCGGACGACGCGCCGGTCGGTGACGGCCAGGTACAGGGGAAAATCCTCCAGGCCCAGGCCCTGCGACTCGTCCTCGTGGAGCATGTTCCAAGGCCCGAACAGGTCGGCCAGGCCGAAGCCGAGGACGTCGCCGTCGCGGCCGAGCATCTCGCGGCCGTAGCGGCTCATGCTCAGGACAGGCAGCTTGGGCGGGCCGCCCGAGACGATGACGCCCTCCGGGATGGAGTCCAGGATGGAGTCCAGGATCACCTGGCTGGCCTCCTGCCAATGCCGGGACGAGCCTCCGAAGGGATAGCGCAGCCGTTCGAGCTGCGTGCGCAGCTCGGGGATTTCCAGGAGGAGCTGCTCTCTTGTGCGCATGTCGTGCAAGTGGCACCCCGAAGCATTAGAGGCATTATTTCAATACCGCCAACCCTATAATCCAATACGCGATGGATTGGAACTCCTCCAGCTTTTTTTCAATCTGGATCGGGTCATGGACACGCCCATGCCCGACCTCGTAGGTATTGCGACGACCGGCCTCTGGCCGGACAGCGCACGGAGGCATTGATGAGCTGCATACCGGGCTTTCTCGAGTTCTCCAGGGCAGTGCTGCGCCAGGCCCTGCATGGCGGCGGCCTGGCCGTGGACGCCACGCTGGGCAATGGCCGCGATGCCGAGTTGCTCGCCGGACTCGCGGGGCCCGAGGGCCGCGTGTACTGCTTCGATGTCCAGGAGCCGGCCATACGCCGGGCCAGGGCGCGGCTGGCCGGGGCCGGCCTGCTCGACCGCGTGGAGATCTTCCACGCGGGGCACGAGACCCTGGCCGATCTGCTGCCCGCCTTGTCCCTGGGGCGGGTGCGCGCGGCCACGTTCAACCTCGGCTTCCTGCCGGGCAGCGACCGCCGCGTGACCACGCGGCCCGGCACGACCCTGGCCGCGCTGACGGCGCTGGTTCCCTTCATGGCTCCTGGCGGAGTGGTTTCCGTGGCGGTCTACACCGGGCATCCCGGCGGCCTGGAGGAAGGCGAGGCCGTGGCCGCCTGGTGCGCGGCCCTTGATCCGGCCGTGTGGCGCGCGGCGCGCTACGGGCAGGTCAACAAGCGGGTCAATCGGGAGGAGCTTTTCCTTCTTGAGCGCCTCGGGGCGTGAAAAAGCGGCCGGCGTGAGAGTCGCACCCCTTGCGCGCGACGGCCGCGCTGGCTAATTACCATGTCATGAACAGCAAAGCAGTCACCACCCGTGTCGTCGCGGCCTGCCTCCTTCTGGGCCTGGCGGGCGTCATGCTCGTCGCGGCCTGCGCCGAGGCCCCCTATACCGGCCGACAGCAGCTCATGCTCGTGGGCGACGATCAGGCCACGCAGATGGGCAACCAGGCCGCCCAGGAGATCCTGACCAAGGAGCCCATCGTCACCGGCACGCCCCAGGCCCGGATGGTCCAGCGCGTGGGCGGCAGGATCGCCGCGGTGACCGAGAGCCAGTACCAGTGGCAATTCCATCTCGTGGGCCAGGACATCCCCAACGCCTTCGCCCTGCCCGGCGGGCACGTCTTCGTCTACGAAGGCCTGTTCAAGTACGCGCGGACCGAGGACGAGCTCGCGGCGGTCATCGGCCACGAGATCGCCCACGTGCTGGCCAGGCACGGCCCGGAGCGCATGAGCGTCGCCGCCGCCACCCAGCTCGGCACGGGATTGGCCGGCTCGACCCTAGGCCTGTCCCCCACGGTCATGCAGGCCTTCGGCATCGCGGCCAACTACGGCGTGGTCATGCCCTACTCGCGCACCCAGGAGAGCGAGTCCGACCGCATCGGCCTCATCCTCATGGCCAAGGCCGGCTATCCGCCCGAAGCGGCCATCGATCTGTGGCAGAACATGATGCAGGCCCCAGGCGCGAAGCCGCCGGCCTTTCTCTCCACGCACCCTTCGGATCAGCAGCGCATTGAGGATATCCGCAGGCACCTGCCCGAGGCGCGGCGATATCTCGGCCCGGCGTAGTCCAGGCCCCAGCGAGAACGCGACGGGCGCCGGACGCAGGCTCGCCGCACGATTGTCAAGACAACGGACTTTGGATAAGGTCCGCCGGTTCCCGGAGGACTTCATCCATGTACGAACGGCGCTTCGCCATTCACCCCTACATGCGCCTTGTGCCCTTCCCGCGCGTCGTGGCGGCGCTGCACGAGCACTACCGCGCCGTGGAGCTGGCCCAGGCCATGCGCACTAGGCTGTCCAGCCCGGAGCACGAGTTCCTCCAGCGCCAGGTCATCGGCGACCTCGGCGGCCGGCTCTTCTCCCTGTTCTCGGTCTGCCTGGTCCCGGAGTTCCGCGAGGACGGAGCCAAGAGCCTGGAGCGGAACGAGCGCTTCCCAGGAGTCCTGCGCACCTTCCAGATGGACAGGCTCATCGACGAGATGCACACCCTGCTCGCCACGCTCAAGCCCGTGCTGGACGCCGAATCCCTGGGCCTGGGCGATCTCTACGAGGGCAAGACCGTCAAGGCCCGCTTCTTTTCCGCCAACCACGGCATGCTGCCCGAGAAGATGTTCTGGCTGCGGGCCCTGGGCCTTGGCGCCTACCGCCTCCTCTCCAACTGCGTGGACGACTGCTTCCGCCAGGGCGATGAAGACGCCTGCCCCTGGCTCGGCCCGACCCTGCACTGAGCCTTTCGCTCACGAGCCAGCCCATCCGCTTCCCGTTCCGGCGAGACCGAGCGCCTTGAGAGGCGCCGCCCTGCCCTGGTTGCAGGATGCCGATCCCTTGGCAAGGAAGCGGGCTACAGCAATTTGCGATTGAGATGAGAAAACCGTCCCTCGCTGCAATAGCCTGAAGGGTCCAGGGGGCCCTATCTGGATAAGGGCCCCTGGCGGGAGAGAGTTCGAGAGAGGGCGGCGCCCTCTCTCGATTCATTTGCAAAGCGCGCTAGCGCACCGGGCTCTGCGCCGGGCCTGGGCCGAACAGGTCCGGGACCGGCTCGGCCTGGGGCTCGGCCTGGGGATAGTCCGGACAGATGCCGTCCCGGGTGTAGCCGCAGCCCTCGTCGGGAGCAGCGGGCACGGCGCGCGCGCCGTCTTCCGGCCCGGCCCGGCCCGGGGCGGCAGGCTGCCCTTCCGGTCGTGGCCCGGCATGCAGGAGCGCGGGCGAGGTGGTCAGCACATAGGGGATGCTGGCGGCTCCAGCCCTGGCCAGGAAGACCTTGTTGCGAAAGGAGGCCAGGCGCAGGCCCAGGGAGTCTGATAATCCAGGCTCCGGCCCGCCCGCCTCGGCCCGCGAGAAGCAGGCCTCCACGGCCGCGGGCAGGTCGCCGCCCTGGTCCAGAACCCGGCGGAAACGCAGGATGCCGCGCAGGTCGCCGTCGTCCCTGGCGATGGGATAGAGCGCCAACAGGCCGTGAAGCTCGGGCCGGGCGGCCAGGCTGGTCAGCTCCTCCCGGCAGGCCGGGCAGCTCGGCGCGAAAAAGACCTTGATAGCCGCGTCCTCGTCGCCGTGGATGGCCACGGGGGAAAGACCGTCCCGCAGGAGTCCGGCCAGGGCGGCCACGAGGAGCACGGCCCAGACCGCCAGGACCTTGCGGAGCACGGGCGGCCACGGCAGGAGCAAGGCGGCCACGACGCCGAGCAGGACCGCGAACACAAGGCAGTTCAGGCAGGACAGGCTTACGGCCTGTATGGCGAGAAGGATCGTGTCCAGGGCCAGGCCAAGGACGACGAGCCAGACGAGCGGCCGGGCCAGGGTCCGCCGCATGGACGGCAGGGCCAGGAGCGCGGCCAGGAGCAGGAAGAAGGTTACGCCGATCCAGTACAGGTCGATGCCCAGCACCGTCGTGCCCTTGAACACGGCGCAGCCTGCCGTGACGCAGATGGCCTCCGTGACGCCCAGGGCGGCCAGGGAGCAGAAGGCCGCCCCGACCAGGGCGACGAGGAGTGCGGCGGTGCGCTTCATAAGTATGCCGCTCCCGTGTGCGGCGCGGTTCACCCAAGGGCGCGGGCGCGTCCCTCGGGCGGCTTCGGCTGTCGATGTTTCCCGGCCGGCTGCCACTGCCGCGGCAGGCCGTGCGCCAAGCATTCCCGGATAGCCGGGACAGTCCATCCCTACAGAAAGGACTGCCTGCTGAAAAGACCCTGCCGGCCTTGGGGCCTCGCGCGGCCGATGGTCTTTCCGGCCAGCCGGAGGCTCCCCCCCCGGAGCGCGTGCGGTCCGCGCTCCCGATATGCCGCCGGACCTCGCGGACTACATCTCGCTCCAAAAACGCCAGGAGGGCACGAATGGTCGCGAAAGGCGCTTGCCTTGTTTTGGCCGGCCCCATACACTAAACTAGTTTTTTTCTCACCCTCCCCCTTAATAGAATAGCGAGAGCGAGCCGATTTTATGGTATCATCGTTTGATCTTTTTTTGGAACGTGTACGCAAGGCCACCGGCGTCAAGACGCAGGTGGAGCTGGGCAAGGTGCTGGGCATACGTCAGTCGAGCATTTCGGACGCCAAGCGGCGCGGCTCCGTGCCCGCCGACTGGCTCATGAAGCTCTTCAAGGCCTACGGTCTCAACCCCGACTGGCTCCTGGAGGGCGAGAGCCCCGTCTATCTCAAGCCCGGCGCGACCCCGGCCAGGGGCCTCGACAACGAGCCCGGGACGCTGCCCTCGTCGTCCCGGCTGATGGGCGTGTCGAGCATGCAGGGCCGCGAGGATGATGACGGCGCATGGCAGCCCGACCAGATTTTCCACATGGAGATCCCGGCCATGTTCCATCGCCCCACGGTGCACGTGGTCCAGATCGACAGCGTGGACATGGCCCCCCTCATCCGCAAGGGCGCCCTCGTGGGCATCGACACGGCGCGCAAGAACATCGTGGACGGCGAGATCTACGCCTTCCACATCCCGCGCGAGGGCCTGATCATCAAGCGCGTGTTCCACGACATGCACACCTCCTCCTACAGGCTGGCGAGCATGGACCCGCGCTTCTCCGACACGGTCCTGACCCAGGCCCTCAAGGAGCAGCGTTGCGTGGGCCGCGCGGTCTGGGTCATGCAAGAACTGTAGCCCTCCACGACGCGCCAGTGTCCGCCGTCCTCCGGCGGCGCGGCCTGATGGCCGCGCCGCCTTTTTTCGCGCGTGCCTCGCGCCGGCCAAGCGTGTATGCCAGTGCTGGTGGGGGGCAGCCCGTGGAGGAGGCAGCCATGGATAGCCAAGGAGCCCGCCGGCCCCTGCTGGCCAAGGTGCACATCGCCCGCAAGGACCTGGGGTTGAGCGAGGAGGATTACCGGTCCACGCTGCGCGAGTTGTTCGGCGTCGCCTCGGCGGCCCAGCTCACGGATGCTCAGCTCGCGGAGCTGCTCGCGCACTTCCTGCGCCGGGGCTGGCGCGGCCCGCTGGACCTGTCCGACAGGCCGGCTTACCTGGATATCCCCGAGAGCGACCCTTACGTGCGCCAGAAGCGCTACATCTTGGCCCTGGCCCGGCGTCTGGACTGGTCGCCCGGCGTGCTCCAGCGCTACATGCGGGCCAAGGTCAGGGCCTCGTCCCTGGCCAATCTGCACGACCCTGCCAAGCTGCGCGTCCTGGCCCGCGACCTCTGGGGCCGCTGCCTGCGCCAGGGCATCGATCCGGAGCCCAGGGGCGGACCCGGGGCCGACGGTTCCGTGGAAGGCCCGCCAAGCGCCGCCGAGTTCGAGGCCGGGCGCAAGCCCAAGCGCGGCAAGCGCCGCAAGGCCGAGGACAAGGGCGGGAGCCAAGATTGAAGCCTGTCTCCATTCGCCGTTGAACGCCCATCCGCCGCGCGCCACGGCTTGGCCGCGGGCAAGACGGGCTTGCCCACGCCTTGACATATCCGCTCATCCGGATATGTTGCGCGCATGGAATCCACGGCGGCCATGCTCAAGGCCCTGTCCGAAGCCACGCGCCTGCGCGTCCTGGCCTTGCTCGCCTCGGCGGGCGGCCGGGAGCTGTGCATCTGCGATCTGACCGCGACCCTGAGCCTGCCGCAGTCCACGGTCTCGCGCCACGTGTCCATCCTGCGCCAGGCCGGCTGGGTGCTTGCCCGGCGCAAGGGCAAATGGACGTACTACAGGCTGGATCAGGGCGGGCAGCCGTTGCAGGAGGCCCTGCGGGAAATCCTGCGCCGCGAGCTGCCCAACCTGCCCGAGGCCCAGAGCGACGCGGCCGCCCTGGAGCGCCACCTGGCATCGAAACCGACTGCTGAACGCTGTCCCGACAGCGCCGGAGGAAAGGCATGAGCGCATCCGTGACCAGGCGCCTCTCGTTCCTGGACCGCTACCTGACCCTGTGGATATTCCTGGCCATGTTCGTGGGCGTCATGGCCGGCTGGCTCATGCCGGGCGTGCGCGACGTGATCAACGTCTTCCAGGTGGGCACCACGAACATCCCCATCGCCCTGGGCCTCATCCTCATGATGTACCCGCCCCTGGCCAAGGTGAAGTACGAGCAGCTTCCCCAGGTCTTCCGCAACACGAAGGTCCTGGCGCTGTCACTGGTCCAGAACTGGATCATCGGCCCTGTCCTCATGTTCCTGCTGGCCATCGCCTTCCTTTCCGGCCACCACGAGTACATGGTCGGGCTCATCCTCATCGGCCTGGCCCGCTGCATCGCCATGGTCATCGTCTGGAACGACCTGGCCGAGGGCGACTGCGAGTACTGCGCGGGCCTGGTGGCCTTCAACTCCATCTTCCAGGTGCTCTTCTTCTCGGTCTACGCCTACGTGTTCATCACGCTCCTGCCGGGCTGGTTCGGCCTGGAGGGCGCGGCGGTGGACATATCCATGGGCCAGATCGCCCAGAGCGTGTTCATCTATTTGGGCATACCCTTCATCGCCGGCATGATCTCGCGCTACGTGGGCCTCAAGACCAAGGGCCGCGAGTGGTACGAGCAGGTCTTCGTGCCCAGGATCAGCCCGCTGACGCTCGTCTTCCTCCTGTTCACCATCCTGGTCATGTTCGCCCTCAAGGGCGAGCACATCGTGCAGCTGCCGCTCGACGTCGTGCGCGTGGCCATCCCGTTGTGCGTCTACTTCCTGGTCATGTTCCTGGTCTCCTTCTGGTTGTCGGCCAGGGTCGGCGCGACCTACGAGCAGTCCACCACGCTCTCCTTCACAGCGGCCTCCAACAACTTCGAGCTGGCCATCGCCGTGGCCATCGCGGTCTTCGGCATCGACTCGGGCGTGGCCTTCGCCGCCGTCATCGGCCCGCTCGTGGAGGTGCCTGTGCTCATCGGCCTGGTCCACGTGGCCCTGGCCTTCCGGCGCAAATACTTCCCGCACGCCGTGGAGACGCCCGCCGGCGTGTGCCACGTGACCTGCAAGGCCGGGCCGAAATAGCTTCGCTCAGGCGGCTTTTGAATCCCGAGGAAACCGCATGATCATCCTTCCCGAGTTCGATCCCGTGGCCATGCGCATCGGCTCGCTGGCCGTGCGCTGGTACGGGCTCATGTACGTGTTCGGCTTCACGGCCGCCTGGCTGCTCGGCAACCGTCGCGCGTCCATGCCTTGGACGAAGCTGGACAGGCCCATGTTCCAGGACCTGCTCTTCTGGATACTCCTGGGACTCATGCTCGGAGCACGCCTCGGCTACGCGCTCTTCTACAACTTCAGCTACTACGCGACCCGTCCGCTGGAGATCATGGCCTTCTGGCAGGGCGGCATGTCCTTCCACGGCGGACTCATCGGCGTGGTCTGCGCCATCCTTCTGTTCTCCTGGCGGCGCGGCCTGCACCCGCTCGACACGGGGGACTTCATCGCCCCGCTCGTCCCACCCGGCCTGTTCTTCGGCCGACTGGGCAACTTCATCAACTCCGAGCTCTGGGGCCGGCCTAGCGACCTGCCCTGGGCAATGGTCTTCCCGAACCAGGCCTCCGGCGGCCTTCCGCGCCACCCGAGCCAGCTCTACGAGGCCTGCCTGGAGGGCATCGTCCTGTTCAGCGCCCTTTGGCTCTACTCGCGCAGGCCCAGGCCGCGCGGCGCTGTGGGCGGGCTGTTCCTGCTGCTTTATGGCAGCTTCCGCTTCCTCGTGGAGTTCACGCGCCAGCCGGACGCGCAGCTCGGCTTCGTGGCCCTGGGCTGGCTGAGCATGGGCCAGGTTCTGTCCCTGCCCATGATCGCCATAGGCGCGTGGCTCCTCCTGCGCAATGGCGGGAAAGAGGCTCGCGCGGGCGGAAAACTCGCGTAGTATCGCCGGAGGCCAGCCAGGGCCTGTTCGCCAAAGGCCGAAAGCCGCCAAGCCGGATCGACAGGGAGGCTGACATGGGCAAGCTCAAGATCTTGTTCCTGTGCACGGGCAACTCCTGCCGCAGCCAGATGGCCGAGGGCTGGGCCAGGAAGCTCAAGGCGGGCGAGATCGAGCCCTTCTCGGCCGGGGTGCGCAAGAGCCGCATGGATCCCCGTGCTATCCAAGTCATGGCCGAGGCCGGCGTGGACATCTCGGGCCAGTTCTCCAAGACCGTGGACGAGCTGCCCGCCCAGGACTTCGACTACGTGATCACTCTCTGCGCGCACGCCGAGGAGAATTGCCCGGTCTTTCCCGGCCTGGTCCGGCGGCTGCACGCGGGCTTCGACGACCCGCCCAAGCTGGCCCAGGACGCCAAGGACGACGAGCAGGCCCTGGCTCATTACCGCCGCGTGCGCGACGAGCTCAGGGATTTCGTGGCCGCCATGCCCGGCAATCTGGAGCGGCCGGTCGACCAGGACTGATCCGCCCCGCCGCTGATCCCGGCGGCGTGCGCCTGCGCAGCCGGATAACCCTGCCCGCCTGCTCCCGCACGAGGCCCAGTATGGCGCTCCTGCGCTGCAAAGCCTCCGTGCCGTTTGTCGCGGCATATCCCCGACCGCATAAATACTGGCCTTCAATGCTCCAGGATGCTAGGAAAACCTCGCCGGATTCAACGCCATACGCCCGCAGGAGCGCAGTCATGAGCTTCCACCCGAGATTCCTGGCCACGGCCATCGGCAGCATGCCGCATACCGACGCGACCAAGGCCGTGGACATCGTGCTCGCGTCCATCCCGGACGCGCCCATCTGGCCGCAGCTCCCGCGCACGGGCATGAACGAGGGCATGGAGGTCCAGTACAGCGAGGGCATGCCGCGCGTGGTCATCGATCGCGTCAAGGAGCGCATGTACTTTGACACCACGGGCGACTACTCCGAGGATCTGGCCGCCTTCTACGAGCAGTACATCGCGGCCATGGACCCGGACGCGGGCAGCGGCGACTGCTCGGCCCTGGCCATCAGCCCCAAGTTCGCCCAAGGCCTCTACGCGCTTCGGCAACGGATCGACGGCATGCGGCCCTTCGTCAAGGTTCAGACCACCGGCCCCATCAGCTTCGCCCTGACCACCACGGACGAGAGCAAACGGGCCATCTACTACAACGAGGAATTCCTCGACATGGTGGTCAAGGCCCTGGCCATGAAGTGCCGCTGGCAGGTCCAGCTGTTCAAGCCTTTTGCCGAGCGGGTCATCTGCTTCATCGACGAGCCCATCCTGTCGGCCTTCGGCAGCTCGACCTACGTCTCGGTCACGCGCGAGGACGTGGTGGCCCGCCTTTCCGAGGTCGTCGAGGCTGTGCACATGGACGGCGGCCTGGCCGGCGTGCATTGCTGCGGCAACACCGAATGGTCCATTCTCGTGGATGCCGGCGCGGACATCGTCAATTTCGACGCCTTCGGCTATGGCGAGACGATCCTCATGTACCCCGAGGCCGTCAGGACGCTCTTCGAGCGCGGCGGCGCCCTGGCCTGGGGCCTCGTGCCGACCTCCACGGCCGTGCGCGAGCAGAGCGTTGATTCGCTCGTCGCCCTGTACGAAAGCCTTGCCGACCGGCTGGCCGCCAAGGGCATCGACAAGCGCCTCATCGCCGAGCGGGCCATCGTCACGCCCTCCTGCGGCACGGGCTCCATGGACGTGGCCGACGCCGAGCGCGTCTTCGCCATGACCCGCGACCTGTCGGCCGCGCTGAAGAAGACGTACGGCTTCTAAGGACTGCATGAGCCGCATCATCGCCGTGGCCGGTAAGGGCGGGGTGGGCAAGACGACGCTCGCCGGGCTGCTCGTGGCCTCGCTCATCCGCACGGGCCGGCGGCCGGTGCTGGCCGTGGACGCGGACCCCAACTCCTGCCTGGACGGCGTGCTCGGCGTGAAGGCCGAGCGCACCGTGGGCCGGCTGCGCGAGGAGGCCCGCGACGAAGGCGCGCGCGCCGCTGCTTCGGGCATGTCCAAGCGCGAGCTGCTGGAGATCAAGATCGCCGAGGGGCTCGTCGAGGCCCAGGATTTCGACCTCATCGCCATGGGCCGCCCCGAGGGGCCGGGCTGCTACTGCTACGCCAACAACGTCCTGCGCGAGGTGCTCCAGGAGATCGCCGGCAGCTACCCCTACGTGGTGCTGGACAACGAGGCCGGGCTGGAGAACCTGTCCCGGCGCATCGTGACCCGCGTGGACCTGCTCGTGCTCGCGGGCGACCCGTCGCGGCGCGGCATCGAGACCATGGCCCGGCTGCACGGCCTGGCCCGCGAGATGGGCATCGAGCATGCAAAGCTGGCCCTGGTGGTGAACCGGTTGCGCCGGGCCATGCCGGCCGAGGCCGAGGCGCTGCGCGAGGCGACCGGCGCGGACCTGCTCCTGGGCCTGCCCGATGACGACGAGCTGGCCGGGTTCGGCGAGAGCGGCCGAAGTCTGTTGGAGATCGGCGCTGGCAATCCCGTGGCGCGGCTCGTGGCCGAGCGGCTGGTGCCGCTGATCGATTGAAATAGAACGCCGCATTAAAAAGCCAAGCGCCAAGTATTTACACCAAAACCCCAAGATGTGGGGTGCAGGGGCCCTCGGCCCCTGCCGAGAGAGAGCCCGAGAGAGGGCGCGCAGCCCTCTCTCGGTTCCTGGCCATCAACCGACGAGAACGCAGAGCATGAGCAAGACCAAAGAGACCAAACGGCCCGAAGAGAGAGCCAGCGACCGCGCGTCAATCGAGGCCCTGGCCAAGGCAGGCCGCGACGGCGTGGAGACGTGCTTCGAGCGCATGGACGCCCAGGGCGGCCAGTGCGCGTTCGGCAAGCAGGGCGTCTGCTGCCGCATCTGCCACATGGGTCCGTGCCGCATTTCGGCCAAGGCCCCGCGCGGCGTGTGCGGCGCGGACGCGGACACCATCGCGGCGCGCAACTTCCTGCGCGAGGTGGCTGGCGGAACCGCCGCGCACTCGGACCACGGCCGGCATCTCGTGCTGCTGCTCAAGCACGCGGCCCAGGGCAAGGGCGGCGACTACAGGATCACCGATGAGCGCGCCCTGCGCGACGCGGCCCGCAAGTACGGGGTCGCGGAGGCCGGCAGGAGCAAGGAGGACGTGGCCCTGGAGCTGGCAGATCTGTTCCTGGCCGAATTCACCTCCCAGGAAGAACAGCTCAAGACTCTTTCGCTCGCTCCGCTATCTCGCCAAGGCGTGTGGCGCTCGACCGGCATCGGGCCGCAGGGCGTCGACCGCATGGTCGTGGAAGCCATGCACCGCACGCACATGGGCGTGGACCACGATTACAAAAGCGTGCTCCTGCACGCCTTCCGCACGGCCCTGGCCGACGGCTGGGGCGGCTCGCGCGTGGCGACCATGTGCACGGACATCCTCTTCGGCACCCCCGCGCCGGTGCGCAGCACGGCCAACCTGGGCGTGCTCGGCGAGCGCACGGTCAACGTCGTGGTCCACGGCCACGAGCCGGCCCTGTCCGAGATGCTCGTGGCGGCGTCGAAGCTGCCCGAGGTCCAGGAGGCCGCGCGCAAGGCCGGAGCCGAGGGCGTGCGGCTGGCCGGCATCTGCTGCACGGCCAACGAGATCCTCGTGCGCCATGGCGTGCCGCTGGCCGGCAGCTTCCTGCAGCAGGAGCTGGCCATCGTCACCGGCGCGGTGGAGATGATGCTCATCGACGTGCAGTGCTGCATGCCCAGCCTGCCCGAGGTGGCCCGCCACTACCACACGGAGATCGTGTCCACGAGCGACATGGCCCGCACCGCCGGCGCGACGCACGCCTCCTTCGACCACAAGCAGGCCCTCAAGTCCGCCAAGGACCTCATCCTGCGCGCCATCGGCAACTTCGCGCGCCGCGACCCGGCCAAGGTCTTCATCCCCAAGGAGCAGAGCCCGCTCGTGGCCGGATTCAGCGTGCCGGCCATCAGGCACATGCTCGGCGGCACATTCCGGGCCTCGTTCCGGCCGCTCAACGACGCGGTCATGTCCGGCCGCATCCGGGGCGTGGTGGGCATCGTGGGCTGCAACAACCCCAAGTCGAAGCTGGAAGACTACACGCTCACGCTGACCCGCGAGCTGATCAAGAGCGACATCCTCGTGCTCAAGACCGGCTGCGCGGCCATCGCCTCGGCCAAAAGCGGCCTGCTGACTCCCGAGGCGGCCCTGGCCATGGCCGGGCCGGGCCTGCGCGAGGTCTGCGAGGCCGTGGGCATGCCGCCCGTGCTGCACATGGGCTCCTGCGTGGACAATTCGCGCATCCTGGAAGCGGCCACGGAGATGGTCGTGGAGGGCGGCCTGGGCAACGACCTGTCCGACCTGCCGGCCGTGGGCGTGGCCCCGGAGTGGATGAGCGAGAAGGCCGTGGCCATCGGCTGCTACTTCGTGGCCTCGGGCGTGGATGTTGTGCTGGGTCAGCCGTTCCATGTCTCCGGGTCGGAGAACGTGGACAAGTTCCTCCATGCGGGCGCGACCGAGCTGTTCGGCGCGAGCTTCCACACCATCGCCGACCCCAAGAAGGCCGCCGAGCGCATCAAGGCGCTCATCGAGGCCAAGCGCGAGAAGCTGGGCATCAATCGCAGCCAGGAGCGCAAGCTCTTCGACATGAAGGACAGGAGGGCCGCCCATGTCTAGGCTCATCTGCACGAGCGCCATGGACGGCGCGGCCCGCTGGATCGCCCAGGCCGAAGGCGCGCTCGACGCGGCCATCAGGGCCAAGGGCGAGGCGCACCCGGCCGGCTTCCCGGACACGGCCTACTTCCTGCCCATCGCCTACTCCTTCACCGGCCTCAAGGTCGAAACCCTGGGCGATCTACGCCAGGTATTGCGCCGGGCCAAGGAGCTGCTGCCCGCCCGGCCGCTCGATGCCGGCGGCAGCACCTGGCTGCCCTACCTGGGCTGCGCGCTCGACGCGGGCGTGGCCAGCCTGTTCGCCTGCGAGGCCATCGAGGCCTGCAAGTATGCGCTCGGCTCGAATCCGGTCTCGGGCATCTGGCTAGGCGCGGCCTCGGACGTGCTCCTGCGCGAGCGCGGCGTCGAGTTCGTGGACGGCACGGCCCCCGGCTTCGCGGCCATCACCGGCGCGGCCCCGAGCAACGCCATCGCGGTGAAAATCGCCCGCGAGCTGCAAGAGAAGAACCTGTACGTGTTCATGGCCGGCGAGACCAACGGCAAACAGTTCGCGGAGCAGCTCGCCGAGGAGGGCGTGCAGCTCGGCTGGGAGACGCGCCTGGTGCCCTTCGGCAAGGACGTCTCGGCCCTGGCCTATGCCCTGGGCTTCGCCAACCGCGCGGCCCTGTCCTTCGGCGGCGTCAAGCCGGGCGACTTCGAAGCCAACCTGCGCTACAACAAGAACCGCATCTTCGCCTTCGTGCTCGCCCTGGGCGAGGTGGACGCAGCCAAGTACGCCGTGGCCGCCGGAGCCATCAACTACGGCTTCCCGATCATCGCCGACACGGACATCCCCGAGATCCTGCCCACGGGCGTGTGCACCTACGAGCACGTGGTGGCCAACGTGCCCCACGCGACCATGGTCGAGAAAGCCCTGGAGGTGCGCGGCTGCAAGGTGCGCATCACCAAGGTGCCCATCCCCACGGCCTACGGCTCGGCCTTCGAGGGCGAGCGCATCCGCAAGGCCGACGTGCACGCCGAGTTCGGCGGCAACATCACGCCCTGCTTCGAGTTCGTGACCTCGGTGTCCATGTCCGACATCACCGACGGCGCGATCGAGATCGTCGGCCCGGACATCGACATGGTCGAGCCGGGCACGGCCCTGCCGCTGGCCGTGTGGGTCGAGGTGGCCGGCCGCAAGATGCAGCCCGACTTCGAGCCCATCCTGGAGCGCCAGATCCACCACTTGGTCAACGGCGCCGAAGGCATCATGCACATCGGCCAGCGCGACATCGCCTGGCTGCGCATCTCCAAGGCCGGCTTCGCCAAGGGGTTGCGCCTTAAGCACATCGGCGAGGTCCTGCACGCCAAGCTCCTGTCCGACTACCCGGCCATCGTGGACAAGGTCAGGGTCACGCTCATCACCGAGCGGGCCGAGGTGGAACGGCGGCTGGCCCACGCGCGCACGGTCTATGACGAGCGCAACCGGCGCATGGAGTCCATGACCGACGAGTCCGTGGACATCTTCTACTCCTGCCTGCTCTGCCAGTCCTTCGCGCCCGATCACGTGTGCATCATCACGCCCGAGCGCTTGGGCCTGTGCGGGGCCTACAACTGGCTCGACGGCAAGGCCGCCCACGAGATCGACGAGACCGGCCCCAACCAGCCCGTGGCCAAGGGCGAATGCCTCGACCCGGTGCGCGGCGTGTGGCGCGGCGTCAACGAGTACGTGCACGCCAAGAGCCACAAGACCATCGAGTCCATCACGGCCTACTCGATCATGAACGATCCCATGACGAGCTGCGGCTGCTTCGAGGTCATCGTGGGCTTCGTGCCCGAGTGCAACGGCATCATGGCCGTGAACCGCGAGTACGCGGGCGAGACGCCCGTGGGCATGAAGTTCTCCACCCTGGCCGGCAACGTGGGCGGCGGCCAGCAGACGCCGGGCTTCATGGGCTGCGGCAAGGTCTTCCTGACCTCGCGCAAGTTCGTCTCGGCCGAGGGCGGCCACAAGCGCATCGTGTGGATGCCCAAGGAACTGAAAGATCTGCTGGCCCCGGACCTGAAGAAGCGCTTCGCCGAGGCGGGCGTGCCCGACCTGCTGGACAAGATCGCCGACGAGACCGTGGCCACGGACCCGCTGGAGATCAGGAAATACCTGGAGCAGGTCGGCCATCCGGCGCTCGGAATGGAAGACATGGCGGAGCTGGCGCAAAGAGAACTGGGAAGGGCGCTGCCCTCCCCAGACCCCACCCGCCAGGGAAATGATTTCCCTGGACCCTCGGTGCAAGCGCTGGATAACCAGGCGCAGGGACAGGCCAAGGCAAGTCGTGCGCCAGGGCAAGAGATGGGGGTGGGTGGCCAGGTCCCGACTCCGGCCGCGGCGGCGGCTTTGGCCGCGCCCGCCCAGGCCATGGTCCATTCCGCTCAGGCGTCGAACCAGCGCAATCAGGTGTCGGACCAGCACGCGCAGGGAGCTCCCACGCGCTCCGCGACCGTTCTTTCTTCTTCCTCCGTTGCCGGCGGCGACGCGGCCGCCCTGCTCGCCTCCGGGCTCCTGGAGCAGATCAAGGCCGAGGTCGCCGCGCAGGTGCGCGCCGAGATCAAGGGCGCGCTCGTCAAGGAGATCGTGGCCGACATCGTGGGTTCGCTCACGAGCAGATACCTGGACGGACAGGCCCCGAGCGTCGGCACTGGTCAGGACCAGCACGCCCTGAGCGCGAATCAGGCCCAAAGAACGTTGGCTCCGGAGGCCAAAGGTCCGGCGCAAGCCGCCTCCACCGCTTCCGCCAGCCCGGCCGCGCCTGGCGCCCGAGCCGATCCCGCCGCTGCCGCATCCGCGTCAGCGAAAGCGAGTGATCCCACTCCTCGGTTTGGAGGCCTTGGAGCCGGTGCGCAACCCGCGACTTCTTCCGGTCAGTCCGCCGCCTCCACCGCAGGCCAACCCGCGACCTCCTCGCCCATCGCTCCCATGGCCTCGGCGCGCATCGGTGCGCTCTCCAAGCTCCCCGTGCGCAAGGACAAGCACGACCTGGCCATCCGCGCGGTGACGCTCGGCGCGACGCGCGAGCAGGGCGGCACGCGCAGCCACACGCTGACCGTCGGCGGGGCCGCGTGCATGCCCTTCCACCTGTGGGAAGGCGCGATGCCGCACCGGCCGCTCGTGGCCATGGAGGTCTTCGACGTGCTGGGCGAGAAATACCCGCCCGTGCTGCGCGAAATCCACGGCGACCTGCTCCATCACCCGGCGGACATGGCCAGGGCCTGCGTCGAAAAATACGGCGCGGACCTGATCAGCGTGCGCCTGGACGGCACGCACCCCGAGCGCGGCAACCGCTCGCCCGAGCAGGCCGTGGAGGTCGTCAAGTCCGTGCTCGCGGCCGTGGGCGTGCCGCTCATCGTCACGGGCCACGGCCACTTCGAGCGCAACAACGAAGTCATGAAGGCCGTGGCCCAGGCCTGCGCGGGCGAGAACCTCCTGCTCAACTGGGTCGAGCAGGACAACTACCGCCAGATCGCGGGCGCGGCCCTGGCCTATGGCCACACGCTGGCGGCCCAGAGCCCCATCGACGTGAACATCGCCAAGCAGCTCAACATCCTGCTGACGAACATGGACGTGAAGCCCGAGCGCATCCTCATCGACCCCATGACCGGCGCGCTCGGCTACGGCCTGGAGTACACCTACTCGGTCATGGAGCGCATCCGCCTGACGGCGCTGGGCGGCGACGCCATGCTGGCCCAGCCCATGATCCTCTCGCCCGGCCAGGAGTGCGCCAAGGTCAAGGAGCTCAAGGCCAGCGCGGCCGAGTTCCCGGCCTGGGGCGAGCTGAAGAAGCGCGCGGCCCTGTGGGAGCTGGCCACGGCCACGAGTTTCCTGCACGCCGGCGCGGACGTGCTGATCATGTATCACCCCGAGGCGGCCATGGCCCTCAAGCGGACCATCGCCAGGCTCATGGACGGACAGGAGGTGAACTAGGATGGCCCTGACCGGACTGCAAATCCAGAAGCTCCTGCCCAAGACCAACTGCAAGGAGTGCGGCTCGAACACCTGCCTGGCCTTCGCCATGAAGCTGGCGGCCAAGAAGGCCAGCCTGTCCGAGTGCCCCCACGCCTCGGACGAGGCCAGGGCCGTGCTCGGCGCGGCCAGCGAGCCGCCCGTGCGCGGCGTCTCCTTCGGGCCTGACAAAAAGCTCGTGCTCGGCGAGGAGACGGTCCTCTACCGCCACGAGAAGACCTTCGTGCGCCAGCCCGCCCTGGCCGTGAACGTGTCCACCTCCCGGCCCGTCGCCGAAATCGACGAGACCTTGGCCGCCATCAAGGCCTACGCCATCGACCGCGTGGGCAACACGATCAAGCTCGATATGGTCGCCGTAAGCCAGGACGGCGCGGACGACGCGATCTTCGCCGCGCTCTGCCGCAAGGCCTTCGACGCTACCGGCCTGCCCATCGTCGCGCGCGGCGCGTCCGCTTCCGGCCTGCTCGCCACGGCCGCCGCGCTCAAGGGCACGGGCTCGCTGCTGGCTTCGGCCACGGCCGAGAGCGCCGAGGCGCTCATCCCGGCGGCCCGCGAAAACGGCCTGGCCCTGGCCGTGAGCGCGCCGGACCTGGACGCCATGCTCTCGCTCGTCGAGTCCATCCGCACCAAGGACTTCCACGAACTCGTGCTCCACTTCGAGACCCACTCCCTGGCCGAGGACTTCCAGACGAACTCCATCGCCCGCCGGGCCGCGCTCAAGGACGGAATCAAGGCCCTGGGCTTCCCGTCCATCCGCTTCCTGGGTTCTGGCGACCTGCTCGAAGACACCGTGGCCGCCGCGACCGAGGTCAACAAGTACGGCGGGATCATCGTCCTGCCATCCTTTGACCCGGCGCAGCTCGCCGCGCTCATGACCCTGCGCCTGAACGTGTACACGGACCCGCAGAAGCCCATCCAGGTCGAGCCCAGGCTCTACCCGGTCGGCGAGCCCGGCCCGGACGCGCCGGTTTTCGTGACCACGAACTTCTCTCTGACCTACTTCATCGTCTCGGGCGAGATCGAGAACAGCGGCGCTAGCGCCTGGCTGCTCGTGCCCGAGTGCGAGGGCATGAGCGTGCTCACGGCCTGGGCCGCGGGCAAGTTCGGCGCGGCAAGCATCGCCAAGTTCGTCAAGGAGCACGGCGTGGAGAGCCGGCTCACGGGCCGGACCATCGTCCTGCCCGGCTTCGTGGCCCAGATCAGCGGCGAGCTGGAAGAGGCCCTGCCCGGCTGGAAGGTCCTCGTGGGACCGCAGGAAGCCGCCGATTTGGAGGGCTTCATCAAGACGCGGCTAAACGCATAAAACGGTAGATAGGATGCCTCCGGCGGCCGGGGGGACGCGTCCCCCCGGTCCCCCCGAGTTGCGGCATGCGGCCGCCAGTCTAATCGCATGCGGCGACGCCTCGGGCACGAGCGTGCGAATAAGCTAATAATCGCCACCATTCATGAACACACGCCCACGCATAACCTTCCAGCCCTCGGGCGCTTCCGTCGAGGCCGCGCCGGGCACGCCGCTCCTCACGGCGGCCTCGGCCGCCGGCGTGGTCATTACCACGGACTGCGGCGGCGAGGGCACCTGCGGGAGCTGCATGGTGCGCGTGGCGAACGGCGCAGTCGAGCACGACAGCGCGGGTTTTCTGCCGGGCGAGCTGCTTGAGCGCGGCTTCGTGCTGGCCTGCAAGGCGCACGTGGCCGGCGTGGACGCGACCATCGAGACCGCCGGGGCCGGCGCGCGGCCAGCGGGTCAAACCGGTCAGTTCGCGGAGTCCGCTCCGCTCACGCCGATCAGAGTCACGGCTGATGCCGACGATCCACCTGTCATCAAGCGACGCCTGACCGTCCCGCCTGCCCAACTGGAGGACGGCCTGTCCGACCTGGACCGACTCCAGACGGCGATCAGGATTGATTTGACCGGCTTGCCCTTCGAGCAAGCCACCCCCCAAACAGGGGTCCAGGGGGATTATCCCCCTGG
>JAEYTO010000060.1 GCA_023433925.1 Pseudomonadota bacterium | reverse complement strand
CCCCCCCCCCCCCCCCCCCCCCCCCCCACATAAATACGCGGGCGCTTTAGCCCATGACGCCGCGCAGCCGCTCCTGGAGCTTGCCGAGCTTGTCCTGGCGTTCCCTGGCCGTGGCGAGCTTCTCTTTTTCCTTCTCGACCACGTCCTGGGGCGCCTTGGCCACGAAGTCCTTGTTGGCCAGCTTGCGGCTGACGACCTCCACGTCCTTGGCGGCCTTGGCCAGCTCCTTGTCCAGGCGGGCCAGCTCGGCCTCGAAGTCCACGGCTCCGGCCAGGGGCACGAACAGCTCGCTGCCCTGGACGACCTGCGAGGCCGAGGCCTTGGGCGGCTTGACCTCGGAGCCGACCTCCAGGGAGACCACGCGGGCCAGGCGGCGGATCAGCTCCTCGTTGGCCTTGAGCGTGGTTGCGTGGCTTTCCGAGGCGGGCCTGACCATGGCCGTCAGGTCCTTGGACGGCGCGATGTTCAGCTCGCCGCGGATGTTGCGCACGGCCACGATGGACTCCTGCAAGAGGCTCATGGCCGCCTCGGCGTCCGCGTCCGCGCATTGGGGCCGGCTCGCCGGGTAGGGCGCGGCGGAGATGTCGTCCTTGGGCGTGGCCGGCAGGTTGCTCCAGATCTCCTGGGTCACGAAGGGCGCGACCGGATGCAGGAGCACGAGGATCTCGGACAGCGCGGTCCACAGCACCTTCTGGGCCATGGCCTTGCGGCCTGCGTCGTCGCTGGACAGGTCGGGCTTGGCCATCTCCAGGTACCAGTCGCAGAACTCGTGCCAGACGAAGGAGTAGAGCGTCTGGGCGTAGTCGTTGAAGGCGTAGCCCTGGGCGGCCTTGTCCACCTCGACCTTGACCCGCTCCAGGCGGCTCAGGATCCAGCGGTGGTGCAGCCCCTCGGCCTTGGCCGGGTCGAGGTCGGGCAGGCTGTCCTCAAGGTTCATGAGCGTGAAGCGCGCGGCGTTCCAGAGCTTGTTGACGAAGTGGCGGTAGCCCTCGATGCGCGCCTCGGACAGCTTGATGTCCCGGCCCATGGCCGCGAAGCTCGTGAGGGTGAAGCGCAGGGCGTCGCAGCCGTACTTCTCGACCATGTTCAGCGGGTCGATGACGTTGCCCGTGGACTTGGACATCTTCTTGCCCTCCTCGTCGCGCACGAGCGCGTGGAGGTACACGTGGCGGAAGGGCGCCTGGCCCATGAAGTGGGTGCCCATCATCATCATGCGCGCGACCCAGAAGAAGAGGATGTCGAAGCCCGTGACGAGCACCGAGGTCGGGTAGAACGTCTCAAGCTCGCGGGTCTTGTCGGGCCAGCCCAGGGTCGAGAAGGGCCACAGGGCCGAGGAGAACCACGTGTCGAGCACGTCCTCGTCCTGCATGACGCTTCCGCCGCACTCGGGGCAGGTCGTCAGGTCCGTGCGCGAGGCGAACTGCTTGTAGCAGCCCTGGCAGTACCAGACCGGGATGCGGTGGCCCCACCAGAGCTGGCGCGAGATGCACCAGTCGCGGATGTTGTCCAGCCAGTCGAAGTAGGTCTTGGACCAGGCCTCGGGGAAGATCTTCGTGTCGCCCAGCTCCACGGCCGCGCGGGCCTTGGCCGCCAGGGGCTTGACCGCCACGAACCACTGCTTGGACACGTTGGGCTCAACGGTGGTCTTGCAGCGGTAGCAGGCCGTGACGTTGTGGTCGTAGGACTCCTCGGCCTCAAGCAGACCCTTGGCGCGCAGCTCCTCCACGATGGCCTTGCGGCATTCCTCGGCGGTCAGGCCCACGAAGCGCTCGGGCGCGTTTTCGTTCATGCGGCCGTCGTCGTCGATGACCTTGAGCATGGGCAGCTCGTGCTTGCGGCCGATCTCCCAGTCGTTCATGTCGTGGGCCGGGGTGATCTTCAGGCAGCCCGTGCCGAACTCCATGTCCACGTACTTGTCGGCGATGATCGGAATCTCGCGCTCGGCGATGGGCAGGAGCACGGTCTTGCCGATATGGGCCTGGTAGCGCTCGTCGTCCGGGTGCACCGCCACGGCCGTGTCGCCGAGCATGGTCTCGGGCCGCACCGTGGCCACGGTCAGATGGCCCGAGCCGTCGGCCAACGGGTACCTGATCCTGGTCAGGGTCGTGGTGCGCGGCACATACTCGACCTCGTCGTCGGCCAGGGCCGTGTGGCAGCGCGAGCACCAGTTGATGATGTACTCGCCCCGGTAGATGAGGCCCTGCTCGTACAGGCTGACGAAGACCTCGCGCACGGCGCGCGACAAGCCCTCGTCCATGGTGAAGCGGGAGCGGGTCCAGTCCACGGACGCGCCCATGCGCTTGATCTGGTTGTGGATGCGGCTCTCGTACTCCGTCTTCCATTCCCAGACCTTGTCTAGGAACTGCTCGCGGCCCAGGTCCTCGCGGGTCTTGCCCTCGGTCAGCAGGCGGCGCTCGACCACGTTCTGCGTGGCGATGCCCGCGTGGTCCGCGCCCGGCACCCAGAGCACCTTGCGGCCCTTCTGGCGCTGGTAGCGGCAGAGCACGTCCTGCAGGGTGATGTTCAGGGCGTGGCCCATGTGCAGCGCGCCCGTCACGTTGGGCGGCGGGATGACGATGGAATACGGTTCGCCGGGGGCGTCCAGGTCCGGGGTGAAGGCATTGCCGGATTCCCACTGCTCGCGCCAACGGGCTTCGACCTCTTGGGGTTCGTAGCCCTTGGCCAGGGTCTTCGTGGTCATGTGCGTCTCTCCTCGTGCAACGGTCCCGCGCGGGTGGTCGGGACCGGAAATAGCATGCGGCCCTGACGGGACGAGCGTTTGGTTCATATCGGAAGCCAAGCCTTTACACCACGAGCCGACGGCAGACAACATGCCGCGCTGGCCCATGCCTGCCAAGCCCGGCCGGTTCCGACCGCCTCCCCTCCGCCTGATTGGGTCCAGGCTTGGCCATGCCGGATCGAACCGGTCGCCAGACAAGGTCCGTCAGGCAAAACACGCTTCGGCATGGGCCTGGCGGACACAGGCAGGCCCTGGCCTCGGCGCGGCCGAGCCAAAGCGGCTTGTCCGACTTGCCGCGCTCCGCCGGGCCTGATACCTCCGGGAACGTATGCGCGCGAACCCCTGCAACGCCGTGGCCGTCCTGTGGGACGAGTCGCACCTGTGGGGCCTGCTCCTGTGGCGGGCGCTCGCGGCCTTCGGCGTGCCCGCGATCCTGGCCAGGGCCGGGGACATGCCCGCTCTGCTGGACCGCAAGCCCCGGCTGCTCCTCGTGCCCGGCGGCTGGGCGCGGGGCAAGGCCGAGCGCTTGGGCTGCGAGGGCCTGGCGGCCGTGCGGCGCTACGTGGCCGACGGCGGGGCCTACCTGGGCTTCTGCGGCGGCGCGGGCCTGGCCCTGACCCACGGCGGCCTGGACCTGTGCCCCTGGACGCGCAAGGGCTTCACCGACCGCTTGCAGCACTTCGTGAGCGGCCATATGCGCGCGAACCTGTCCGCCGAGCGCGGCGGGCTTGTGCCCGAGAGCCTTCCCGAACAGCCGCTGCTGCCCGTGTGGTGGCCGGCGCGCTTCAATCCCGAGCCGAGCCCCGGAGTCTCGGTGCTCGCGGCCTACGACTCGCCCGGCCCGGACCTCATGGTCGCGGACATCCCCCTGGCCAGCCTGCCCGACGAGACCCTGGACGACTGGCAGAACCTCTACGGCGTGCGCTTGTGGCCGCACTTCATGGCCGGCCAGCCGTGCGTGGTGGCCTCGCGTCTGGGCAGCGGCCGGGCCGTGCTGTCCTACGCGCACCTGGAGACGCCGGCTTCCCGCGCGGCCAATGCCTGGCTGGCGCACCTCGTGGCGCACCTCTCGGGCCTGGAGGCGCTCAACGCGCCCGTGCCGGCCTGGGACCTGGAGAGCCTGCCCGTGCATTGGGACGACCCGGCCCTGGCCGAGACGAGCGAGCGGCTGGCCGACATCGTGCGCCTGGGCCAGGAGCACTTCCTGCTCTTCTGGCGCAACCCCTGGCTGCTCGGCTGGCGGCGCGGCATCCCCGGCGCGGGCATCACCAGCCTGTACGCCCTCGTGCGCCAGATACGGGCCTGCGCGCCCACGGACGCGGCCTCTGCCTACTGGCGGGCGCAGGCCGCCGAATTCGCCAGGGTCATGGAGCTGTTCCACAAGGGCGTCACCGGTTACCTGCTGGCCGAGCGGCTGGCCATGACGCTCGCCTCGGCGCCCGACGCCGTGTGCCTGACGGGCCTCAAGCAGCAGAAGAGCGCCCTGTTCGGCCCGCCGCCCAGCTCGGGCGGGCTGTACGGCAGGCTGCTGCCCGTGCTGGAGGAATTGGCGCGGCTGATATTGCCGTGCGATGCAGGGGCATGATGCGCCGAGGGGTCCGCCCTGGACCCAGGCACGAGTCGCGGTCCCCTGCAACCCACCTGTCGCCCGGCGCGGCCTTGGCGGCCGTCCTAAACCCACTCTAAGCGGCTGAAATAAAGATTAAGTCAGTCCGCAAGCGAAGAGCATTCTCTACAATTTCAAGCCTTTGTCGGGCAGTTCACAGCACGCCTCTCGATGACGCAGGCCCGGCCGAGGCGCGCGTTTGCCTTGCGCCGCGCTCGTGCTAGGCTGCCGCGAGCAAGACCGGAGGACTGCCCATGGCGAGCACGCCCAGGTACCTGAGCCTCTTCGGCGGTGGCGAGCTGCGCGGGCGGGCCGAGGAGGCCCTGTCCCGCCTGGCCGACTGCCGCATGTGCCCGCGCGAGTGCGGGGTGGACCGCACGCGCGGGGAGCTGGGCTTCTGCCGCACGGGCCGCCTGGCCCAGGTGGCCGGCTGGAGCCCGCACTTCGGCGAGGAGGAGCCGCTCGTGGGACGCGGCGGGTCCGGCACGATCTTTTTCGGCCAGTGCAACCTGGGCTGCGTGTTCTGCCAGAACTGGGACATCAGCCGACCCGGCGAAACCCTGCCCGAAGCGAGCCCCGAGCAGCTCGCCCGGATCATGCTCGACTTGCAGGCCCAGGGCGCGGTGAACATCAACTTCGTCTCGCCCTCGCACGTGGTCGCGCAGATCCTGGAGGCCCTGCCCATGGCCGTGGAGCAGGGCTTGGCCGTGCCGCTGGTCTACAACTCCGGCGGCTACGACAGCCTGGACACCCTGCGCCTGCTGGACGGCGTCATCGACATCTACATGCCCGACACCAAGTTCTGGGACCCGGAGGCGGCCGGCAGACTCTGCGGGGCCAGGGACTACCCCGAGCGCGCCCGCGAGGCCGTGGCCGAGATGCACAGGCAGGTGGGCGACCTGCGCCTGGACGGCGCGGGCCTGGCCCGCGAGGGGCTGCTCGTGCGCCATCTGGTCATGCCCGAGGGGCTGGCCGGCACGGCGGACTGGATGCGCTACCTGGCCGGGCTGTCCAAGGACACGTACGTCAACGTCATGGAGCAGTACCGGCCCTGCGGCAAGGCCTGCGCCATGCCGGGCCTGGACCGCGCGGTCACGGCCCAGGAGTGCGCCGAGGCCAGGCAGATGGCCTTGGACGCCGGCCTGACCCGCCTGGACGACCGCTGCGGCAACGCGGCCTACAAGCTCATGGAGCGGCTGCTCGCCTACAAGGGCGGGTAAGAATCCCGCACAAGAGCTGGGAAGGGCGTTGCCCTCCCCAGACCCCACCCACCAAGGCCCTGTCATGGTAAGGCGGCCCTTGGAACCCGTGTTTTCCAGAACGGATTCAGCGCGCGAAAAGCGCGCTGAATCCGTTCTGGAAAGAGTCAGGGCAATCCCGCCAAGTCAAGCAAACCGCCACAAGAAAAGTGGGGTCCAGGGGCCCGTGGCCCCTGGCGGGAGAGAGTTCGAGAGAGGGCAGCGCCCTCTCTCGATTCATTTGCAAAGCGCGCTAATCCCGATCGGCCGAAGCGAGCACCACGCGGTTGCGGCCAAGCCGCTTGGCCTCGTACAGGGCCTTGTCCGCGGCGTCGGTCAGGCTGTGCGCGTCCGGGAACTCGGGGAAGGTGGCGATGCCGCAGCTGAAGGTGACCCGGAAGGCCGCCCCGTTGGCGTTCTGGTCGAGATCTGCGAAGGCCGCGCGGATCCTGTCCAGGAGTTCGGCCGCGTGGTCGCCGCCGTCGATGTCCAGGAGGATGACCGCGAACTCCTCCCCGCCGTAGCGGCCCACGACGTCCGAGACGCGCAGCCGCTGCTTGAGGACCTTGGCCAGCGTCTTGAGCACCTTGTCGCCCGTGAGATGGCCGTAGGTGTCGTTGACGTTCTTGAAGCGGTCCAGGTCGATCATGGCGAAGGCCAGCCGGGCGCCGATGCGCCGGGCGCGGCTGCACTCGGACTCCAGGCGGATCTTGAGGGTCGTGTGGTTGAGCAGGTTGGTCAGGCCGTCGCGGTTGAGCATGGAGCGCAGCACCCGGTAGCGCCGCACCCGGCTCTGGATGGCCGCCACGAGGTGGTCGGGCCGCATGGTCTTGGACAGGAAGTCGTCGGCGCCCAGGCTCACGGCCGAGAGCTGCTTGGAGATGTCCTCCTCCATGGACAGGAAGACGATGGGGATGGACACGTACTTCTCGAACTGGCGGATGACCGCGGCGAGCTCCATGCCGTTGACGCCGGGCATGTATAGGTCCAGGAGCACGATGTCCGGGTTGAAGTCGGCCAGGGGCTCCAGGATCTGCATGGGGTCGTTGACCACGTAGGTCACCCAGCCCTTCTCCTGGAAGACGAGTTCGTAGACCCTGGACAGGGTGAGGTCGTCGTCCACGATGAGGATGCGGTAGGGCTCGGACATGGCCATGGACAGGAGCGTGTCGAGCTTGTCCACCAGGCCGGGCACGTTCACCGGCCGGGTGAAATAGGCCGTGGCCCCGGCCTGGGCCGCCGCGAGGCGCTCGCGCATGTCGTCGCCGCCCATGACGAGGATGGCCGGCGCGGTTCCGAACCCGTTGTCCTGACTTTTCCTGGCCGCCTCGATCAGCGACAGGCAGTCCGCGATCGCGGCGCAGTCGAGCACCAGGGCCGCGGGCCTCTCGCGGGCAAGCGTGGCGGGCAGGCCCTCGGTGGTCGCGTGGCGCGCCGGATAGCCGAAGCTGGCGATCTGGCTGGCCAGCCAGCCGGCTTGGCGGGCCTCTTCGGACACGACGAGGATCTCCTCCACGCGCTGCTTGGGCGGCCGCGGCTCGATCTTGGTCACCGAACGCACGATGAACGAGGGCCCGGTCCGCTGCTGCATCTCGATGGTATGCTCCAGGCTGGCCAGGAGATGGCGGAAGGTGCGGTAGGCGTCCTCGTCGGGCGTGCCGCCCTGCTCCAGGCAGGCCGAGAGCTTGAGCTCCAGGGTCATGGCCACGGCGCTCACGTCGGCGAAGCCCAAGGAGGCGCTGGACGAGGACAGCTCAGCCACCCGGTGGCGGATGGCCTCCAGGGACTCCTGTTGGGGATCGTCCAGGAACAGGTCGAAGGCGCGGCGTATCTCCCGGAAGGACCGTTTGAGGTCCCGGGCATGCTGGCCCCTGAGCCTGTCCCGCTCCCACGAGCGTTCGGTGCTTATCGGAGTCATCTACCCCTCATCCCGTGGCAACGGGCGCCGCTGGTCCGCCATCCTGTCAGGTATTACCCCATGTGGATGCGCCTGCCAACGGGAGCGGGGAAAAAGGCGGAAAGTTACGACTCCGGGATGAGGCCGCGGTCCTTCGGCTGCTGACAAACCCTTTTTGCGAGAGAGGCCCCTTTTTGAAAAAAGGGGCCTCTCTCGCGCTCTCTCCAACAAAAACTTTTGATATTATTTCAGTGGATTGCCTGGGTGGGGCAGTTGAAAGACGGGGCTCCAAGGGGGCCGCGCCCCTTGGCCGCCGGAGGCAGTTTAAAAACGACCTCTGTCAATGATCTTGATCCTACGGACTGCCGCTGGCGACCACCCTGTTGCGTCCCTGGTTCTTGGCCATGTACAGGGCCTTGTCCGCGGCCTCGCACAGATCCTCCGCGCAGTGGCCGCCCCTGGACAGGGCCAGGCCGCAGCTGAAGGTCACGCTGAACTCGCGGTCGCCGCCGCGATGGCGGATGCGCGAGAAGCCCTCGCGGATGGAGTCCAGGATGGCCATGGCCTCGCTCTCGCCCTGCACGTCCACGAGGATGACCGCGAACTCCTCCCCGCCGTAGCGGCCTATGATGTCGGTCTTGCGCAGGCGGCGCTTGAGGGTCTTGGCCAGGGACTTGAGCACCAGGTCGCCGGTGAGATGGCCATAGGTGTCGTTGACGCTCTTGAAGCGGTCCAGGTCGATCATGGCGAAGGCCAGGCTGGCGCCCTGGCGGTGGGCTCGCACGAGCTCCGAGGCCAGCCGCAGTTTGATGGACGTGTGGTTGGCGAGGCCGGTGAGGCTGTCGCGGTCCATGAGCTTGCGCATGTCCCGCGAGCGCCGCAGCCGCCTCTCCAGTGCCCTGGCCAGGATGTCCTGGTCCAGGTCCTTGGCCAGGAAGTCGTCCCCGCCCCGGCCCATGGCCGCCATGCGCGCGACCGGGTCCTGGCTCGCGGAGAGGAAGACGATGGGCAGGCCGAGGTGCTCCTCCTTCTGGCGGATGACCTCGGCCAGCTCCATGCCGCTGCACTCGGGCATGTACAGGTCCATGAGCACGAGGTCGGGCCTGAACTCGGTCATGTGCTCCAGGGCGCGCAAGGGCTTGTCCACGACGAGCGCCTGCCAGCCGCGCTCGGTGATGGCCTTGCCGGCGCGCCTGGCGGCCTCGATGTCGTCGTCCACCACGAGGATGCGGTACGGCTCGTGTCCAGGACCCGGAATGAGCGCGTCGAGCTTGTCCACCAGGGCGGCGGGGCTGACGGGCTTGGGCAGGAAGGCCAATGCGCCGCAGCGCACGGCCTGCAACCTGAGCCTGAGGTCGTCGCGGTCCGAGACGATGACCACGGGCACCCCGTCCTCCACCAGGCCCGTTTCGCCTATGATGCACACCAGCTCGTGCTCGCGGCCTTCCCTGACTGGGCTGTCCAGGATGACCGCCGCGGGCAGGACCTCCATGGCCATGTCTTGCAGGGAGAGCAGGTCCGGAAAGAGGCGCAGGGTGTAGCCGAAGCCTTCGAGCTGGACGGCCAACTCCCTGGCGGCCTCAATGTTGGAGTCGTGGACGTAGATGTCTCCCGTGCGCAGGAGCGGGCAGAACTCGCCGGCCGTGTGCGAGTTGCACCGGGCGCGTTCTCGGCCTGTCGGTGGGTCGAGCAGGGCGTTAAGCTCAGCCAGGGCTTGGCCGACCCCCTTGGCCGTGTTGGCGGCCGGATGCAGGCCTGTCGACAGGTGCGAGTCCAGCTTGTCCGCGGCTTCGCCGGCCGCCCGAGCGGCCGGGTAGCGGCCCGTCAGCGCCGAAAGCCCGGCCAGCAGGCGCAACCGGCCGTGGGTTGCGCGCACAAGCTCCAGGTCCGGGCGATCCCGGAAGGCGTTCCAGACGTTATGAAGCTCGTGGAGCTTGCCCCGCAGGTCCGCGGTGTAGCGCTTCTGGCGCTTCTCGCGCTCGGTCGCGCTCCAGTAAGGCGCTGGGGGCGGTCCGGGGAGGTGCTCTGCCATGGGAAACCTCGGGGCGGGCATCGCGGGAGGGCTTCCGGCAAGCCCGGTCATGCGGCAAGGATGCTTGGCCCAGGATGCAGCATAGCCGCTTTCGCCGCCTGAGGCAAAAGGCCTGCGCCCGGTTGCCCCGGCGGGCAAATGCAGCTTGAATCCTCGCGGGACATGCCTATTATCCAGAAAGGCATTCAAGACTCGGGGACTGGAGATGACGATGCTCGATAGGCCTTGGCCCAAGGCGGCCAGACCTTGCGCCCTTTTCCGCGCCGGCCGACCGGGTGGCGGGGCTAGCCGTGGTCCCGGCAGGGCTCACCCGAGGGAGTCAGGTGGGGAGGCGGGCTGGCGCCGTTATCCTGGCGGTAGGTCAGGCGCCAGCACTGCCTGAAGCCGTTATCCGACAGGCAGTAGCTGTCCAGGATGGCTCCGAGACCGTTCCTGGGCTGGACGCCGAACAGCTTGAAGAAGGCACAGCCTTTTCTGAAGGGACAACCTCGGCCCATGCGATAGTCCTTCGTCTCCGTAGCGACTGACGCGATAAATAGAGATATATATACATTTTCTTGTTCTTTGCAAGGCATCCTGGATACGGGTGCGTCGCACGTATCGGCTGCCCGGGATCGAGCGGCGCGGCCTGCCTGCCCGGGAAGGCATCCCGGGTGCCTGGCGGCCGCCTACGAGGAGAATGAATGAATACCACGCGGGACAAGCTCTACATCGTCATGGTCGGCCTGCCGGCCATGGGCAAGTCCACGGTGGCCTCCAAGCTCAAGGAGAGCTTCCTGGGCGAGGGCATGGCCGTGGAAATCTTCAACAACGGCGACCTGCGGCGCTCCATGCTCAAGGAGAATACCGCCAGGCCGGACTTCTACGATCCGGGCAATCAGGACGGCGTGTCCAAGCGCGAGCACATCGCGCTCATCAACATTGGCCGGGCCAAGGAGTTCCTGGCGGGCTACGGCCAGGTGGCCATCCTCGACGCCACCAACGTGAGCCGCAAGCGGCGGCGGACCATCGAGGCCATGCTGGGCGACCATCCGATCCTGTTCATCGAGTGCGTCAACGACGACCAGGAGATGCTCGCGGCGAGCATCACGCGCAAGACCAGGCTCTCGGAGTTCGCGCACGTATCGCCGGCCGAAGCCTACAAGAGCTTCGAGAAGCGCATCTCCTATTACAGGCACATCCACACGCCGCTGTCCGAGGAGGAGAACTACCTGGTCCTGGACAGCCTGAACAACCGCATCCTGCGAGAACGCGTCAGCGGCCGCATGCCCTTCTTCGTCAGGGTGCGCGACCTGCTCGTCTCGGACTGGGTCAAGAACCTCTTCCTCCTGCGCCACGGAGAGACGTTCTACAACCTGGAGAACCGCATCGGCGGCGATTCGGGGTTGACCGACAAAGGCGAGGACCAGGCCAAGGCCCTGGCCCGCCATTTCCGCACCCTGCACCTGCCCTATGTGTTCACGAGCGCCAAGCGCCGTAGCCTGGAGACGGCCCGGCCCATCGCCAACATGCAGGACCGCTGTCAGATCATCGTCCTCCCCGAGTTCGACGAGATCGACGCCGGCCAGTGCGAAGGCATGCGCTACGAGGAGATCCGCGAGCGGCTGCCCGAGGTGGCCAGGGCCAGGGCCGCGGACAAGTACAACTACATCTACCCGGCGGGCGAGGGCTACGGGACGCTCAAGGAGCGCGTGGACCGGGGCATCAAGAAGGCGCTCTACCTGTCGGGCAACTCGGACAACATCATGATCGTGGGCCACCAGGCCGTGAACCGCATGATCCTCTCGCACTTCCTCTACCGCCGCACCGAGGACGTGCCCTACATCTACATTCCCCAGGACCGCTACTTCCACATCATATCCACGCGGAACAAGAAGCTCTTCGAGCTGCGCAGATTCTAGAGCAGTTTGACTTTGAGACGCCCGCTCCGGCGTTGACGGCGCAAGTGAATTGCGCCTGCGCCTACGCGGCGGCAAGCCATGCCGAGGCATGGCTTGCAGAGCATTTTCAAAAGCAAAATGCTCTAAGCGGCCATTGGCGCGGCCGCGAAAGAACCGGGATTCCAGAGGACGCCTCGCGCATGCCGGCCAGGCCAGCGCCGAGCGAGGATGTCGGTGTCGCGGAACTCGCTGGACACGGGATGCGCTCCCGGGCGCTTGACTAGGCCCGAGGGACCGGAAGCCATCCCGGCTTGAACCGCCGGGCGAGTTCAAGCAAATGGCGCGTCAAGGCATGCATGCGCGGCGCGGACCGGGACCTTGGGGAAGAAGTGGGAGCCGGTTCCGGGCCGTGCGGCGAGTTTGGGGCGCGGAATCGCCGCCCTTGGCCCAGCCCGCCGAGCTGGTGTAGCATGTCCTGTTCCCCGTGCGCGGGGGAGAGGAGCGTGCATGAACAGCTGGTCCCTCCTGGGCCGGGCCTTGGGCTTCGCCAGGCCGCACGCCTTCGCGGCCGCCGTCATCCTCGTGCTGACCCTGCTCGTGGCGGGCGCGGGGGCCATGGAGCCGCTGGTCATGAAGTACATCTTCGACCGGCTCACCGGCCCCCAGGCCGCCCAGGGGCTCTTCAACGGCGTGGCCGTGCTGGCCGCGCTGGCCCTGGGCCGGGAGGTCGTGCAGGCCGTGTCCAACTGGCTGACCTGGCGCACGCGGCTGCGCGTCCACTACCGGCTCCTGGACCAGACCGTGACGCGCCTGCACCGCCTGCCCCAGGACTACCAGCGCAAGGAGGGCGTGGGGGCGATCATGACCCGCCTGGACCGCTCCATCCAGGGCTTCATCGGCGCCGTGAGCGAGATCTCCTTCAGCGTGCTCCCCTCGCTCTTCTACCTGGCCCTGGCGCTCACGGCCATGCTCCGCCTGGACGCGCTCCTGACGCTTGTCGTGCTCTCCTTCGCGCCCCTGCCGGCCATCATCGCGGCCCTGGCCGCGCCCAAGCAGACCCGCCGCGAGAAGGTCCTGCTGGACAGCTGGGCCGGGCTCTACTCGCGCTTCAACGAGGTGCTCTCGGGCATCGTCACCGTGCGCAGCTTCGCCAAGGAGGACTACGAGAAGCGCCGCTTCCTGCGCGGGGTGCGCGAGGCCAACCGCGTGGTCACGCGCGGCGTGGGCTTCGACACGAGCGTGGGCGCGCTCCAGAACCTGGTGGTGGCCGGGGCGCGCGTCACTGCCGTGGGCCTTGGCGGCGCGCTCGTGTACCGGGGTGAGATCACCCTGGGCACGGTGGTGGCCTTCCTGGGCTACGTGGGCGGGCTGTTCGGCCCGGTGCAGGGGCTGACGTCCATCTACCGCACGGTCAAGACCGCCGGCGTCTCCCTGGCCCAGATCTTCGAGATCCTGGACCGCGAGGACCACCTGGGCGACGCGCCCGACGCGGTGGACGCGCCGGCGCTCACCGGCCTGGTGGAGTTCCGGCGCGTGACCTTCGGCTACGGCCTGCCGGGCGAAGGCAAGCCGCCGGTGCTCCAGGACGTGAGCCTGCGCATCCTGCCCGGCCAGACCGTGGCCCTGGTGGGGCCGAGCGGCGCGGGCAAGACCACGCTCATGGCCCTTCTGCAGCGCTTCCACGATCCGCGGCGGGGCGCGGTGCTCGTGGACGGCCTGGACCTGCGCAAGCTCAAGCAGAAGACCCTGCGCCGCCAGATCGGCGTGGTGCTCCAGGAGGCCCTGCTCTTCAACGAGAGCGTGCGCGACAACATCGCCTACGGCCGTCCGTCGGCGAGCCGCCAGGAGATCGAGCAGGCCGCGCGCATGGCCAACGCCCACGAGTTCATCGAGCGGCTGGAAGACGGCTATGACACGGTGGTGGGCGAGCGCGGGAGCCGGCTGTCCGGCGGCGAGCGCCAGCGCATCGCCATCGCCCGCGCGCTTCTCAAGCGGCCGCCCATCCTCATCCTCGACGAAGCGACCTCCGCCCTGGACGCCGAGACCGAGGCGCGCATCCAGGAGGCCGTGGAGCGGCTCATCAAGGGCCGCACGACCTTCATCATCGCCCACAGGCTGTCCACGGTGGTCGGCGCGGACCTGATCTGCGTCATTCGCAACGGCCGCATCGAGGAGTCGGGCAGCCACGAGGAGCTCATGGCCCTGGACGGTTACTACGCCTATCTCGTGGAGCGCCAGGTGGGCGGGCTGCTGCCGTCCGACCGCCGCTCGGGGATCGAGCGCCGCCGCAAGGGGCGACGCGCGCCGGAGCGGCGCGTGGCGGATACGGGCTGGTTCCCGCCGGCCGCCGAGGCGGGCTAGGCCGGGTGACATCACGCGGATGAATCGGGAAGGGCTTCGCCCTCCCCGAACCCCACCCACCAGGGGCCACGGGCCCCTGGACCCCGCGTTTCATGTGCGTATGGCCTCAAAGCCACCGGTTAGGTCGAAAGCGACCACACTGGAAGCAATTGCTTGTGAAAACACGGGTCCAGGGCCAGTGGCCCTGGCGGGGTGAGGTGTGGAGAGGGGCGGCGCCCTTCTCCACATTATTCGAAGACTTTGCGCGCGTTCTCCTCGGCCAGATCGTCCGGGCCGACCACGACCTGCCTGGGCGTGCGATTCTCCACGACCACGTTGCCTTGGCAGGCCACGCCGGCCTTGAAGAGCACGTCGCCCCTGACCGTGAGGGACGTGCAGTTGACCAGCGAGGGCACGCCTTCGGGAAAGCGGTCCTGGAATTCGTCGATCTTCTTGTAGAAGTCGAGGTCCAGGTCGACATGGATCGGCCCGCGCGTGCGCGCGGGGTTGGGCACGATCTCGTAATCCTTGGACAAAATGTAGTTGTCGGACATGACGTTGAGCAGGTCGTTGACCGTCTTGACCGGCGCGAAGCGCGTGCGCGGCACGCGCACGGCCGCGGCGGTGTGGAAGGAGGAGATGGCCGAGCCCATGGCCGTCTCGACCTGGATGACCGGCGGCGAGTCGGGGTCGCGCGGGTCCAGGGTTTTGTGGTTGGCGATGAGGTCGAGCGGCATCATGCCGTGGTAGGCGAAGACCTTCTCCAGCACCTTGAGGTTCAGCCAGATGGAGTTGGTGTTGAAGAAGGCGTACTTCTCGATGTTCTGGAACTCGGACTGCTCCTCCTCCGGGCACTGGGCCACCTCGCGCAGGGCCAGGCGCCCCGAGGCCTTGAGCTTGCAGAGGTGGCCGCCCTTCTTGTCGGCCGGCGTGCGCTGGGCCACCTCCATGAGGAAGGCCAGCCCTTCGGAGGCCATGTAGCCCAGGATCTTGAGGTCCATGACCGCGCCCAGGTTGTCCGAGTTGGAGATGAAGGCGTACTCGAAGCCGTTCTCCAGGAGGCGCTTGAGGGTCTTGGAGGTCACCAGCGCGGTGTAGAGGTCGCCGTGGCCCGGCGGGTTCCACTCCAGCTCCGGGTTCTTGGGCCAGCGCGCGGGAAGGAAGGAGTCGCGCAGGATCTTGGGGTACATGTGCTGCAGGAAGGCCAGAGGCACGCCCGTGCGGCCGTTGTCGAAGCCCTCGATGGCCAGCATGGTGTCCGTGTGCGTGTAGAAGCTGTTCATGAAGGACAGCGGCACCGGGATGTCGTAGCGCTCGCGCAGCCGCTCGACCTGCTCGATGATCACGTCCAGGAAGCTGATCTCGGCCTTGACCGGCAAAAGAGACTTGGCCGTCTCCAGGCCCATGCTCGTGCCCAGGCCGCCGTTGAGCTTGATCAGGCAGACCTTGGGCAGCGCGGCCCGCCCCAGGGCCTCGTACCCGTCGAGCTCCAGGTAGTCCTTGAGGTCGTCGGGCGTGACGGGCTCGATGGCCGACTCGGGGAGCTTGCCCTGCGAGCCGGACATGAGCAGACCGTAGTAATACTTGAATATATTGATGACGATGGGCGGCAGGTTGTGCGCCTCCATCTTCAGGGAGAACTGCTTGAAACGCTCCGACTCCGGGGTGACCCGCTGGTCGAAGACTTGCTGCAGGAGAGGAGACCTCTTCATGGACACCTCCGGACTGGCGGTCTGCGGCACATCTGCCATGAGTCAGGCCATGCTAGCACAGCCGGAGCTGTTGAGGAAGTTTTTTGCAAGTGGAAAGCTGCGTTATTCCGAGCCGTTGTGGCAAGCGCCGCAACGGCTCAGCCGGCCCGGTTGACCTCCACGGAGAGGTGGAAGAGGTCCGGGACGCCGGCCAGGAGCGCCTTGTAGTGCTCGGGATCGCGCGGCTCCCGGGCCGCCACGGAGAGCAGCAGGGACAGGTGGTGCGGCCCCACCCGCCACAGGTGCAGGTCCGTGATCCGCGTGTCCGGCTCGCCCTCCACCAGGGCCCGGATGTGCGCCGGCAGGTACTCGTCCCGCGTGTGGTCCAGGAGCACGGACCCGGAGTCGCGCAGCAGGCCGTAGGCCCAGCGGGCGATGACCACCGAGCCGACGATGCCCATGAGCGGGTCCATCCAGACCCAGCCGAAGTACTTGCCCGTGAGCAGGGCGAGGATGGCCGTGAGCGAGGTCAGGACGTCGGCGAGCACGTGCATGTAGGCCGCGCGGAGGTTGTGATCGTAATGGCCGTGCTGGGCCGCTTCCCGGGCATGCCCGTGTCCATGGCCATGATGATCATGAGCAGGCCCCTGATCATCGTGGTCATGACCGTGATGGCCATGGCAGTGGCCGCCGTGGCCCAGCAGCTTGACGCTCAGCAGATTGACCAGCAGGCCGAGCACGGCAACGGCGATGGCCTGGTTGAAGCCGATGGGCTCGGGCTCCACGAGCCGCCAGGCGGATTCCCAGGCCATGAGCAGGGCCACCATGGCCAGGACCACGGCGCTCGTGAAGCCGCCCAGGGCGTTGACCTTGCCAGTGCCGAAGCTGAAGTCGGGGTTGTCGGCATGGCGGCGGGCGAAGGCATAGGCAAAGGCCGTTATGCCCAGGGCGCCGGCGTGGCTGGCCATGTGCCAGCCGTCGGCCAGCAGGGCCATGGAGCCGAAGGCCCAGCCGGCCAGTATCTCCATGACCATCATGGCGGCGGTCAGTCCGATGACCCGCCAGGTGGCCTTCTCGCCGGCCCCGGATTGGCTTGCGCAGAAGTCGTGAGCATGGGACAGCTCAGAGACTCGTTTTTCCATCGCTGAGACTTCCGTTCGTCGAGTGGCAGGGACTGGCCGCAAGGCTTTCCTCCCGCGCGGCCAGCCTCGAGGCCGGCCGCGCGGGATATGGAATCCAGGGGGGACGCGCCTCCCCGGCAGGGTCGCGGGGAAACGGCGCCCGCGACCCGTCCCTCCTATCCCGTGACGCGCACGACCACAAGAGTCACGTCATCCTCGCCGGGACAGCCGCCGCGAAACGCCGCCACGTCCTCGGCGACAGCCTCCACGACCTCGGCCGCGGGCCGCGCGGCGTGCTCGCGGATGCAGGCTTTCAGGCGCTCCTTGCCGTAGAGCTCGCCTGCCGCGTTGCGCGCCTCCCACACGCCGTCCGTGGCCAGACAGAAGACCAGGCCGGGAGGCAATCCCTCCCTGCGCTGGTCGGCATAGGCATGCTCGGGCGCGAGCCCCAGGGCCAGGCCAGGCCCGGAAAGCTCCTCGAAGCGGTCGGCGCGCGGATCGTAAACCAAGGCCGGGTCGTGGCCGGCCCTGGCCCAGGTCACGCCGGACTCGTCGAACTCCATGAGCAGCAGGGTCATGAAGTGGCCCGTGCCATAGGTGTCCTGGTAGAGCAGGCGGTTGACCTCGCTCAACGCGGCGGCGGGCGAAGGCGCGCGGCCCGACTGCGAGCGCAGGAAGGCCCTGGCCGAGGCCATGAGCAGCGCCGCCGGGATGCCGTGGCCCGAGACGTCGCCCACGCATACGGCCAGGCGGCCGCGGCCGCAACAGTCCTCCAGAAAGTCGTAGTAGTCCCCGCCCGTCTCGTCGCAGTAGCGGCTGGTCCCGGCCACGTTTAGGCCCGGGATCGCGGGCGGCTCGGCCGGCAGGAGGCTCTGCTGGACCTCCCGCGCCAGGTCCAGGGCCTCCTTGATGGCCAGCCGCTCCTCCAGGGCCGGGATCATCTCGTTGAACGCGTCGCCCACCTCGCGCACCTCGTCGCGGGAGCGGATGTCCACGCGCGCCCCGAAGTCGCCCCGGCTCAGGCGGCGGGTGGCGGCCACGAGCTTGTGCAGGTCCCTCGCGAACCTTCCCGAGAGCAGCAGCGAGGCCAGGGCGACAGCCATGGCCGAGGCGGCCAGCATCCAGCCCGTGAGCCTGAGTTGGCTGCGCACCCGTTCCAGCACGAAGCGCTCGGCCTCGGCAGCCGGGGCGGTCACGTCGGCCATGGGCGCGATGAGCAGGAGTGAAGAGCGCGGCCCGATGGGGCCATGAGCCCACAGGCTCTCCCGGCCTTCGAAGGACAGCACGCGCACGCCCGGACGCATGGCGCGCATGTCCTCGACGAGCGCGCGAAAAGCCTCCATGTCCGGGGAGCCGATGTATTTCGGCTGCCTGTCGAGCCAGATGACGTGCATTTGGCCGAGCATGGGCTGGTCATCCTCGCCGGCCAGGACTTCCAGTCCTTTTTCCGGATCCAGGCCGTCGGCAGGGCGAACCACGACCGAGGTGACATCCTTGGAGATGGCCCGGATGTGCTCGTTCTCGTGCACGAGGCTGGCCGAGGGCATGACCATGGCCGCCACGCCCGCCGGACGCCCGCCCCTGCCGGGAATGGCCGTCGAGACCACGAGGGTCGCCTGGCGCGTGATGGGATCGGTCACGGGTCCGGTCCAGACCGGCCCCTCGGCCTGAATCGCCTGGAGATACCATTCCGAGCGCCTGGGGTCCCAGCCGGCCGGCAGGCCGCCGATGCCCGGATGGATGGACATGACTCCGTCCGCCAGCATGGTCAGCTGCCAGATGATCGCATTGGGCAGCTCCCGCGCCGCGCGGCCCTGGGCCGGAGCCAGGGCGGCCAGCCTGGCCGCGGAAGCGCGCTCGGCCCGCGTGGGCTCTCCCCGGCTCGGGAAGCGCACGGCCGCACGGCTGAAATCCACCTCCAGGGGCACGCAGGGGCCGGCCTGCTCCTCCAGGCGGCAGAAACGCGGGTCCATGGGCATGCCTTGGCCCTCGGGCATTCCCTCGCCCACGGGCATTCCCGGCAGGGACTCGGCCACGAGGATGTCTCCGGGCTTATCGGGCGGCGGAGCCGAGAGCCGCCAGGAGGCCTCCAGCGCCAGCACGCGCGTCATGGACTCCATGAGCTGGCGCTCCTTGGCCAGGATGCGCGCGTGGTCCTCCACCAGCCTAGCCAGCTCCGAGCCGCTGCGCAGCACGAGCTCCTCGCGGCTGCGCTCGCCCAGCGCCCGGCCCATCTCGGTCATGGATCGCTGGGTGACCAGGCGCATGATGGCCATGGGCAGCAGAGAGATGGCCAGAAAGAGCAGCAGGAGTTTCCAGCGGATGCGCATGGGGTCCTCGTTTCCCGTGAAACCGTCACGGGCGGCGGTCCATCTTGTCAGTATAGCCGAGACCGCGGTCATGGCCAGTCACGGTTGAGCCAGCCGAGTCCAGGGGCCGGAGCTCTTCCATCCCGTCCGCCTTCTATAGAATCCAAGCTGGTCCATGGAGTAAAACTATTTCTCCCCAATTCTTGCGTTGGCGATAGCCTGACTCTTTTTTTGGCATTTGTCCTACAGATTCTCATCACTGCTGCGCGTATTAAGCATGCTATAGAAACCGGAGCTGTTTCCATCCGACAGAAGAGAGGAGGTAGAGAGATGAGCCCCCAGAATGTAGGGACGACTGGACGGACGCAAGAGACACGGAGCACGGCGCAGCAGTCAACCGAGCGGATGAAGGAGGAGGTGCGCTCGGCGGCCGAGTCGCAAAAGGAACGCGCGACCCGCATGGCCGGCCAGCAGAAGGACAAGGCCATCGACAAGGTCAACGCCCTGGCCGCGGCCCTCAAGGCTTCGGGCGACTGCCTGCGCCAGAATCAGGAAGGCCGCATCGCCGAATACATCGAGCGGGCCTCGGACAGGCTGAGCTCCTACGCCGAGCGGATGCGTGACCGGGACCTGCAAGACATGCTCCGCGAGGCCAAGGACATGGCCCGCAAGAACCCGTCCCTCTTTCTCGGGGGGGCTTTCGCCATCGGCTTCGCCCTGACCCGCTTCCTCAAGAGTTCCCAGAGCGAGGCCGGCTACGGCCAGGGCGCCGAGTTCTCGGGCGAGCACGCGGGGCAGGAGCGTTCCACCGGCTACATGGCCCCGGGGGCCGAGCCGAGCGGGGCATACGCCGGATCGGGTCTGTACGGCGGGCCGGGATATACCGAGGCCGCCCCAACCAAGAGGCCTGCATAGGCCCTGGGCCAGGAGGACAGTGACATGCTACGCCAGGACTTTACCGAGCGCGGGGTGCGCGAGCTGATCTCGGAGCTGTACCGGGACTTCCAGCGCATCTTCACCCAGACCATGGAGCTGGCCAAGACCGAGATGTCGGCCAAGACATCCCAATTGGCCAAGGATGGAGTATCGGTGGCCATCGGCGGGGTGCTCGCCTATTCGGGCTTCCTGTTCCTGCTTCTGGCGGCCACCGCGGCCCTCGCGCTGGTCATGCCCTTCTGGGCCGCCGCGCTCATCGTGGGCGGACTCGTGACCGTCATCGGCGGCGCCATGGCCCTAGCGGGCTACGCCAAGATGAAGAAGGTGGACCTGAAACCCGAGCGCACCGTGCAGTCGCTCAAGGAGGATCGCGAATGGCTCAAGAGCCAAATGAGCTGACCCGCGGGCGAACCGAGACGCGGGGCGAGAGCGGCAAGAGGGACCCGGACGAGATACTCGCCGACATCCGCCGCACACGCGCCGAGATGAGCGTGACCGCGGGCGAGGTGCGCACGAGGCTGGCGCCCGACAGGCTCAAGGCCCAGGTCAAGGAGCAGATGCGCGAGGTGACGGTCGGCAGGGCCAAAAACATGGCGGAGAACATGAGCATGAAAGCGAAAGGATATTCCCGCTCGATGACGGAACGCATCAAGGATAATCCCATCCCGGCGGCCATGACGGCCGTGGGCATCGGCTGGCTCATGTGGAGCTCGCGCAAGGAGAAGCGCGAGGAGCGCCGTGGCTACGACTACGGCTACCTGGTCTCCTCCGAGGGCTTGCGCACGGACTACCCTGAGTACATGGAGACCGCCTCGCCGTGCGGGCCCACGGGCATCGAGGCCTCGCCCGGCATGCGCTCGGGCGCGTACGAGAGCCACGGCGCGCGGATCGGCGAGGGCGAGCAGGCCAGGGGCAAGGCCGAAGAGCTCAAGCAGCGCGCCGGCGAGACCGTGGAGGACTACAAGCAGCGCATGTCGCAGTACCGCGAACGCCTGGGCGAGAAGACCCAGGAGATGCGCGAGCGCGTGAGCGAGACGGCCCAGGAGTACAGGCAGCGCCTGGGCGAGTCCGCCCAGCAGTATCGCGAGCGCATGAGCGACATGGCCCAGCGTTCCCGCGAATCGGCCAGGCATTACTATGCGAGCGGGCGCGAGCACGCCCGGCACGCCGGCCATAACCTCCAGCGCCGCTACGACCATAACCCCCTGGGCATGGGCCTTGCGGCCATGGCTCTGGGCGCCGTGGCCGGTTTGGCCATCAAGGAGTCGCGCTGGGAGCACGAGACCATGGGCCAGTACCGCGACCAGGTGCTCGATACGGCCAAGGAGGCCGGCAGGGAGCGGCTCCAGCAGGTCAGGGAAGTGGCCAGCGAGACCATCCAGGAGGCCAGGGAGACGGCCGGCGAGAAGATGCACCAGGCGCGCGAGCGCATGGAAGCCAAGGCCGAAGAGGCTGAGTCCCGCCAAGCCGGCGGCCAGGGCATTCCCGAACGGCTGGCCGACCCGCGGTCCGAGGAGCGCGTCAGGTTCGCCAGCGGGACCCAGGCCGGCTCCGACACAAGCTCCCGGACCGTCGGGGACACCAGGCCCCGCTCCGAGAACATGGCCCAGGAAGAGCCCGCGCCCATGGACAAGCCGTCCAAGGTGCGCTCCACGAGGTAGCAGGGTCCGCTTTTCCGCCGGGAAGGGCTCTCCTTCCCGGCCAGCCGAGGCGGTCCTTTGGAGCCGCGCCGTGTCGCGGGAGTCGGGCGGCTCCGGGCCGGTTCAGCCCTTGGTCTGGTCGCGCCCGGTGGCTTTCCGGATCTTGCGCCACCGACGCCAGCCGAAGATCTCGATCTTGTCGAGCATGACGGCTATGCGGCGCGAGCGGGCGGCGAGGATGGCGAAGGCCAGGATGAAGAAGACGAAGGCCGGGCCGGGGAGCACGGCCAGGGCCGCGCCCACCACCAGGAGCACGGCGGCGAGGGCGTAGAGCAGCGTATGAACCACGGGATTGTGCTCCTGGCCCCGGCGGCGACGGTAATAGTTGCGGAAGCGCGAGCCGGGCTTGTCGTGGAAGACCTCGTGGGCGATTCGCCTGGCTTTTCCAAGCATGCGGCGGTTTGCCTCCTTGGCTGGAGTGGCGTCGGCGGAATACATGGATGGCCTCATAAGGCCCTGGGGCATGATGCTGCCCGCGCCCACGGGCTTCGGGCGCGTGAGTTGGAACCCATGCCAGGGCGCTTTCGATCAGCCGCGTTCATGAGCCGAGCCATGAGATTGCTGAAAAGTCCGTCCTGGACTTTCCACCTTCGCGATGCTTGAGCAAAGCTCAAGTCTTGGTCATGGATGCCGCGCATCCGGTGGGCCTTCCTGCCCTGGGCAGCCTGTTTTTGCAACAGGCCGCTATGCCGCGGCGGCCTTGTGGCCGAGCATGGCCTTCATGTCCTCCTCTGGTTTGCCGATGGGATGGATGTTGTACTTGTCCACGAGGAAGCCGAGCACGTTGGGCGTCAGAAATGCCGGCAGCGACGGGCCGAGATAGATGTTCTTGATGCCCAGGTGCAGGAGCGTCAGCAGGATGGCCACGGCCTTCTGCTCGTACCAGGAAATGACGTAGGAGATGGGCAGCTCGTTCACGTCCACGCCGAAGGCCTGCGACAGGGCCAGGGCGATCTGGATGGCCGAGTAGGAGTCGTTGCACTGGCCCACGTCGAGGATGCGCGGCAGCCCGGCCAGGGTGCCGATGTCCTTGTCGTAAAAACGGTACTTGCCGCAGGCCAGGGTCAGCACGAATGTGTCCTTGGGCGTCTTCTCCACGAACTCGGTGTAGTAGTTGCGGCCCGGCTTGGCCCCGTCGCAGCCGCCCACCAGGAAGAAGTGCTTGATGGCCCCGGACTTGACGCCCTCCACGACCTTATCGGCGATGCCCAGCACGACCTCGTGGGCGAAGCCGACCGTGACCTGGCCCTTGTCCAGATCGTCCGTGAAGCCCGGCATTTCCAGGGCGCGCTCGATGACCGGCGAGAAGTCCTTCCAGCCGCTCTGGTCGGCGTCGATGTGCTCGACTCCGGGCCAGCCCACGAGGCCCGTGGTGAACAGGTTCGGCTCATAGGACTTCTGGGCCCGCTGCAGGCAGTTGGTGGTCATGAGGATCGCGCCCGGGAACTCCGGGAACTCCTTCTGCTGGTTCTGCCAGGCCGAGCCGTAGTTGCCGTGGAGGTGCGGGAATTTCTTCAGCTCCGGATAGGCGTGGGTGGGCAGCATCTCGCCGTGGGTGTAGATGTCGATGCCCTTGCCCTCGGTCTGCTCAAGGAGCATGCGCAGGTCCTTGAGGTCGTGGCCGGACACGAGGATGCACTTGTTCCCGCGATGGCCGAGCGGCACCTGCGTGGGCTTGCGCTCGCCGTAAGTGCGGTTGGCCTCGTCGAGCAGGGCCATGGTGCGCAGGTTCATCTCGCCGGTCTTGAGCGTCAGGCCCACCCAGTCCTCCAAGGAGCGCTCCCGGCCGTCCCAGCCGGCGGACAGGGCGTCGTGGAAGAAGTCGTAGATGGACTGGTCCCGCTTGCCGATGAACTGCGCGTGGTCGGCATAGGCCGCGACGCCCTTGAGCCCGTAGAGCACGGTGTGCATGAGCGAGCGGATGTCCTTGTCGCCGGTCGGGTAGTTCATGAGCCCGACGCCCTGGGCCTGGCGCAGCAGCCCTTCCTTGTCCCGCGCGGGCTGGAAGGTCGCCGGGCCCTCGGGAAGGTTCAGGTCGCGGCCAGTGTTCTCGACCATGCCGCGCAGCTCGTCGCGGAAGCGCACGATGTCGTGGATGGCGCGCACGAAGTAGTCCGGATCGAAGTTCACGTTGGTCAAGGTAGAGAAAAGAATCTTGGGAAAATATTCGTCGGCCTCCTTGATCCTGTTGCCCGTCTCGCGGGCCTGCCGGGCCACGAGGGCCAGGCCGCGCAGGGCGTAGGCCGTCAGGTCCTGCAAGTCCGCCACGTCGGGCTGCTTGCCGCACACTCCGATCTTCGTGCAGCCCTCGCCCTTGGCCGCCTGCTCGCACTGGTAGCAGAACATTGCTTCCTCCTTGCTGGGTGTCCGGCGGACGGCCGCGCGCCCGCCGATGGTTGCAACTCGGGATTCCACCCCATCGCGTAGCACAGCCGGGGAGCGAAACCAACCCGCCGGGCCGATTTCCTTGGCAGACTCATGACCCGCCACGGGCCTGGGCACGCGCGCTCATCGCGGGGCTTGCAATCCTGGGAACCGGCGTCTATTTCGAAGGCAGGCACGGGCTTATGGCGCGATCGCCGCTCGCGACCGGGCTTTTCGCCGTGTCCTCGCCATCGGCCGGGCTCGTGGGAGCCTCCGGGCGGATGTCGTTGCCTGGCTTCGGATCATCCTCGACACACATCCACACATCAGGGCTTGGCCCTGAAGGGCGGAACGCATGTTTGATCAGCGTACCCTGTCCGGCAGGCTCGCGAGCATGGCCGGGCGCGGGGACAGGCCGGCCATCATGGCCTTCGGCGAGACCGAGGCCGAAACCTTGACCTACGCCGAGGTGGACGCCAGATCCGGCCGGGTGGCCACGGCCCTGGCGGAACGCGGATTGGAGAAAGGCTCGATGGTCGGGCTCATGGCCGAACCGTCGTCGGCCTTCATGGTCGCGGTCCTGGGCATCATCCGCGCGGGCCTGGTGGCTTGCCCCATGGACGCGCAGCTCTCGGGCGACGCGCTCGAGCACGTCATGGAAGACAGCGGCGCGGCTCTCGCGTTCACTGACCGAGAGCGCGCCGAGAAGCTCAGACGGCTCAAGAACCCGCCCGAGATCGCGCTCCTGGACGCGCCGGCCGGCGAGCCCAACTCTCTGGCGGCCATGGAGGCGGATGGGGATATCGCTCCCTTCGCCCCGGCCGCGCCGGACGACGTGGCCGCGCTCTTCTACACCTCGGGCACCACGGGCAGACCCAAGGGCGTGCCGCTCACGCAGCGCAACCTGGTCTACCAGGTGGAGGCCATCCAGGACGAGCTGCGCCTGTTCGACGAGAGCGACCGCATGCTCCAGCCCTTGCCGCTGCACCACGTGTATCCCTTCGTGCTCGGCTTCCTTCTGCCCATGAGCACCGGCATGTCGGTCGTCCTGCCGTACGGCCTGACCGGGCCGGAGCTGGTGCGGGCCTTGGGCCAGGGCCAGGTCTCGGTCATCGCCGGCGTGCCCAGGCTGTTCAAGGCCCTGGTGGACGGCATCGAGTCCAAGGTCAAGGCCTCGGGCAGGATCGGCCGGACGATCTTCGGCCTCATGCTCGGCCTGTCCCTGGCCGTGTACAGGCGCACCGGCCGGCGCATCGGCAAACGCCTCTTCGGCTCCCTGCACCGCCGCTTCGGCGGCAGGCTGCGCTTCCTGGCCTCGGGCGGCTCGCTGCTCGACCCCGAGCTGGGCTGGAAGCTGGAGGCCCTCGGCCTGCCCGTGGCCATCGGCTACGGCCTGACCGAGACCTCGCCGCTCATCTCCGCCAAGCTGCTGGACCTGCGGGACATGGACAGCATCGGCCGGCCCCTGCCGGGCACGGAGCTGCGCGTGGGCAAGCCGCCCAGGGAGACCGGCGAGGACGACGAGGACGGCCGCCTCAAGGTCGGCGGCGAGATCCAGGCCCGCGGGCCCGGCGTGTTCAAGGGCTACCTGCACCTGCCCGACAAGACCGCCGAGGCCTTCACCGAGGACGGCTGGTTCCGCACCGGCGACCTGGGCTATTTCGACGACAAGGGCGTGCTGCGCCTCACTGGCCGCGCCTCAACGCTCATCGTGACCCAGGGCGGCGAGAACGTGCAGCCCGACGAAGTCGAGGAGGCCTGCGAGTCCCACGCCTACATCCGCGAGTGCGGCGTGGTGGAGCGCAAGGGCGGCCTGGCCGCCCTGGTGGTCCCGGACCTCTCCGTGCTGCGCAAGGCCGGCGAGGAGAACCTGCGCGAGGCCGTGCGCCACGCCCTGAACGAGATCGGCAAGCGCCTGCCCTCCTACAAGCGCCTCGTGGACTTCGCCATCAGCCGCGAGCCCCTGCCGCGCACCCGCCTGGGCAAGATCCGCCGGCATATCCTGGAGCGGCTCTTCGACCAGGCCAAGTCGAGCGAAGGCGGCGTCATCGGCGAGGCCGGACCCATGGACATCTCGGACATGGGCATGGACGACCAGCGGTTGCTGGAGAACGACGCGGCCCGCGCGGTCTGGCTGTGGCTGGCCGAGCGCTACCCGGACCGCCGGCTGACCCCGGACACGAGCCCGGCCATGGACCTGGGCGTGGACTCCCTGGAGTGGCTCAACGTGACCATGGTCATCCGCGAGCGCACGGGCGTGGACCTGAACGAGGAGGCCATCGGCCGCATCGAGACGGTGCGCGGCCTGCTGTCCGAGGTCCGCGCCCGCTCGGGCCAGGAGTTGGCCGGCCCCGTGGCCGATCCCATCGAGCAGCCCCTGGAGGTCCTGAGCAGCGAGCAGAAGCGCTGGCTGGCGCCCCTGTCCAGATTCAAGCAGTTCCTGGCCTGGATGTCCGTCCTGCTCGTCAAGCTCCTCCTGTTCGGCCTGTTCCGCCTGCGCATCACGGGCAAGGAGCATCTGCCGGCCAAGGGCCCCTACGTCATCGCACCCAACCACGAAAGCTATCTGGACTCCTTCGCCATCATGGCGGCCATGGACTTCGGCCGCACGCGTCACACCTACTGGGCCGGCTGGACCGGCGCGGCCTTCGCCAACGCCTTCCTGCGCTTCTTCAGCCGCCTGGCCCAGGCCGTGCCCATCGACCCGGCCAAGGGCGCGCGCGCCAGCCTGGCCTACGCCTCGGCCATCCTCTCGCGCGGCGATTCGCTGGTCTGGTTCCCCGAGGGCCGGCGCACCCGCGACGGATTCCTGCAACCCTTCAAGCCCGGCCTGGGCCTGGTCCTCGAACGCCACGAGGCGCTCATCGTGCCCACGGCCATCAACGGCGCCTACGAGGCCATGCCTCCGGGCAAGGGCCGACCGAACTTCTTCGCGCCCATCAGCCTGGAATTCGGCAGACCCATGACTAGGGCCGAGCTCATGGCCCGAGGCCAGGGCAGGACCGACGCCGAGCGCATGATGAGCGGCCTGCGCGCGGTGGTGAAGGATCTGGGGCGGCTGGAGTAGCCGGCCCCTGGCGGCGGTGGCGAGGCGGTGGCGGCGGAGCGCGTCTCGCCGGCCCTGGACTCGAACGATAACCTTGGAGACGTGATGCGCCGGGTGTGCGTGTTTCTGGGCTCGGCCCTGGGAGCGGACAAGAGATTCGAGCAGGCCGCCATGGACCTGGGCGGCGAGCTGGCCCGCCGGGACATCGGCCTGGTCTACGGCGGGGCCGCCGTGGGGCTCATGGGCGCCGTGGCCGACGCCTGCCTGGCCGCCGGCGGCGAGGTCATCGGCGTCATGCCCCAGTCCCTGGTGGATAGGGAAGTCGCGCACACGGGCCTGAGCAAGCTGCACGTGGTCAAGTCCATGCACGAGCGCAAGGCGCTCATGGCCGAGCTGTCCGACGGCTTCGTCGCCCTGCCCGGCGGCCTGGGCACCCTGGAGGAGCTGTTCGAGGTGCTGACCTGGGCCCAGCTCGGCTACCACCGCAAGCCCTGCGGCGCGCTCGACGTGAACGGCTACTTCGAGCCACTGGCCGCCTTCCTGGACCATGTGGTCAGGCAGGGCTTCATCCAGCCGCAGCACCGTTCCATCCTCATGTCCGCCAAGACCCCGGCCGAGCTGCTCGATCTGTTCCGGGACTGGAAGCCGGTGTACGCGCCCAAGTGGATCAAGCGCGAGGAGGAGCTTTAGACGCTTCCTCCCTCTGCTTCTCTTCGTTCCTCAGCCCCACTTTGAGCCGCCACGAGCCCAGCAGGCAGAGCATGCCGGCGAGCGTGCCGGCCTCGCCCATGTCGCGGTAGGCGGCCACCACGAGCTGCACCGCGCCCACCAGCAGAAGAATGGCCGCCAGGATGCGCACGGCCAACCCGATGCGTTGCAGGGCCAGCACGCTGAGCATGACGTACGCGCCCATGGCCGCGGTCATGGTGACGGGCACCAGGGCGAGCGTTGGACTACCGACCGCTTCGAGGTAGCGCCAGCCCTGCCAGCCCACGAACACGGCCAGGATGACGATGCGTTCGCTCATTCCGCTCATTGCCGCGCTCCTTGGCAAAGGCCCGAGGGAGCCGGCCTACCCGGACACCACCGGATAGCCCTCTGATTGCCAGTACTTGAAGCCGCCGAGCATCTCCTTGACCCGGAAGCCCAGGGCCGCGAGCTTGGCCCCGGCCTTCTGGGCCGCGTTGCAGTGCGGGCCCCAGCCATAGACCACGAGAACCTTGTCTTGGGGCAGCCCGGCCGTTGTCTCGGAGCTGATGGTCCGGTGCGGCAGGCTCACGGCCTTGGGCAGATGGCCCTTGGCAAAGGCGTCCGCGCCGCGCACGTCCACGACCTCGAAGCCGGCGATGCCGTTCTGCAGGTCGTGGTGCACGTCGGACGGATCGGTTTCCACGCTGAGCCTGGCCAGGAAGTGCTTGCCGGCCTTCAGCGGGTCGGCGGCCGGGTGCTGGAGCACGAGGGAGGGTGTGCTGGACATGGTCTCTCCTGGGTTGCGGTGATCATGGAGGTTGTGGAAGAATAGCTTGCCCGGCCTCGGAATGCCAATCGCGATTCCCGAAGCCGTCCAGCGCGGCCGCCGAAGCCCGGCCCAAGCGGCCGTCCCAAACACACCCCCTGCGACGCGAGGCCCCAATGGCTGACACCATGCCCGATCAGATGCACTACGAGCTTGTCCTGCGCACCACGGCCTCTGGCATAGGCTTCTTCTCCACCAGGCCCGTGGAGCAGATGCCGCTGCCCCTGGCCGCGCGCTACCTTGTGGCTCATCCCTTCGACGACTTCATGCGCAAGTTCCTCCTGGAGGGCGTGGAGGTCCTCGCGCCCGAGGAGCTGGGCCGCCTCATCGGCGAGAATCTTCACGCGCCCAGGCCGTTCCTGGCCATGCTCCACGAGGCCTGCATCCTCTACCCCAAGTTTCGCGGCCTGGCCGGGCGCTTCCAGGGCATGGAGCCCGAGGATCTCGCGCCCGAGACCTCGCATGTGGCCCTGCGCGCCGAGCTGTTGCCCGACCACTTCACCCACGTGGCCTGGGTCGAGGCCTTCGAGGCCAACCGGAGCCGCCACGAGCCCCTGCCGACCCAGGATGACGTGGGCGAGGAGCCGCCCGTGTCCCAGGCCGACCTGGACGCGCTGGCCAGGCGCGCATGGACGCCCATCGCCGACGTGCTCGCCAGGGCCGATGCCCGCGCCGCGAGCCTGCCGCCCGCCCCGCCCCGCCCGCCGGCGGCCGAGACCTACGCCAAGGCCATCGAGCGGCTGGAGCCCCTGGGCGTCTTCGCCGAGCCCGAGCTGCGCCACCAGTCGTCCCTGTCGCCCATTGCGCTCATGCGCCGCTGGCGGCTCGACCGGAGCGTGCGCAACGGCCGCAACGACTACCGCTTCACCGGCCTGCAGACGAGCTGGGGCAAGGGCCTGACCCTGGACGCCGCGCGCGCCTCCTACGCCATGGAAATGGTCGAGCGCGTGTCGAGCTTCGCCTCGGTCTCGCCCGACGGCTTCGTGGGCTACGCCAAATCCTATCCGCTCATTCAGGCCACGCACGCCGAGCTGCTGCGCGACGGCAAAAGCGCCCTGGACCCCAACGCCGTGCGGCTGGACGTGCCCTACGCCGGCCAGCCCCTGTGGTGGATGGAGGCCGAGACCTGGCAGGGCAGGCCCATGCTCGTGCCGGCTCAGTTCGTGTTCCTGTTCTCCAACCTCGACGAGCCCGGCTTCTTCGGCGGCCTGGGCTCCACGGGCCTGGCCTCGGGCAACACGCTCACCGAGGCGAAATTCGCGGCGCTCTTGGAGTGCGTGGAGCGCGACGCCGAGGGCGTGGCCCTGTACCGGCCCGAGGAGTGCTTCCTCATCGAGACCGACGACCCGGCCCTGGCCCCGCTGCTCAAGGGCTACGCCGACAAGGGCGTCCAGCCCGTCTTCCAGGACGTGAGCACCGAGTTCGGCATCCCCTGCCTGCGCGCCTTCGTCGTGGGCGAGGACGGCGGCGTGGCCAAGGGCACGGCCGCGCACCTGGACGGCCGCAAGGCGCTCGTCTCGGCCCTGACCGAGGTCGCCTACCCCTACCCGGAAAGCCCGGCCAGCAGGCCCGCGCCCGAGGGGTTGCCCGTGCGGCGCTACGAGGATCTGCCCAACTTCGCCACGGGCGACTACGGCCGCGATCTGGCGCGCCTGGAAGAAGTCCTGGCCGCCAACGGCCATGAGCCCATCTACCTTGACCTGACGCGGGAGAACGTGGGCCTGCCCGTGGCCAAGGCCATGGCGCCGGGCCTTGAGCTGACCGCTGACCTGGAGCGCTTCTCGCGCGTCAGCCCGAGGCTGTGGGCAAGATATCTGAAGGCGATGAAGTAACCGGGGGAAGGGGAACCTTCTTGAAAGAAGGTTCCCC
>JAEYTO010000075.1 GCA_023433925.1 Pseudomonadota bacterium | reverse complement strand
CCCCCCCCCCCCCCCCCCCCCCCCCCCCCCCCCCCCCCCCCCCCCCCCCCCCCCCCCCCCCGCCGGAGGCGCTCGCCCATGAAATGGCCGCACAAGGACCTGCTGGACGTGGACCAGTTGACCCGCGAGGAGGCCGAGCACGTCTTCCGCACCGGGCAGTACTTCCAGGAGATCAACTCCCGCCCGGTCAAGAAGGTCCCCACCCTCAAGGGCCGCACGGTCGTCCTCTTCTTCGCCGAGGCGAGCACGCGCACCAAGACCTCCTTCGACATGGCCGCCAAGCGGCTGTCGGCCGACACGTTCTCCCTGGCCAAGTCCGGCAGCTCCCTGGCCAAGGGCGAGAGCCTCAAGGACACGGCCTGGACGCTCCAGGCCATGAGCGTGGACGCGCTGGTCATCCGCCACCAGGCCAGCGGCGCGGCCCAGTACCTGGCCGAGCGGCTGGAGTGCTCGGTGCTCAACGCCGGCGACGGCTGGCACGCCCACCCCACGCAGGCCCTGCTCGACGCCTTCACGCTCCGCCAGGAGTGGGGCTCGCTGGAAGGCCGGACCATCCTCATCCTGGGCGACATCGCCCACAGCCGGGTGGCGCGCTCCAACGTGCGGCTGCTGACCAGGCTCGGCGCCACGGTGCGCCTGTGCGGCCCGCGCACGCTCATGCCCCCTGCCGTGAAGAGCTGGCCCGTGGAGTTCGGCCCGGACCTGCGCGAGGCCGTCACGGGCGTGGACGCGGTCATGTGCCTGCGCTTGCAGCTCGAACGCCAGGCCGCCGGGCTTTTTCCGGACCAGCGCGAGTACGCGCGCATGTACTGCCTGACGCCCGGCCACCTGGAGCGCGCCAACGCCGGCGTCAAGGTGCTCCATCCGGGCCCCATCAACCGGGGGCTAGAGATCTCCTCCGAGGTGGCCGACTGCGCGGACAGCCTCATCCTGGACCAGGTGTCCAGCGGCGTGGCCGTGCGCATGGCGCTCCTGTACCTGTACGTGACGCGCAAGGAGGGCGAATGATGCGGCCCGATCTCGTCATTCGCGACGCCCGTTGCCTGGGCCGGGCCGTGGACCTGCTCGTGGCCGCCGGCCGCGTCCTTGAACTCGCGGAGCACACGCCGGGCCGCGACTTCGGCGGCGCGCGCGTCGTGAACGCCGGCGGCAAGATCCTCCTGCCCGCGCTCATCGACGCCCACGCGCACCTGCGCGAGCCCGGCTTCGAGTACAAGGAGGACATCGCCTCGGGCCTCGGGGCGGCCGCCCACGGCGGCTTCGGCCGGATCATGTGCATGGCCAACACCAAGCCGGTCAACGACCACGCGCCCGTGACCGAGATGATGCTCGACAAGGCGCGCCTAGCCTGGCCCGACGGGCCGTTCCTGCACCCCATCGGCGCGCTGACCAAGGAGCTCAAGGGCCAGGAGCTGGCGCCCATGGCCGAGCTGGCCCAGGCCGGTTGCGTGGCCTTCTCCAACGACGGCCTGCCCGTGGCCGACTCCGAGCGCTTCCGCCGGGCCATGGAGTACGCGGCCAGCGTGGGCCGGCCGGTCATCGACCACTGCGAGGACCCGCACATGGCCCCTGGCGCGGGCATCAACGAGGGCGTGGTCTCCAGCCGCCTGGGCCTGCGCGGACAGCCCGACGTGGCCGAGGCCGCGCAGGTGGCCCGCGACATCCTGCTGGCCGAGTACCTGGACATCCCCATCCATCTGGCCCACGTGAGCTGCATCCGCTCCCTGGAGCTCATCCGCGCGGCCAAGGCGCGCGGGGCGAAGATCACGGCCGAGACCTGCCCGCACTACCTCCTGCTGACCGAGGAGGCCGTGGACGGCTACCGCACCGAGGCCAAGGTCAACCCGCCCCTGCGGCCGCGAGCCGATGTCGAGGCCATGCGCCTGGCCGTGGCCGACGGGACCATCGATATCCTGGCCACGGACCACGCTCCGCACGCCGCGCACGAGAAGGACGTGGAGTTCGACCTCGCGCCGTGCGGCATCTCGGGCCTGGACGCGGCCCTTCCGCTGACCTGGGCGCTCGTGCGCCAGGGCGTCATGGACGAGGCCGCCTTCCGCCGTTTGTGGCACGAGCGGCCGGCGGCCATCTTCGGCCTGCCCGTGAACCGCTTCGAGCCCGGCGACCCGGCTGACTTCATCCTCCTCGACCCCGAGGCCCGCTGGACGCTCACGCCGCAAGCCATGCGCTCCAAGGGCAAGAACACGCCGTTTCTGGGCCAGGAGATGCAAGGCCGCTGCGCGCTGCTCGTCATGGCCGGCAGGGTGGTCGCGGGCGGGTAGGGCGCACGGCGAAATAACCGAGAGAGGGCGCTGCCCTCTCAGATCATTGCCAAAGGCCGTTTCTATTCTGCCTCCGGCGGCCAAGGGGGCGCGGCCCCCTTGGAACCCCGTTTTTCAACTGCGGCACCTAGACAATATATTGAAATATATAAAATTTTAAGTGGAGAGAGCGCGAGAGAGGCCCCTCTTTTCGGAAAGGGGCCTCTTTGCAAAAAACTGATTTGTCAGCAGTCTGAGAGGGCGCTGCCCTCTCGGGCTCTCTCCCGGCAGGGGATGATTGACTCGGGCCGTCCTGGCCCTCGCCCCGCGGGCGTCGCCCAAAGCGGCGACGTCCAATCGTGCCGTCCTGCTCGATTGTCCCCCGCACCCCGCGATTCAAAGGATAGTTGCTCCAAGCCTCCGGGGCTGCCGGGGCATGGCTTCCCCTGTCCTTGACTCCCATCTACCCGCACGCTAGCAAGGCTTCGACACCCTTTTAACACCCAAGCGCGACAATCGGCCCATGCGGGCCGGGAACCCCAACATGCCCAGGAATTCATTGTCCCGACTGCTGCCCAAGGACCGGCAGGTCTTCGTGCGCCTGGCCTTCCTCGGCCTGTGGAGCGCGCTCCTGTCCTGCGTCGTGTATTTTCCAGCGCTCAGGCCCGTGCTGACCGAGGCCGGCCCGTGGCTCGGCGCGTACATCCTCGCCGCGAGCCTGTCGCATCTGGCCATGCTCAACGCGGCCTGCGTGCTCCTGGCCTGTCTGGCCTACATCCTCACGCGCTCCCGCGCGGCGGCCTATGGCCTCGGCTTCGCCATCCTGCTGGCCTTGAACCTCGTGCTCTTCGTCGACGTGCGCGTCTTCTCCATCTTCCGCTTCCACATCAACGCCATGGTCCTGGGCCTGGTCATGTCTCCGGCCGGCTGGGACTCCCTGGACCTGGGCGCAGCCACCGTGCTCAAGGCCGTCCTGGCCGTGGGCCTGCTCTTCGCGGCCCAGGCCGCGGGGCTGCTCCTGGCCGTGCGCGGCACGCGCGGCGTGCTCTGGCTCCAGCGCCGGCCCGGCGTTTTCCTGGCCTGCTCCCTGGCCGCGCTCCTGGTCGTGAACAACGCGGGCTACGCCTACGGCGACCTGCAAGGCCATCGCGGCATCACCCAGGTCCGCAAGCTCCTGCCCCTCTACCAGCCCTTGACCGTCAACCGCCTCGCGGCCAAGACCTTCGGCTACAAGGCCGCCGATGCCGGGGCGGGCGCGGCCATCCGCACCGTGGGCGAGCTGGCCTATCCCGTGAGGCCCATCGAGCTGGCCGAAGGCGGCCAGCGGCTCAACGTCGTGCTCGTGATCCTGGACGCCTGGCGCTTCGACATGCTCAACGAGGCGGTCACGCCCAACCTGATCGCCTTCTCGCGCGGGGCAGTGACCTTCGCCAACCACTACAGCGGCGGCAACGCCAGCCGCTTCGGGGTCTTCTCCCTGCTCTACGGCCTGCCCGGCAGCTACTGGCACGAGGTGCTCAACCAGCGCCGCTCCAGCGTGCTCATGGACACCCTGGCCCAGGCCGGCTACGAGCTGCGCATCACGTCGAGCACGGATCTGCGCTGGCCGGAGTTCCGCAAGACCGCCTTCGTGAACCACCAGGACGCGATCCTGGACAGCTTCGAGACCAAGGAGAAGCACGCGCGCGACCGCATCCTGACCGACGAGTTCAAGGCCTTCGCGGCCAGGCGCGCCGGGAATCCGGGCAAGCCCTTCTTCTACTTCATGTTCTACGACGCCTCGCACGGCCCCTACAGCTACCCCGGGGAGTTCGAGAAGTTCGTTCCGGGCGGGGACGTGGACTACATCGCGGCCGACGCCGGCTCGGTGAACGCCAGCCGCCAGCGCTACATGAACGCCCTGTGGTACCTGGACCATCTGTGCCGGGAGGTCGCGGACGCGGTTCTCGGCTCGCCTCTGGCCGAGAACACCATCCTCGTGTTCACCGGCGACCATGGCGAGGAGTTCCACGAGATGGGCTATTGGGGCCACACGAGCGCCTTCACTCCCTACCAGACCAAGGTGCCCTTCATCGTCCATTGGCCCGGCCGCCGGCCCGAGACCGTGGATCGCCTGACCTCGCACCACGACCTGGCGCCCACGCTGCTCGGCATGCTCGGCGCGCGCAACGACCCGGCCGACTACTCCGTGGGCCGGGACATCTTCACCCATGCCGGACACCGCTACGTCATCAGCTCGGGCTGGGACGACGCGGCCTACATCGACGGCTCCCTGACCTGCGTCTTCCCGACCCAGAGCCATTCCGGGCTGTCCATGGACGTGCGCGACGCGCGATACAAGCCCGCGCCGGACGCCGACGCGGCCCTGGCGCGCATCCGGCCCGACCTGCTCCAGGTGGCCAGGGACATGGGGCGCTTCTATCGGTAGGACGCGGCGGCTCTCGGATGCAGTCCCAGGCTGACTGGATTACAGATATCCGCATTGAAAAGTTTACTTTTCAATACACGTCTCAGTACTGAAACGCGCGCGAAATCCCGAGCAGGACTTATTGACAAAGCCCTCCCCTCAAACTAAACTTAGTTCTGAACTAAGTTTAGTTTGAGGGGTTATATGGAACAGATAAATATCCATGAAGCCAAGACAAATCTGTCCAAGCTCATTGAAAAGGCCGTACATGGCGAATCTTTCATCATTGCCAAATCCGGCAAGCCCATGGTCACCGTGAGCGCCTATGCTCCGCCGGCGGACCCGGCCAAAAGGGTCGGCTTTCTCAGCGGAATGATCGAGGCGCCGGAAGACTTCGACACCATGGGCAACGAGGAAATTCAAGCCATGTTCGAGGGAAATGGATGAAGCTGCTGCTCGATACGCACATGCTGATCTGGGCTGCTGCCGGCACCTTGCCGGAACAGGCCCTGGCGCTGGTGACGAACAGTGACAACACACCATATTTCAGCCCGGCCAGCATTTGGGAGATCGTCATCAAGAAAAGCCTCGGCAGAAACGATCTCAAAGTCGAGCCGGAAGTGCTCCGACGCGGCTTGCTGGATAACCAATACGAAGAGTTGTGCATTACAAGCCGGCACACACTGACGGTCAACGATCTACCCATGCTCCATAAGGATCCTTTCGATCGGATTCTACTTGCTCAAGCCAAATCGGAAGGAATTTCTCTTTTGACTTCCGATGCAGCCTTGCGGAAATATCCTGGTCCGGTAATTTTTATTCCACGATAGAGCCTTTTCACTTTGAAATTGTTTTATTCACCCCTGAAGTACGAGTGCTGCCCCGTGGATTCGAGCACGCTGCGCCAGTAGTTGGAGCAGATGTCGATCCTCTTGCGGCCGCCGTGGATGATGATCCGCAAGGGCACGTTCACGTACTGGGAGTTCCAGCGGCTGACCATCATGGCCGTCTTGCCGGCCATGCCCGCGTGCACGGCGTTCTGGCCCAGGAACCCGCAGTAGATGCGGTCGTTGGTGTTGGCCGGCACCGAGCGGATGATGTAGCTCGGATCGATGTACTTGAGCGTGATGTCCATGCCGACCTTCTTGAAGTGGTCCTTGATGCTCCCGATGAGCAGGCTGGCGATGTCGCCGAGCACCGGGTTGCCCGATGGGTCGGTCTTGCCCGTGGATTTGAGCAGGTGCTGGCCCGCGCCCTCGGCCGTGACGATGACCGCGTGGCCGCGCTTGCGGATGCGCCGCTCCAGGGCCTTGAGCAGGCCCTGATCGCCGTCGAGCTCGAAGGGATCCTCGGGCACGAGCACGAAGTTCACGTCCTTGAGGGCCATGGAGGCCTGGGCCGCGATGTAGCCCGACTCGCGGCCCATGAGCTTGACCAGGCCGATGCCGTTGGGCGCGCCGTTGGCCTCGGTGTGCGCGCAGTTGATGGCCTCGGTGGCCTTGTCCACGGCCGTGTCGAAGCCGAAGGTCGTGGACACGTACTGGATGTCGTTGTCGATGGTCTTGGGAATGCCGATGATGCTTATGCGCAGGTCGCGGCTCTCGATCTCCTGGTGGATCTTCTCCGCCGCCCTCATGGTCCCATCACCGCCGATCATGAACAGGATGTTGATGTTCAGCCGCTCCAGGGCGTCCACGATGTCCTCGATGGGCTGCGGGCCGCGCGAGGAGCCGAGGATGGTCCCGCCGAACTGGTGGATGCGCGAGACCGCCTCCGGGTTCAGCTCCATGATCTCGTGGCCGTACTTGGGGATGAAGCCCTCCAGACCGTAACGGATGCCCATGACCGCGGCCACGCCGTAGTTGTGGAAGCATTCCAGCACGATGGAGCGTATGACGTCATTGATGCCGGGGCACAGGCCGCCGGCCGTGACCACGGCGCACTTGGTCTTGGACGGGTCGAAGTAGATCTTCTCGCGCGGCCCGGCCTCCTCCATGGAAGCCGGATTGCCGGTCAGATCGCAGGAGCTCGTGTGCACGTCCAGGAGCACGCGCGAGTCGGCGGCTATGTAGCGGCCGTGGCGCAAGGGCGAGTCTATCTTCGCCGGGCCGAGCACGGGGACGCCCGTGTCCTTGGGGCGGGGGATGGGGTCGGGGCAGAGCCCCGGCCGCTTGCTGGTCTTGGTCATGCGGGGGACCTCCCGAGTCCGGTGGTGTCGCATCCCGGCCCGGGCCTTGCCCGGGATGCCGTCTTCCCACTCTATTGCCCGCTTTCACGGCCAGGGGCAAGGCCCGAACCGGAACTCATTGACTTCGCGCCGGCAGTGTTTATTAAGCGGAAACAGGCGCGCCCGACGCGGGCCATCCCATGCCGCCGCCCATGCCGCGCCGCCGGGCATGGCGCAGGCGCAAACCGCCGGCCAGGCCGGGGAGCGAAACGACATGGCCAAGTACAACTGGTCGCCCTGGGTCGTGGCCGTCGCGGCCAAGAGCAAGGAGGCCCGCACCGACGAGGCCGTGGGCCTTCCGGGCAGCCGGCTGTCCGTCAGGCAGGGGCAGTATGCCTGGATCCCCGGCGTGGACGTGTACGAGTCAGCCTCGGGCGTGACCGTCACGGTCGATCTTCCGGGCCTGACCCGCGAGGACGTCGCCCTGCACGTGGAAGGGCGTGGCCTGGTCATCTCGGGCGAGCGGCGCATGAGCAAGGAGCCTGGGGAGGGCGTCTTCCATACGCTCGAACGGCCCTTCGGCCAGTTCTCCCGGCGCATCGAGCTGCCCGAAGGCCTGGACCTGGCCGCGACCAGGGCCGTGCTCCGGGAAGGCGTGCTCAGCGTGAGCGTGCCGCGCGCCCCGTCCGCGGGCAGCCGGCGCATCAGCGTGGACGAGTAGCCCGGACAATCAGACCGACGGCAGCGACAAGGGCGCACGGCCGTGCGCCCCGTGATACACCGACCCCATTCAGGAGTGTCCGCAGCATGTCCAGTCAGATCAAGACAGGCCTTCTCCTCGGCCTGCTCACCGCCATCGTCCTGCTCATCGGCCAGGCCATGGGCGGCAGGGGCGGCCTCATGATCGCCTTCATCTTCGCCATGGTCATGAACGTGGGCAGCTACTGGTTCTCGGACAAGATCGTCCTGGCCATGTACCGCGCCCGCGAGCTTGCGCCCGAGGACGCGCCCATGCTGCACGCCATGGTCGAGGAGCTGTGCGCCCAGGCGCGCATGCCCAAGCCCCGGCTCTACGTCATCCCCCAGGAGAGCCCCAACGCCTTCGCCACGGGCCGCAACCCCGAGCACGCGGCCGTGGCCGTCACCGAGGGCATCATGCGCCTGCTCAGCCCCGAGGAGCTGCGCGGCGTCATCGCCCACGAGCTGGCCCACGTGAAGAACCGCGACATCCTCGTGTCCACCGTGGCCTCGGTCCTGGCCGGGTCCATCGTCATGCTGGCCAACTGGGTCAAGTGGACGGCCATCTTCGGCTTCGGCCGAGGCGACGACGAGGAGGGCGGCAATCCCCTCGTGGCCCTGGCCCTGGCCATCGTCGCGCCCATCGCCGCGACCATCATCCAGTTCGCCATCTCCCGCTCCCGCGAGTACCTGGCCGACGAGACCGGCGCGCGCCTGTCCCAAAGCCCCATGTCCCTGGCCGGAGCCCTGGAGAAGCTGAACACCTGGAGCCAGCGCGTGCCCCTGCAAGGCAACCAGGCCACCGAGAACATGTTCATCGTCAACCCCTTCGCCGGCCAGAGCCTGCTGCGCCTGTTCTCCACCCACCCGCCCATCGAGGATCGCGTGGCGCGCCTGCGCGAGATGGCGGGCAAGAGATAGACAAGAGACTCGGGGCGGGCGCTGCCCGCCCCCGAACTCCCGCGTGTTTACAGGCGGATTCTCGTCGCGCTTACTCCGCAAGCCTTGGAACGTACTCTCCGCCTATCACCGAGGGATCGACCAGCGCCGGAAAGTAGTACGGCAGGGCATCGTCAGGAAACCCGATTGTCAGCCTGGCCTTGTGGCTCGTCGAGGTCAGCAGCCCTTGCGATATGAGCATGCTGACGACTTGGCGAGCCACACGCTCGCCAAGGTTCATGATCTCCATGGCCTCGCCGCGCTGGACAGCGCCGTGCATGAACACCGCGCGCAGGAGCCTGGCCGCCTCGGGCCGCATGGGGTCCCCGGTTGTCCGCGAGCGGGTCGCGACGTAGAACTCGATGCGCGACTCTATGTCCTCAAGGCGGAGCAGCCGCTTCATGAAGGCGATTTGGTCGAGGCAGACATCGAGGAAGAAATCGACGAAGTCGGCCAGCAGCTCGCTCGGAGACCAGCCAGGAGGCGATCCGGGCAGCGAGGAGTCCGTGGCCATCAGGTTGGTCATGTATTCCGCCTTGCTCCGCGACAACCCTCTGGACAAGGACCACAGGTTCGCTCTGTTCACGCCCGCGCGGGCCATGTACAGGCCGGAGTGGAGGCGGCTGACCCTACCGTTCCCGTCCCTGAAGGGATGCATCCAGGTCAGACGGTGATGACTCGCGGCCATGGCGATCAGCCGCTCGTCGCCATGGTGGGCTCCGGGGGCGTATGCCTTGTCGAACTCGTCCAGGCATGCGGGCAACTGATCCTGGCTCGGCCCGATCTGCCCCCGGCTGCCGATGCCCACGCCGCGGTCCCTGAACACGCCAGGGTGGACGGGCACGTCGGTAAAGCCGCCCCTGCCGTGCGCGAAGCGATGTTCCTCCGGCAGATGGCCGTAGAAGACGCTGTGAATCCGAGCCAGGAACTCGGGTGAGCACACGTTGACCTCGGGCTTGGCCTCGAGGTCCGCCATGAGTTCCTTCTCGGCCCTGACGTGTGCGGCGCAGAGCTCCTGGGCGTAGCGCTGCTCCTCGTCTCCATCGAGGCGCTCGTCGAGGGCGGCCCTGATCTCGGGAAGCGTCGTCTTGTGCCCCTCGATGAGGTTGGAATAGTAGCTGTTGATCAGGCGGACCAGGTCGCCAATGGCCTTGGCGGTGTCGGGGGCGACGCGCCCTTCCAGCTCGGCCGAGGCGGTTATGACCTCCTGGGCCTTGTCCTTGAGCGGACCGAGGAACGGACTTTCGGGCAGGACAAGGCCGAAAAAGGCGCTGAAAGACCCGGCCTCATGCCGGTTGGAATGCCGGTTTCCTCGTGACATAAGCTACCATCTTTGTTTTATTAATATTAAAATCGAACATGCTTGAAGCGATGATTGTGCCGGTTTTAATGCCGGTTCTAACTCACAAAAGGGATAAGGCCAAGAAGGGTCATCTCCGGAAGTGACGCCCCCTGGACCAATGACCGCTGGCGCAGTATTCCGATCCAGGCTTTCGTCAGGTGCGACAGGCCGAGGTTCCGAGCGTTCCCCGACCGCCTGGGCTCTTTCGCCATGCAATTGCGACCATCGACCCGGAGTGACCATGCGCGCGTTCCGACTCAACGCCGCCGCTTTTGCGGCCTATCTGCTCTGCCTGCTCGCGCTGCTTTCCACTCTCCAGCCCGCGTTCGCCGCCGCGCCCGTGGACGAGCTGCGGCGCTCGCCCGTGGTGCGCGCAGTGGAGCGCGTCGCGCCCGCCGTGGTCAACATCACGGCCGCGCGCCAGGAGGAGCGCAGCCTGAATCCCTTCGCCGACTTCTTCGGCCAGGAGTTCCAACCCTTCTTCGGCGAGATTTTTCCGGATAGCCGGCGCACGGTCGTCTCCACGAGCCTGGGCTCGGGCGTGATCATCGACGGGCGCGCCGGGCTCATCCTGACCAACGCCCACGTCGTGGCCAGGGCCACGGACGTCAAGGTCCGCCTGCAAGACAGCCGCGAGTTCTCCGTCGAGCTGGTGGGCTCGGACCCGGACTTCGACCTGGCCGTGCTGCGCGTGGCCGCCAAGGAGATGAAAGGGCAGGCCCTGCCCCAGGTGGCCATGGGCGATTCGTCCTCGATCCTCATCGGCGAGACGGTCATCGCCATCGGCAACCCCTTCGGCTTCACGCACACCGTGACCACGGGCGTGATTTCCGCCGTGGGCCGCTCCCTGCGCACGGGCGAGGGCGCCTTCACCAACTTCATCCAGACCGACGCGGCCATCAACCCCGGCAACTCCGGCGGCCCGCTGCTCAACATCCTGGGCGAGCTGATCGGCGTGAACACGGCCATCAAGGCCCAGGCGCAGGGCATCGGCTTCGCCATCCCCATCAACAAGGCCCGCCGCGTGGTCGAGGAGCTGGTGGCCTCGGGCAGCGTGGCCCACGTCTGGCTGGGCCTGGACGGCCAGGACCTGGACCAGGCTTCGGCCAGCTACTTCGGCCTGGCCGGGAGCGCCGGTCTGCTCGTGACCCGCGTGCATCCCGCCACGCCCGCCGCGACGGCGGGCATCCGCCAGGGCGACGTGCTCCTGGCCATCGACGGCCAGCGCATCGAGGATAAGGATCACTACCTGGACGTCCTGCGCAACTACACCGTGGACGAGCCCATGAATCTCTCCTTGCAGCGCGACGGCAGGCCCGTGCGCCTCGCGCTCAAGGGCGCGCGCTTCGACGCGGCCACGGCCAAGCGTCTGGCCGCCGAGCGCTGGGGCCTGGCCATCGACGAGCGCGGCTCGCGCGGCGCGGCCCTGGTGCGCACGGTTCGCCCCGACAGCCCGGCCGCCAACCTCGGCCTCAAGCCCGGCGACGCCATCCTCCAGGTCGGCGGCCAGCACATGGCCACGGCGGACGACTTCATCAAGGCCTTCTCGCGCTACCGGCTCAAGAACACCGTGCTCATGAAGGTCGCGCGGGGGAACAAGGCCTACATCGTCAGGATGCGCGTGTAGGAGTCGACTTCCACATCGCGCGCGCGTCTGCTAGCCTGGGCCATGCGCATCGCGGTCATCTCCGACATCCACGGCAACCTGAACGCCTTCCGGGCGGTGCTGGCCGACATCGATGCCCAGGGCGCGGACGGCATCGTCTGCCTGGGCGACACCGTGGGCTACGGCCCGGAACCCGAGGAGTGTTTGCAACTCGTGCGCGAGCGCGGCATATCCATGGTCCTGGGCAACCATGAGCAGGCCCTGGCCGACCCGCGCTGGCTCCACGGCTTCAATCCGCACGCGCGCGAGGCTCTGCTGCACACGGCCACCTTCCTGTCGTCCGAGTCCATGGACTTCATCCGCTCCCTGCCTCGCCACCTGACCATCGACGACGCGCGCTTCGTGCACGGCCTGCCGCCGGACAGCCCGGAGGTCTATCTCTTCCAGGCCGACGACGCCCGGCTGCGCGAGGTAATGGAGCGCCTGCCCCAGCGCTGGTGCTTCGTGGGCCACACCCACGACCTGGAGCTGGTCTGGCTCGACGGGAAAAGCATCAGGCGTTCCAGCCTCCTGCCCGGCCTCAACCCCATCGTGCCGACCATGCGCTACATCATCAACGTGGGCAGCGTGGGCCAGCCGCGCGACGGCGACAATCGCGCCAAGTACGTGCTCTGGGAGCGCAAGGCGCACACGGTGGAGCTGCGGCGCATGGCCTACGACTTCAAGGACACGGCGCGCAAGATCATCGAGCGGGGATTCGACAAGCGGTACGCGGAGAGGCTGTACTGACCCGTGACGGTCGCCTGCCCTTCGCAGCGAAACCAGAAGCTTTTTGGGAAGGATGGGGG
>JAEYTO010000074.1 GCA_023433925.1 Pseudomonadota bacterium | reverse complement strand
GGTCCCCTTCCCCCTGGCCGCCGGAGGCTCTTCTCATGACTCCCCTCTTCCTCTCCCTGGCCCGGCGCGAGCTGCGCGGGGGCATCCGACGCTTCGGGGTCTTCCTGGCCTGCCTGGCGCTCGGCGTGGGCGTCATCGCCGGCGTGGGCACCCTATCCGAGGCCATCGAGCGGGCCATTGCCCAGGACGCGCGGGCGCTCTTGGGCGGCGACGCACAGCTGCGCACGACCTTTGCGAATATCCCGCCGGACGCCCTGGCCTATGTCGAGGAGCGCGCCCAGGTTTCCCGATCCGCGCGCCTGCGCTCCATGGCCGGCAACCCGTCGAATCAAGGCGGCCGGACGCTCGTGGAGCTCAAGGCCGTGGACGAAGCATATCCGCTCTACGGCCGCATGGAGCTTTCGCCCGACATGCCCCTGAACGCGGCCCTGGCGGTGCGCGACGGCCTGCACGGCGCGGTGGCCGACCAGGAGCTGCTCACCCAGCTCGGGCTGTCGCTCGGCGAGCGCATCAGCGTGGGCGACATGGAGCTTGAGTTGCGCGCGACCATCGAGCGCGAGCCCGACCGGGTCGTGTCGGCCTTCGCCCTTGGCCCCCGGCTCATGATCTCCACGCAGGCCCTGGAGGAATCAGGGCTGCTCCTGCCAGGCAGCATGGTGCGCCGCGACTACAACCTGAAGCTTCCGCCGGGCGCGAATGCCCAGCGCTTCGTGGAGGACATGCGCAAGGCCTTCCCGGACGCGCCCTGGAGCGTGTCCGACTACACGCGCGCCGCGCCGGGCGTGCGCCGCGTGGTGGAGCGCCTGGGCCTGTTCCTGACCCTGGTGGGCCTGACGGCGCTACTGGTGGGCGGTTTGGGCGTGGCCGAGGCCGTGGACAGCTACCTGTCGGGCAAGCTGCGCTCCATGGCCATCCTCAAGTGCCTGGGCGCGGATGGCGCGCTCGTGACCAAGGTCTACCTGGCGCAGATCCTGGCCATCGCGCTGGCTGGCACGGCCCTGGGCCTGGCTCTGGGGCTGCTGCTGGCCTGGATCGCGGCCGGCACCCTGACCGGCTGGCTGCCCGTGCCGGTGCGGGTCGGCCTGTTCCCTGGGCCGCTGCTGACGGCCATGGGCTTCGGCATGCTCACGGCCTTGACCTTCTCCCTGCCGCCGCTGCTACGCGCCAGGGCCGTGCGGCCGGCCGGGCTGTTCCGCTCCTATCGCGGTCCCGGCCAACAGCCGCTCAGCGGCCGCGCGCGGCTCTACGTGCTCCTGGCGGGCCTGGCCCTGGCCGCCTTCGCCGTGGCCGTGACGCCCAACAGGTCCACGGCGGCCTGGTTCGCCCTGGCCGCGGCCACGGCCTTCGGCGTGCAGATGCTCCTGGGCCGGGGCCTGGCCCGGCTGGCCGGCGCGCTCAAGCCGCGCGACCCGCTGCTGGCCATGGCTCTGCGCGGCCTGAAGCGCTCGGGGCACGCGCCAACGGCCATGGCCTCCCTGGGCCTCGGGCTCACGGTGCTCGTGGCCATCATGCTCGTGCAGGGCAACCTGCGCCGCCAGGTGGACACGGAGATGCCCGCGAGCGCTCCGAGCTTTTTCTTCATGGACATCCAGCCCGGCCAGGTGGAGGAGTTCGAGTCCGCCGTGCGCGCCGTGCCCGGCGTGGCGCGGATCGAGCGCATGCCCATGCTCCGGGCGCGCATCACGGCCATCGACGGCGTGCCCGTGTCCAAGGCCACGGTGAGCCCCTCGGCGGCCTGGGCCGTGCGCGGCGACCGGGGCGTGACCTATGCGGCCCGTCTTCCCGCGCACAACCGCGTCGTGGCCGGCGAGTGGTGGCCCGAGGGCTATGCCGGCCCGCCGCTCGTGTCGCTGGCGGCGGACATCGCCGAGGGCTTCGGCGTGAGCGTGGGCGACAGGCTGACCTTGAACATCCAGGGCCGGACCTTCGAGGTGGCCATCGCCAACCTGCGCGAGGTGGAGTGGACCACCCTGGCCATGAACTTCTCCCTGGTCTTCTCGCCCGGCGCGCTGGGGGCCGCGCCCCAGACGCACCTGGCCACGGTCTATGTGCAGCCCGGCGCGGGGGCGGCCGCGTCCGAAGACGCGGTGCTCAAGGCCGTGACGTCCAGGCTGCCCAACGTGACCGCCGTGCGCGTCAAGGACGCCCTGGCCACGGTTTCGCGCATGCTCTCGGCCATGGAGCGGGCAGTGCTCGCCGTGGCCGGCGTGACCCTGGCGGCCGGGCTGCTCGTGCTCGCCGAGGCCCTGCGCGCGGGCTTGCGGCGGCGCTACTACGAGGCGGTGGTGCTCAAGACCGTGGGCGCCACGCGGCGGGACGTGCTCGCGCTCATGCTCTGGGAACACCTGGCCCTGGGCCTGGGCGCGGGACTGTCCGCGGCCTTGCTGGGCAGCCTGGCGGCCTGGCTGGCCGTGACCCGGCTCATGGACGCGGTCAGGTGGACCTTCATGCCCGGCCTGGTCCTGGCCACGGCCGCCGCCGGCACATTGGCCGTGATCCTCTTCGGCCTGGCCGGCATGCGCCGCATGCTCGGCCAACGTCCCTGGCAGGTGCTGCGCAATGAGTAGGGCGCATTCCATTTGACCGGAAGGGTTTCGCCCTTCCCGGACCCCACCGAGGCTCACTCCTGGCGGGGCGGCCCTTGAAACCCGCGGTTCATTTGCGTGCGGCTTTGTTTGCAAACCCGGATTCAGCCTGCCCAGCATCCCTGACAAAAGCCATGCCGCAGCCCTGCCGGAGGATCTCGCGCCAGGCAAGGACGCCGGCGCGCCGGCCGGGGCCGTAAGCGGCTTTCAGGGGTGCCTCGCGCGCCTCATGGACGCCATGGAGAGGCTCTAGCAGGCCCTGCATGTCGGCAATGCGGAATTGCCGCGCGCTTTTCACGCAACCGCCACGGCGTGCCGCTGGCAATGCGCCGCCCATGGGTATTGCGCGGGGTTGGCCGTTCCAGTCGCCGTGAACGGCCGCATCCCGAGTGGAAAAGATTGCGTGGAATGTTGGCCTGCCTGTTCCCAAGGCCCCGGACTTCTGGTAGAGAACAACCCGGAAATCCGCGCTCATCGCGGAGAGCTTGCGCCCGAACGAGAAAATTGGGGAGGGAGGCATTCATGGCAGCATTACCGGCGCCCTGCGGCCGCCAGGCCACGAACCTGGACGCACCGCCGGCCGGCCGCGAGCGGCGGCTGGCGGGCCGCACCCCGGGCCTGCGCGTCCTCGTGGCAGAGGACAATCCCGTGCATCGGGCCTACCTGCTGCAAATCCTGGCCGATCTGGGCCACAGGCCCGAAGCCGCGATCAACGGCATGGAGGCGGTCAAGCTCCTGGGCATGATCGATTTCGATTTGGCTTTCCTGGACCTGCGCATGCCGGCGCTCGGCGGCGAAGAGGTGCTGCGCAGCATCCGCGACGGATTCATCGCCAGGGCCGACCCGTGCATGCCCGTGGTCGCCGTTTCCGCCCAGACCGAGCGCGGCTTGCGGGCGCGCATGAGCACCGCCGGCTTCGACGTCTTCATCGGCAAGCCCCTGCGCCGCAGCGACGTGCTCCAGGCCCTGGAGACCGCGACCAGTCAGATGGCTCCCGCATCGCCGGCCGTGGACCTGGAGGCAGCCGGCGATTGGCTGTGCAACGGCGAGGCCGGCATCTTCCGGCGCATTCTGGCCATCTTCGTGGAGCAGGCCGGGGCCTTCCAGGACGAAACCTCGGCGGCCCTGGCCGCCCGCGACAGCGACAAGATCAGGTTCGCCGGCCATTCCATGGCCAATTCAGCGGGCATGCTCCGCGCGGAGCGGTTGCGCGTGGCCGCCCTGGTCCTGGAGAGGGCCGCCCAGCAGCGCGACCTCGAAGCGGTCCGCCAAGCGCTCGATAAGGTGGAGCGCGAACTGGTCATGGTCGTGGCCGCCGCGCGGGCCTATCTTGGCCGAGGGGCCTGAGCCAGGCCCCAATCACCGTGATCCGGCCGGGCAGCAGCCGGTCTATCGCTCCTTCAGCCAGCGCCTGAAGGTGGCCAGCTCCTCGGGCCACTTGAGCGAAGAGAGCCTGACGGCCAGGAACTGGCGATACAGCTCGTCCAGGAAACCTATGGATTTCTCCAGGAGATAGAGCTTTTCCAGCCACGCGCCGTCCGGGTCCTCGCCCTGCTCCCGGCGCGTGTCCACCTTGGGCGTGCGCAGGGAGTTGTAGGCGAAGTCCTCGGCCTTGAGCTGCACCGTCCATTCCTCGCCATCCTGGGCCAGGCGGAGTTGGGCGCGGTTGACCTTCTTGCCCGTGGTCAGGCCGAGGCGCGCCTCGCGCAGCTCGGCGAAAGGGCCGGCCACGGTGGCCACCTCCTTGCCCTCGCCGCTGCCGCCCTCCACGGATACGCGCTGCTCCATGTGGACCTCGAACCATTCGCCGCCTTGCAGCTTGAAGCGGCCGCCCTCCTGCTCGCTCTTGAACCACAGCCAAGTCAGGAACTCCTGGCCGAGAATGGCGCTCTCGCGCTCGGAAAGATAGAGCCCTTCGGACATGGCGGCCTCCTAGCCTGGGAAATCGGTGGGTTCGAGGGATTCGAGCCTCGGCAGGGCCTCCTCGCCGAGCATGCGCGCGGCCAGGAAGAAGGGCGTCAGCGGCTCCAGGGCCAGCTCGAAGGTCAGCGTGAACAGGTCCTCGAACAGGCTGCGTACCTTGGAGTTGGTCGAGGCCAGGTAGACCGTGTGCGTGCGGAGGTCCCAGGCCGCCTCGAACACGGCCGGCACGGGCATGGCCCTGGCGCGCAGCTTGAGCATGACCTGCTCACGGATCTCACGCTTGCGGTCCTTGGACATGAAGCGCTTTTCCGGGTCGGTGATGGACTCCAGGAAGGCCCGCTCGGCCAGCAGCACGTGCTTCTTGAACACCGAAGGCTGCACCCGCCTCGTGTCCAGGCGCAGCGAGAAAACGAAGAAATGGCCTTTCTCGGGCGGTGAGGCCTGCCACCTGCAATCCAGGTAGTCATCGGCGCAGACCCAGCCGAAGGAGCGTTCGTCGGCCGTGTGGTCGATATCCTGGAAGGCGTGCTTGACCAGCCGCTCGGGGGCCTCGCGCAGGAGCTGGTCGCTCACCTCGTCCATGATGCGGTAGCGCGTGAGGCTCACGCTCGATGAGAAGAAGGGCAAGGCGCTCCTCCTGGTTTACGGATGTGGGCGTCGGAAGGCAGGCATGGCCATAGCGCATATCCCCTCGGCTCGCCACTGCCAATGTCCCGACGCCGCGCGGCGCCGGACCCGAGCCGCATGGAAATCAAAGCACTTGTCAAGCAGGCCCGCGAAGGCTATGTGAAACCGTTTCCGCCCTGGTGCCACGGATTCTTCGCCTGCGCCGCAGCGGCGGAAACGTTTATTGTAGGCCGCACCTTTACCTTCCAGGAGGATATACATGCTAAAGAAAGTCATCTCGTTCCTGTTGCTCGTCGTTCTGGCCGTGCCCTCCATGGCCTCGGCCAAGGAGATCGTCTTTGCCGCCGACGCCACCTGGCCGCCCATGGAGATGCTCGACGCCAACAAGCAGATCGTCGGCTTCGCGCCCGAGCTGCTCGTGGCCATCGGCAAGGCCGCCGGCTTCACGCCCGTCGTCAAGAACACCGCCTGGGACGGCATCTTCGCCGGCCTCATCGCCGGCAAGTACGACGCCGTGAGCTCCTCCGTGTCCATCACCGACGAGCGCAAGAACCAGATGCTCTTCTCCGACCCCTACTTCGAGGTCAAGCAGGCCGTGGTCGTGCATAAGGGCTCGGGCCTCAAGAGTGTCGAGGATCTCAAGGGCAAGACCGTGGGCGCCCAGATCGGCACCACCGGCTACTTCGCCGTCAAGAGCCTTCCGGGCGTGACCGCCAAGACCTACGACGAGGTGGGCCTGGCCATCGAGGACCTCTTCAGCGGCCGCATCCAGGCCGTGTCCTGCGACGATCCCGTGGCCGCCAACTACGCGCTCCTCCAGGCCGAGTACGCCGCGAAGCTCGAGATCGGCTTCATCATTCCCAATACGACCCCCGAGTTCTACGGCTTCGCCTTCCCCAAGAACAAGAAGGGCGAGGAGAACGCCAAGCTGGTCAACCAGGGCCTGGCCAAGGTCAAGGCCGACGGCACCTACGACGCCCTGGTCAAGAAGTGGCTCGGCCGCAAGTAGGGCCATTGGGTACGACCACGTGCTGAACTGACTTCACGGGCCGGGACCGCGGTATTCCGAGGTCCCGGCCCTTTTTGTCCACCCTAAAACACCACGCCAAGCCATGCCCGAAGACAGAATGCAATTCGAGATCACCGAGGGCTCGGCCATCAAGCGGCAGGGCTACCGAGGATTGCTCAACGCCTGGGTCATCTCTTTCGCCGGAGCCATCGCCTGCATCCTCTACCTGCTCTACTCCCGGCCCGACCCGTACTGGCGCATCCTCAAGTTCCTCCCGGACGGCATCCTCATCACCTTCCAGGTCACGATCGCCTCCATCTTCCTCGCCCTGCTGCTGGGCCTGCTCACGGGCCTGGGCCGCGTGTCGACCAACAAGGCCGTCAACCTGGTGGCCTCGACCTACGTGGAGGTCGTGCGCGGCATTCCGCTGCTCGTGCAGCTCTTCTACGTCTACTACGCGCTCGGCCGCTACCTGCAGGTGCCGGACATGCTCGCGGCCATCCTGGCCATGAGCATCTGCTACGGCGCGTACATGGGCGAGATATTCCGCGCCGGCATCCAGTCCATCGACAAGGGCCAGACCGAGGCCGCGCGCTCCCTGGGCTTCACCAAGCGCCAGACCATGTTCCTGGTCATCCTGCCCCAGGCTTGGCGAACCATCCTGCCGCCCGTGGGCAACGAGTTCATCATGCTCCTCAAGGACACCTCGCTCGTGTCCATCCTCGCCGTGGCCGACATGCTCCGCCGGGGCCGCGAGTTCGCCAGCGAGACGTTCTACTATTTCGAGACCTACACCATGATCGCGCTCATCTACCTCCTCATCACCCTGCTTCTCTCGCGCGGCGTGGCCTATATGGAACGGAGGCTCTCCTATGACTAGGCCCGAGCCGATCATCCAGATCAAGGGCGTGCACAAGAGCTTCGGCCAGCTCAAGGCCTTGCGCGATGTGTCCCTGGACGTGCGCAAGGGCGAGAAGGTCGTCATCATCGGGCCGAGCGGCTCGGGCAAGTCCACCCTGTTGCGCAGCATCAACCGCCTGGAGGAGATCGACTCCGGCCAGATCGTCGTGGACGGCCAGGACATCTACTCGCCCGAGGTGGATATCAATCTCGTGCGGCAAGAGCTGGGCATGGTCTTCCAGAGTTTCAACCTCTTCCCGCACAAGACCGTGCTCGAAAACCTGACCATGGCGCCCATGAAGCTCAAGAACGTCCCGCGCGAGGAGGCGGACCGGAAGGCCCTGGAGTTGCTCGCCCGCGTGGGCATCAAGGAGAAGGCCTCGGTATATCCGCGCAAGCTCTCGGGCGGCCAGCAGCAGCGCGTGGCCATCGCCCGCGCCTTGGCCATGAACCCCAAGATCATGCTCTTCGACGAGCCGACCAGCGCCCTCGATCCGGAGATGATCGGCGAGGTGCTCGACGTCATGAAGATCCTGGCCCGCTCGGGCATGACCATGGTCGTGGTCACGCACGAGATGGGCTTCGCCCGCGAGGTCGCCGACCGGGTCATCTTCATGGACCACGGCCAGGTCGTCGAGACCGGCACGCCCGAGCACTTCTTCGTCAGCCCGGAACACGACCGCACCAAGCTCTTCCTGAGCCAGATCCTGTAGAAGCAAAACGAATCGGGGGGGGGGGGGGGGGGGGGGGGGGGGGGGGGGGGGGGGGGGGGGGGGGGGGGGGGG
>JAEYTO010000072.1 GCA_023433925.1 Pseudomonadota bacterium | reverse complement strand
CCCCCCCCCCCCCCCCCCCCCCCCCCCCCCCCCCCCCCCCCCCCCCCCCCCGCGGGGGGGGGGGGCCCCCCCCCCCCCGTTCCCGGCCGGCTAGGCCATGTTCTGGGCCACGACCTGCCAGTTGACGAGCTTGTCGAGCACGTCCTTGACGTGGTCGCCGCGCTTGTTCTGGTAGTCCAGGTAGTAGGCGTGCTCCCACACGTCCACGGTCAGGATCGGCTTCTGGTCCTCGACGAGCGGGTTCACGCCATTGGGCGTGGTGACGATCTCCAGCTTGCCCTTGTTGTCCACGAGCCAGGCGTAGCCGCTGCCGAACTGACCCTCGGCGGCCGTGGCGAACTTGTCGCGGAAGGCGTCAAAGCTGCCGAAGGCGGCCTTGACGGCCTCGGCGGCCTTGCCCGTGCGCTCGCGGCCGCCGGGCTTGAACTGGTTCCAGTAGAAGGTGTGGTTCCAGGACTGGGCCGCGTTGTTGAAGAGCTTCGTTTCCTTGTCCTTGTGCGCGGCCTTGATGACTTCCACCAGGGACATGCTCGCGTACTTGCCGCCCGCGACCAGCTCGTTCATCGTGTCGTAGTACTTCTTGGTGTGCTTGCCGTAGTGGAAGGAGACGGTCTTGGCCGAGATGGTCGGCTCCAGGGCGTCCTCGGCATAAGGCAGGGGAGGCATGGGGAAGGTCATTTTCTGTTTCTCCTGTGCTCGGGCCAGCGGCGTCCAGCCGGCCACGGTCGCGCCGGCCAGCGCAGCGGCGGCGGCCGCGGTCCTGATGAACTGCCTGCGGTCCAGGTATATCGCCAGATGTCGATCCATGGCCACCTCCACTCGCGCGGCTAGCGGTTGTCCCTCCAGTCTAGATGATTGGCATGCCCGAGCCGGACTGTCAAAGGGCGGTCTGGCGAAGAGCATGATTAATTGCCCGGCCGAGTCGCAGGACGCGGGCCGGGACGGCTTGCCGCATGCGGTGTGACGGGGAGCGGTGCCCGGGCTGCGCCGAGCTTCGCGAACCGGCCCAGGACCGGCCCCTTCGTTCAGGGCAGCCTCTCGAAAGGGTCCGCCGCCTCGGTTTTGTTACGCCTTGCCGCGCTTGAGCAGCTTCAGGTACTCGTCCGGCGGGATGGGCCTGCTGAAGTGGTAGCCCTGGTACTCGTCGCAGCGCAGGCCCATGAGGAAGTGCAACTGCTGGGGCGTTTCCACGCCCTCGGCGATGACCTTGAGGTCCAGGCTCTGGGCCATGGAGATGACCGTCGTCGTGATGGCGATGTCGCTGGGGTCCCTGGGGATGCCGCGGATGAAGGACTGGTCGATCTTGAGCGCGCTGAGCGGGAAGTGCTTGAGGTAGGCCAGCGACGAGTAGCCCGTGCCGAAGTCGTCGATGGCCACGGACAGGCCCATGTCCTTGAGCAGGTAGAGCATGGCCATGGCCTGCTCCACGTCCTGGACCAGGGAGCTCTCGGTGATCTCCAGCTCCAGCCGGCGGCTGTCGAAGCCCGTGCGCTTGAGGACGCGAGCGACCATGTCCGCCAGGTCCTTCTGGTGGAACTGGCGCGGCGAGATGTTCACCGACAGGTAATGACTCAGGAATCCCGCTTCCTGGAGAGCCTTGGCCTGGCGGCAGGCCTGTTCGAGGATCTGCTCGCCCAGGGGGATGATGAGGCCGGTCTCCTCGGCCAGGGGGATGAAATCACCCGGCGGGATGATCGCGCCGTCGGCCTTGATCCAGCGCGCCAGGGCCTCGCAGCCCAGGACGGAGCCGTCGCGCAGGCTCACGCGCGGCTGGAGCCAGGGCCGGATCTCGCCCAGCTCCAGGGCTTTGCGCAGGTCGCCTTCCATGGTCAAGCGGCGCACGGCGCGCTCGTTGAGGGCCGGCGTGTAGAGCCGGAAGGTGTTGCGGCCCTTCTCCTTGGCCCAGTACATGGCCATGTCCGCGTTCTTGATGAGCGTCTCCGCGTCCTGGCCGTCGTCGGGGTAGAGGGCGATGCCGATGGACGGCGTGACCGTCAGCTCGTGGCCCTTGAGGTGGAACGGCGCGCGGAAGGCCTCCAGCAGGCGCGAGGCCGCCGCGGTGGCCAGATGTTCATTGTCCAGGGCCTCGACCATGACCACGAACTCGTCGCCGCCGAGCCGGGCCACGGTGTCCTCCTGGCGGACGGCCTCCTTGAGCCGGGCGGCCACGGCTTGCAGGAGCTGGTCGCCCACGGGGTGGCCCAGGCTGTCGTTGATGTGCTTGAAGTTGTCGATGTCCAGGAAGAGCAGGGCCACTTTTTGGCCCGCGCGGGCCATGTGCGCCAGGGCCGTGGAGATGCGGTCCTTGAGCAGCAGGCGGTTGGGCAGGTCCGTGAGCACGTCGTGGTAGGCCTGATGGCGGACCTGCTCCTGGCTGGCCTTGATCTCGGTGATGTCGTGGAACACGGCCACGTAGTACTGAAGGTTGTCGTGCTCGTCGCGCACCGAGCTGATGGACAGCCATTCGGGGTAGACCTCGCCGGTCTTGCGCCGGTTCCAGATCTCGCCCTCCCACTGGCCGTCCAGGGTCAGGGACCGCCACATGGCCGCGTAGAAGGCCTGATCGTGCAGGTGCGACTTGAGCATGCGCGGATTCCGGCCGATGACCTCCTCGGCCGAGTAGCCCGTGATCTTGGTGAAGGCCGGGTTCACGGAGAGGATGTTGGCCTGGGGGTCCGTGATCGTGATGCCCTCGATGGAGTGCCGGAAGACCTTGCTGGCCAGCAGGCGCTCGTGCTCGGCCTTGCGCCGCTCCGTGATGTCGCGGATGTTGGCCATGACCACGTCGCGGCCGCCGCGGGGAATGCGGCGCAGGTAGACCTCCACGGCGAAGGCCTCGCCCGTCTTCGGCCGCCTGGCCAGCCACTCGAAGAACCGCGGCTGGCCGCCCAGGGCTTGCGCCCACAGCTCGCTCAGCTTCTCGACCGGGTTGCCGGGCGCCGAGAGGTCCTCCACGATGGAGGCGGCCAGGGCTTCCTCGCGGCTCAGGCCGTACATTTCGAGCATCTTCTCGTTGACGTCCACGACGGCCCCGCCGCTGTCATGGATGAGGATGGCGTCGTACACGCCGTTGAAGATGACCCGCAGGGATTCCTGGGCCTGGCGCTGGATCTCCTCCATGCGCCTGCGCTCGCTGATGTCGCGCAGGGTCACGGCCAGGCCGATGTAGCCCCTGGCCGGCCACCGACCGTCGTCCGGCATGTGGCCGCAGGCGCTGTCCAGGGGCCGCTCGCGGTCGGGGATGGGCGCCACGAGCACGTGCATCCAGCGTTCTCGACCGGCCCGCCTGAACCTTGTCTCCTTGACCAACGGCCGGCCCGAGGCCAGCACCTGCCGGTCTTCCTGCCGGTAGGCCGCGCCTGCCTCGACCCCGAACAGCTCCGCGTCGGTCTTGCCCAGGATGTCGGCGCGCTCCCTGCCCAGGAGCGCGCAGAACTGGCCGTTGATGGTCCGGTAGCGCAGCTTGGAGTCCTTGACCGCTATGCCGTCGGGCGAGGTTTCCAGGGCCACGCGCATTTGCAGGGCATCGTCCGCGTTGTGGCGCACGGCCCCGAGCACGCGGTCCTTCTCGCGCAGCAGGACCAGGATGAAGGGCTCGGGCAGGCCGTAGCGCGACACGAGGCGGATGGGGCCGGTAGCCTGGCCCTCCCGGAGCAGGCGGTCGAGCAGGCCTTCCAGGCGCCGGGAGTCCTCGGGATAGACGAGATCCGCCAAGAGCAACCCGTGCGGGCAGCCTGTCCGTTCAAGGAGAGCGCACAGGGTTTCGCCGCCCGCGATGGGCCCCAGGGCCGTTCCGTCGCAGGCGCACGAGAAATGGGCGTCGGCCAGGGCCGCGAGCATCCGCCAGGACGCCGTGGAGGGCGCGAGGGTCAAGTTCATGCGTTCGCCTTGGCCGCGATGAAGCCGACCCTGTCGGTGAAGGTCAGGCCATGCGCGGCGGCATGCGTTCTTTTTGATTTCAATCGGATTGCTAATCAGTAATGGTGGTCAACGTCAATATGCACGCGCCTGGTCTTTTCTTCGAGCTTTCCATGCACCAGGCGCAGGATGCGACGCCGCGCCGGAGGCATGAGCAGCAGGAAGCCGGCGGCGTCCGTCAGGAAACCGGGCGCGAGCAGCAACAGGCCGGCGAGCAGGATGAGCGCGCCCTCAAGGAGTTCCGCCGCCGGCGCCTGTCCGCGGCGCAGGCTCTCGCGCATGCGCTCCAAGGTCTTGAGCCCCTGGGACTTGCTCAGGTAGGCTCCCAGGGCGGCGGTGACGAGCACGATGAGGATGGTCGCGGCCGCGCCGATGTGCCGGCCCGCCTCCAGGAGCAGGTAAAGCTCCAGGAGCGGGAGGACGGCGAAGAGGATGAAGAGCCTGGGAAGCATGTCGATGTCCTGTGGGCGCAATGGGCGCTTTTAGGCAGGTATCGGGACTCGCTGGTAGGGTCAAGGCAAATCGAGGGCCGCCGGCAGGGAGAAGCCATGTTCGAGCCGAAGAAGGTCGGGCGGAGGGAAGCCGGGCTGCCGCCCGGGACGCTTGAGTACGTCGGGCCGGAAAAGGCCTTCCGGCCCACGGCCGAGCTCGTGCGCTACTCCGAGGAGGGCGTCACGGTCACGGACGTGACGCGAGGCCGCCCCAAGCCCGGTCCTGGAGGCGCGGCCTGGATGCGCGTGCGCGGCCTGCACGACGAGGAGCTGATCAAACGCGTGGGCGAAACGTTCTCCTTGTCGCCCATGCTCCTGGAGGACGTGCTCAACACGGGCCAGCGCCCCAAGCTGGAGGAGCACGAGGATTGCCTGTTCGTCGTGCTCAAGGCCCTGGAGTACGCGCCAAGCCCCACGGGCGGCGACGAGGTGCGCCACGAGCAGGTCTGCCTCGTGCTCGGCGAGGACTGGGTGATCTCCTTCTGCGAGGCCGAAAGCGACCCGTTCGAGGCGGTGTCGCAGCGGCTGGCCAAGGGTCGCGGCAAGCTGCGCGTGCCGCGCGCCGACTACCTCTTCCTCACGCTCCTGGACACGGTCATCGACCACGTCTCCCTGGCCCTCGGGCGGCTCGGGGAGGAGATCGAGACGCTGGAGGAGCAGCTCATGGACGAGGACATGCGCACCGACCTGACCACCATCTACCGCCTGCGCCGGGCCGTGCTGTCCCTGGGCCGCGCGGTCTGGCCCCTGCGCGAGCTCATGGCCGGGCTGCGCAAGCCGGACCTGGGCTTCGTGGGCGAGGACAGGCAGGCCTACATCCGCGACATCTACGACCACGGCATGCAGGCTGCGGAAACCCTGGAGCATTTCCGCGAGTCCCTGACGGCCATGCAGGAGGTGGTCGTGTCGTCCCTGACCATGCGCACCAACGAGGTCATGAAGGTGCTGACCACCGTGGCGACCATCTTCATCCCCCTGACCTTCATCACCGGCGTTTACGGCATGAACTTCAAGCACATGCCCGAGCTGGGCTGGCGCTGGGGCTATTTCGGCGCGCTGGGGCTCATGGCCCTGGTGGCCGGGGGCCTGGTCCTGTATTTCAAGCGCAAGGATTGGTTCTAGGGCGTTTGAGGCGCTCCGGCGTTTTCAAAAGCAAAGCGCCCTGACGCGGCGCAAGACCGGAAGGGAGGAGGATCGCATGCTGCTCAAGGAATCCGAGGCCAAGTTCAAGTACTGCCCCCTGCTCAAGACCCATGACGACAAGCTCAAGTTCTGCCAGGCCTCCATGTGCATGATGTGGCGGATCGACCCGGCCGAGGCGGACAAGGGCTTCTGCGGCCTGGCCGGAGCGCCGCTCGCGCTGGCCGTGGCCAGGGCCCCGGAGCGCAGGCGCGAGGAAAAGCCGGATTGACTTCGGCGCACGGGGCGTTATTCCTGGCGCATCGCCTTAAGACGGTCCATCGGCGTGGCGCGCATCCCGCGCGCCGCGAGGCGCCCCGCCGCGTCGGATGGGGAGATGTCAAAGCCTGCAACCGAGCAAGGGACGATGCGCATACTCATCATCGAAGACGATCCGGTCAGCGCCCTGTACATGAAGCAAACGCTGGCCGAGTTCGGAGAGACCGATCTGGCCGAGGACGGCCACAAGGGGCTGAAGGCCTTCGAACGGGCCCTGGCCGGGAACGAGCCCTACGATGTGCTCTTCGTGGACCTCATGATGCCCCGCATGGACGGCCACCAGACCCTGGAGAACATCCGCGCCCTGGAGGAATCCCTGGGCCTGCCGCCGCAGCGGCGCGTCAAGGCCATCGTGGTCACGGCCTCCGAGGACAAGCGCCATGTCACCCGCGCCTTCTTCCGGGGCGAGGCCATGGCCTACCTGAACAAGCCCGTGTCCCGCGACCGCGTGGCCGAGGAGCTGCACCGCTTCGGGTTGGCCTGATTAAATCAATTAATACTTCGAGGGAAAACGCAAGGGTACTTTGGTGCTGAATGTGGAGGATTTTAGCTTATGCCTAGCTAGGTCGGTGTAGTGCGCTCTCAGGGAATGCTTTTAAGTATTTCCTAAACCATGCACCCCCATCTGATCGGTCAAAATAGTCAATACTCTGGGCAAGGCCATCTAGCTGCTTGATATCCAAAAAGGCGCAATCGAACATAAGGCGAAGCATCTCAACTAACGAAAGTGCTGTTGCTCCGGTAGCTTTAGCAAGCGCTGCGAGCCCCTTGTCGTCTGTTACTAGCGAGAAGCCGGTAACAAGCACTGTGGCAAGGATGTGTCGGTCTGCTTCCTTGGGATCAAGCGATAACTCTTTATTAGGATCAAGGCCGAGATTTACAAAGAAGTTACGTTGTTGCTCCTGCCAAGCTTCAAGATATGCTTCTTTTTCTTTAATTTGGCTCTTTTGCGTTCTGGATAAGATAGGCGCTCTTCGATTCACTCTAAATGGTAAGTCATCAACCCAGCCAAACTTTTTAACTAACCCAGGATTTCGGCTGAATTCGTCGTAGAAGTTGTCACAAAGGTATAAAGCGTATTCTTCATCACAAAAAGTATAGCCTAGGAAGGGATCAAGATCACGGCCAACACTAAAGTATATGTTTGCATCAATGATGAGTTTGGTTTGCGGCATTTAGTGAAACCCAATGCTTTACAAGACCGGCTGCGTCGGCTGTATGCATGAAAAGCACTGTGCTAACAATTCGAATACCATCGCTGTGATTTTGGCAGTATTCTCTTAAGGCGTTGAAAATAGGAGTACAAAATGCCTCACTCAAAGCCGTACTGTACGTTTCTGGGGTGATTTCGTCAAATGAACGGCCAGGGAAGATTTCTTCCAGCAAGCTTTTGTTTTTACTGATAAAATATTCAAATTGTTTATATCCGCCCTGAATGTTTGGCAGCTGCGGTTTATTAAAACGAACTGCATATGAATTTGACGCCTTATAAACTTGGTAGGGATGAATAACCATTGATTTGGCAAAATCTATGCAAATATCAACTCTTCTTTTTTGAGTAGCGGCTTCTATAAGAAGCTCGTAGGCGGATTGTGACAGCGATTGTGGAAATAAAAGTGCTTCAGCGAAACCGTCTGCAAATTTATCTTCGATGCCTTTTTCTAGGTTAAGATTCTTTGCTAGTGCGTGGAATAATTCGTGCGCTACCATGAATTTAAAGTGGTAGCGAGGTGCCTCAATATTAAAATACATCCACTCTAGGGCTGATGCTGCAGATCTAATGTGTAACGCTTCAACCGGAAAATCCTTGGTAGATCTTCCCAATAAAACGGGGACAATGTGGATGCCTAAGCCATCAAGGATGCAAGATGCATTATGATAGGTAAATATATCTGTGGGTCCTACCTTTTGTAGTGCACGCAAATGCTGTGCTAGCTCCTGTTGCTCATCATAGGAGCCAGTGAAGCGTTTTAGTCGGATAGGTTCAAGATATGAGCCAATTTTTGGAAGATAAGGGCTAAGCTTGTTTAGGGCGTGACCAGCATCTCTCGCCATTCTGTATGTAGATTCACTTACTTTGGCTGAGTTTCGTATTGCACGAAAGTTTACATTTAAAATAGGCGGATTTTGGAACTGAAGTACGATATCAGATATGAGAACACCTAAAGCCAGAGCAAGCTGGCCCACATTGCGAGCTTTTGGCGCACCTTTGCGGGTGAGCCAGTTCGAAACAGATGTTCTTGATATCCCTAGTCGGTTTGCAATATCTGCTTGGCTTAGGCCTTTTTCAGCCATAAGAGCAGAAATTCTCTCGATATCAAGTTGGATTTGTTGAGGCATGGGTTAACCCTTGGTTTGAGGGTTGGATCATATACTTCCATATGTCAAGTTTTGTCAAGTTTAACAAAGAATCAATTGTTATTTATTAAAAAACTGAAAGGCTAGCTTTAATTTAAGGAGAGGGCTTGCGCCCTCTCCCCACCGTGTCACCTGTCCAGACTGCTGAACATCCGCCCCAGATCCTGGGCGAACTGCTGGTAGTACTGCCTCGACTGCCGCTGGGCCTCGCTGGCCATGTCCAGGCCTTTGCCAGCCAGGCCGGTCAGGCCCGCTTGGCCCGAGCGCAGCATCGACAGGGACTGGCCGGCCGGGTCGCCCAGAGGGCCGCCGGGCGCGGCGCTCAGCCCGTACGGCTGGGGCATTGTCGGCGGCTTGCGCAGCCCCAGGGCGTCGAGGCGTCCCTGGCGCGTGGCCGTCTCGGCGCGCTGGACCTCGGCCTCGGCCGCGCGGGTGCGCGCGGCCGCCTCGGCGGCGGCCTCCTCCATGGCCGAGGAGTGGCTCATCCAGGCCAGGCGCGCGGGGTCCAGGCCCATGGAGGCCTGCTTGCGCGCCTCGCCCTGGCGCGCCTTGGCGAAGGAGGCGCGCACGTCCACGGCCGCGCGGCCTGCCGCCCGCAGCGGGTCGGCCCTGGACCCGGCCAGGGCGTCATGCACGACCATGGCCTCCAGGGGCTCGAAGCGCGCCATGGAGCGCACGGCCGTGCCCACGGCCGCCTCCTTGAGCGGCCCGTAGAGCCCCAGGTCGCGCATGGCCTCGGAGACCTGCGCCTCGCGCAGCGGGGCCAAGCTCTCCATGTCGCGCAGGGCCTGCCGCGCGGCGGCCTCCTCCACGGGCCCCATGGTCCGCTTGTACGTGTCCCACTGGTCCCAGGCCATGTCCACCTGGCGTCTTGCGATGTCCGCGCCTTCGCGGGCCAGGGCCGCCTGCTGGGCCGACCAGAGCGCCGAGTCGCGGGCCTGCTGCTGGGCGAGCTGGTAGTTGAGCCCCGCGCTCAGGCCGCTGCCGAAGCTGGAAAAATAGCCGCCTTCTCCGCTCATCTGAGCCCCCTGAGATAGCTGCCCAAGGTTTCATCATGGATCATGCGCCGGATCTCGGGCGAAACCTTGCGCATCCACTCGTAGCCGCCCTTGAGGTAGGCGCAGGCCGAAACCACGGCCGCCAGGCTGTCGCGCAAGGCGAAGGCCACGGTGCGCTCGTGGGCCGTGCCGCGCTCCAGGGTCGTGGCGTCCAGCCAGTCGGCCATGGCCGTGCGCACGAGCGGCAGCAGGTCGTCCCGGTGGCGGCGATAGAAGCCGTTGGCCGGCAGCTCGGCCAGGGTCAGCCAGAAAGCCCGGCTGACGTCCTCGGGATCGACTTCGCGATCCCGGTCAACCAGATCGTCCCAGACCTGCGAGACGAAGAACAGCCCGTCCACGAAGCGGGCCGCCTCCACGTCGCCGCCCAGGAACTCCAGCACGCGGCCGGCATGACGTGCGGCCTTGGCGCGTTCGGCGTCGTTCATGAATCCTCCTTGAAGCACGGTTCGGGAGTGAAGATGCCTCCGGCGGCCGGGGGGGGGCATTCCCCGGCCCCCCCGCCCTTCCCCGACTCTTACTGTCTTCCCAGCGCCAAGGCCTGCTCGCGGCTCACGAGCCCCAAGGCCACCAGGTCGGCCAGGCTCGCGAAGCGGGCCAGGGGGTCGCCGCGCAGGCCTTCGCGCACCTCCACGAGCTCCTTGAGCGGCCCGAGCAATGCGGCCGCGCGGGGGTCCGTGCCGGGCGGCACGTCGGGCAGCGCCGGCAGGCCTCGGCGGTTCAGGGCCTTGTGCGGGCCGCTCATCGGGGCTTCTCCGTGAGCAGGCGGCTCTTCTGCATCGAGCCGAGGCTGGAGCCCAGGTAGTAGTTGACCACCGCGCCGAAGGCCGTGCCCAGGCTGCCCAGCAGGAGCAGGGCGGCTTCGGAGACCTCGGCCTGCCCGAGCACGGCCCAGAGCATGGCGAAAAAGCCCATGGTGACCACCAGGGCCACGGTCGTGGTGGACCAGGCCGCGCCATGGCCGGCCTTGGCCAGCTCCACCTCGCGGAGGCGGGCGTCCCGCACGTTGGCCAGGTCCGCCTCGACCTGCCTGGACTGCCACTCCAGGAGCCGGGCGCGCTCCTGGGCCTCCAACTCCCTGAGCCTGAGCACGGTCGCCGGGTCTTGCAGGGCCCTGGCCACGGCCGCCGGTTCGGACTCCTCCCCCAGGAACGAGGCCAGCAGCGCGCCGGCCGCCGAGGCGACGGCCCCTGCCGGCCCGCCCAGCGCGCCAGCCAGCACGGGCGCTGTCTTGGCCGCCATGCGGCCCACGTCCTTCCAGGTCATACTTCCTCCTTGGTGCTGCATCCCCGGAATCCGTGGCTACGAATTTCTAGGGGTATGCCAAACGTATTTCTAAAGGGGCGACGCACTTGCGTTTTGCCCGCCTGCCAGGGCCATGGCCCTGCGCAGCCAGCCGCGCAAAAACGGCCGCAGCGTGGGCCGCTCGGAGATCTCCAGGTAGTGGCGCACGCGGGCCAGGAGCATGGCCGCCCGCACGAGGCCGAGCACGACCGGCCCGGCCGCCACGGCCTGCTCGACGCACGCCAGGGTCAGCGGGCCGAGTTGGCCATCCACGTCCAAGGCGGGAGCGGCGCGCGACGTAGCCGAGAGAGGGCGCTGCCCTCTCTCGGGCTCTCTCCCGGCAGGGAAATGATTTCCCTGCACCCTCGTTTCATTCGCGCCAAGCGCCATATCCGCTTGGTCGAGTCCCAGCGCGCCGTTCAGGGCCTCCTGCAGCCAGCGCACCGCCGGCTCGCGGCCCGCGTTCACGGCCGCGTCGAAGATCGGCAGGGCCAGCTCCATGGGCAGCCGGGACAGGCCCAGGGCGTCCCAGTAGTCGCGGCGGTAGATGGATGCGGCCTGCTCGCGGCTTAAATTGGCGATGTCCAGGCCGGGGTAGCTGCGCCGGCTGATGCCGTACTTGGTCTCGCCGCCGGGGTCGCGCGGGTCGCACGAGTAGCCGCCCTCATGGGCCAGCACGAAGGCCAACGCCTCCTCGAACCTGGGATCGGGCGGGTGTCCGTTCATGTCGTCATGACCTCCCACAGGCTCTTCAGACCGAGCATGACCACGGCCGCGCCCACGGACGTGGCCACCCACCACACGCGCTGGCCGAGCGTATCCAGCTTGTCCTCCAGGAAGCCCAGCCGGTCGCGGTGCTCCACGCAGGCCGGCCGGCTGCCGGCGGCGTCCATGATCGCGCAGCCCAAAGCCTCGATGCGCTTCTCGATCTGGGACAGCCGTTCGCCGCGCTCGGCGCAGCGGGGCAGCCCGGCCTGGGTCATGGCCTCCAGGCAACTGCTCACGTGCTCCAGCCGCCCCTCCAGGCGCAGGAGCAGCTCGCGCGTCCCCCGGCCCTCCTCGGTCAGGCCCTCCAACATGCGCCACAGCCCCTCGGGCGCGGCGCGCGGGTCGCTTGCATTCGTCATCGGATCATCCCTCCGTTGGAAAACGGGTTCCAAGGGCCCGCGGCCCTTGGCCGGATGGGGTGCGGGGAAGGGCGGGGAGCCCTTCCCCGCTTATCCGTTCAGCTCCTCCATGGACGAGGCCAACCTGATCTCGCGCACCCTGGCCGTGCCGCGCGCCTCGACCTGCCAGGCGCGAGCGCGGAAGCCGGCCGGCAGGCGGAAGGGCCGCGAGTCGGCCAGGACCCTGGACAGGCGCTCCACGCCGTCGGCCAGGATCGTCACGGTCAGGCTGCCGCGTTCGCCGAAGTCCGCGTCCACCCTGGCGGCGGCCATGGTCATGGCCGAGACCGAGGCGAACACCTTGGAGCGCCAGGTCATTTCCAGGCTCGGCCCGTCCGGTTCTCCGGCCATGTCGAAGACCGCCCAGGCCTCGCCGTCGGCCTTGGCCAGATAAAGCGTGTCGCGGCCCGGCTCGCGGTGCAGGGCCGGCGAGTGCCAGTCCAGAAGGGAGAGCGCCGGGTCCGCCGCATTGGGAGCGCCCAGGTCGAGCACGAGCCCCCGGCCGCTTGGCGGCGTGTAGGGCACGTCCAGTTCCTCCAGGCGTGAGCCGTGCACGATCCGTCTGTTCAGACAAACTCCGCCGAGCGTCCCGCCGAGGGGCTGCGAGCCCACATCCTCCCAGCTCCACGGGTCGGCCTCGGGCTCGCGGAAGAAGGCCACGTAGCGGCCGTCGTGCATGGCCGCGCACATGGTCTCGGGCCGCAGGGCCTGCCACTCCTCGCGGGTCATGAGCTCGCGCGTGACGAGCCTGCCGCCGCCCGGCCCGATCAGGTACAGGCCGTCGGGGCACGGGTAGAGCACGCCAAGCTCGGACGAGGTCAGGCCGGCGGCGCTCACGCACGGCTGCGGGTCGGGCAGCCGGGACATGGACACGGCGGCGGGGTGGCCGCCGCTGATGAGCGCCGGATAGTCGGCCGTGGCCGCCACCAGGGTCGTGCCGAACACGCCCAGGCCCGTGACCGGCGAATCGAGCGTCAGCCGGTAGCCTTGCGGCCAGGCGAACGGACGCCACGGCTCGGAGAAGCAGACCTGATTGCCGACGAATCCCGCCAGGAAGCCGTTGGGCATGGCCACCACGCCGCGCAGCCCGGCGGGCGGCGGGCTCCACTCCAGGCTCGGCAGCATCTCGCCCAGGTCCGCGTCCAGGCGGCTGTCCACACAGGAGTTCGCCTCCGCGCCGAGCTCGGCCACGAACAGCCAGAGGGATACCCCTTCGCTCGGCGCGGCTGTGCGGTAGACGCGCCTGCGCGTGATGCCATGGCCCGGCGGCGGGGCTTCCAGGCCGTAGACCGCCACCTCCTGGCCGGGCAGCACGTCGGCCACGGATGAAGGCGACGAGGGCGGGCCTTCCTCGCCCCGGTCCGTGACAAAGGTATGGCAGTAGGCCACGGCCGAGGGTGCGCCGTCGCCGCCCGGTCCGGGCGCGAGCACCGGCGCGCGGCCGGGCGCGGGCACGCCGAGCAACCGCGACGCGGGCGGGACGCCGTCGGCCAGGGCCATGGACAGGTCCGTGACCCTGGGCGCATCCAGGCCCGTGAAGCATGTGCGGCCGGTCTCGTCGCCGGGCGCGGCCGCCGGCGCGGCCTCCACGCGCGTGGGCCAGGCCAGCCAGCGCCTGCCGGCCAGGAGCAGGATGGTTCCCGGCGCGCGGCGGTCCGCCAGCGGCAGGACCTTGGCCGGCGCTGGCAGCGGGGCCAGCTCGCCCGAGGAGAGCCGGCAGTTTGTCGCCAGGGCGGCCTGCTCGGGCCGCAGGAGCCGCTCCGCCACGCGCGGAGCCATGCCGGAGAAGAAGGGAATGCGGATCATGGTCATAGCGTTGCGAACCCCACCCACGTGCCCGGCGCGCCGGAGGCGGTGCAGGCCCAGCCCAGGGGCTGGCCCGTGTCGGGCGCGGAGTTCCAGACCACGCTGCCGCGCTCCCAGTAGCCCTGGGTCGGCGCGGCGCTGGCGCGCATGGCGCTGGCCTGGCCCGCGAAGACCGGGCCGTAGGTGGCGTTCTCGATCGCCAGCAGATGGTGCGCGCGCCCCGTGGTGTCGGTCAGGGTCACGCCGCCGTGGCCCACGAGCCTGACCTTGCCCGGCGAAAGGTCGGTGTGGACCGTGAAGCGCCGGCTCTCATACAGGTGCACGGCCACGGGCGCATCGGCCACGGAGGCGATGCGCTTGAGCATCTCCACGAGTTGATCCGAGTCCTGGCCGGGGTTGCCGATGCTCTTGATGTGCAGCTCGTCGAAGGTCACGGAGTCCTGGGAGTTCCACCAGGCGTCGTTGACCGGCATCTCGGTGCAGCCGCTTATGGTCGCGTTGCCCGTGAACACGGTGCGCGTGGCGGGCGCGGAGACGAACTCCAGAACGAATCTGGGCCATTGGGCCTGCTCGCCGCCGTCGGGCGCGCCGCGCAAAAAGCTGTTGTCGCGGATGACGTTGTCGGAGCAGGCCTCCAGCACGGCGATGTGGCTGCGCTCGCCCGGATCAGCGCCGGCGCGCCCGTTGCGCCAGAAGATGTTGCCCTGGATGAGCTGGTCCCTGGCCTGGTGCAGGAGAATGGCGGCCTTCTCGCTCGCGTCGAAGACGTTCGCGCTCAGCGCGTTGGCCCGGCCCTGGTAGACGCGCACGGCCTGTTTGCACCACTCGAAGCGGTTGCCGGTGACGAGGTTGAAGCCCGAGCCCTCGCCGACGTCCAGGCACAGGTCGCAGGTCGTGAACACGCAGCCCGAGATGCGGCAGTCCACGAGCGCGCCCTTGAAGGCCGTGCCGCAGCCCGCGAAGGTGCAGCCGTCCACGCGCATGGCCCCGAAGCTGACCCCGCCCGTGTCGTCGGCCGCCACCTGCTCCAGGTTCTCGAAGCGGCAGCAATCCAGGACCAGGTGGCTCGCCGGGCCGCCCAGAAATCTGTCCGCCGTTGTGCGCACCTGGCCGCAGCGGAACACGAGGCCGCTCAGGCTCACGTTGTCCGCGGGCGAGAAGAGCGCGCCGTGTTCGCCCTGCTTGTACTGGATGACCGAAGCCCGGCCATGGTAGCTGGGCCGCTCCTGCTGCCAGTCGGCGTCCCAGTCGATGTACGCCGCCGGCAGGCCCGCGCCCGTGAGCGCGCCGTGGGCGCGCGGCATGAGCGGCCGGCTCACGAGGTAGGTCCCGGCCGGGAAGTGCACGGACGGGAAGGCTAGGGCCTTGTCCAGGGCCGTGGAGTCGTCCGTGGCCCCATCGCCGCGCGCGCCCCACCATTGCGGGAGCACGGCCCGGCCGGCCAGGCGGCCGGCGACCGCGCCAGGCCCGGCGAACACGGCCTGGGTCCCGGCGCGCAGATCGCAGTCCAGGGTCAGGGTCGCGTCCAAGGCCACGTCGAGCAGCGCGCCCCGGCCCACGGACAGGGTCACGGTGTCGCCAATGGTCAGGCTCGTGCGCACGGCGTAGGTATGGCCGCCGGGCAGGGCGACATCGGCCCGCGCCGCGCCCACCTGGGCCAGCACCCAGGCCAGGGAGCCGCGCGCCGAGGCGTCGCCGTGGTCGAGGATGGCTCCGTCGGCGGCCACGAACCAGACGGACTTGAGCACGGAGTGCGTGTCCGGCTCCAGCTCCTCGCGCTGGGCGAAGCCGGACAGGCCCCCGGCCGTGGGCCGCAGCTCCAGCCTGTCGCCGGCCGTGAAGGCCGAGGGCACGGTCGCTTCCCGGCCACGCTCCACTGTGAGCGAGTCGCCCTGGCGGGCCGTGACGCGCACTATCTCCAGGCTTCCGTCGGCGGCCGCGAGCGTGGCCGTGAACCATTCGCCCAGGGCCGTGTCGGGCCGCGGGAAGAGCGCGCCCTTGCCCGGCTCCAGCGCAAGGGTCGTGTGCCAGGCGGCCGCGTCCGAGGCGAGCTTGGCCGAGGCGTTGTTGCTGAACAGGGCAGGCATGCCGTCGCTCCTTTGC
>JAEYTO010000050.1 GCA_023433925.1 Pseudomonadota bacterium | reverse complement strand
GGGTTCGGGGAGGGGAAACCCTTTTCCAAAGGGTTTCCCCTCCCCGATTGCTCTTTTCTTAATCCTGACACCCGCAGGCGTCGGGCGTCTTGCTTTCGCCTCCGCCCAGCATGGGTCCGCTGATCTCTTCGTCCGTGAGATAGCAGGCCGGGTCGTCGCCCCAGATGTCGCCGTGCACGGCCTCCGCCCTTGCGCGGAAGTTTCCGGCGCAGATGTTCAGATAGCGGCAGCGGCGGCAGCGGCCCTTGAGGTGCGGGCGCTTGTCCTTGAGCTTGTGCAGCAGCTCGATGTTCGGGTCGTCCCAGATTTGCGAAAACGGTCTTTCCAGGACATTCCCAAACGTATGGTTGCGCCAGAACTGGTCGGCGTGCACCTGGCCGTCCCAGGAGATGCAGCCGATGCCCCGGCCCGTGGAGTTGCCCTCGTTCCAGGACAGCAGCTCCAGGACCTGCTCGGCGCGCCTGGGGTCTTCCTTCTTGAGGCGCTCGTAGACCAGCGGACCGTCGGCGTGGTTGTCCACGGTCAGGACTTCCTTCTCCAGGCCCTGGTCGTACAGGGCGCGCGTCTCATCCATGATGAGGTGCACGGCGGCGCGTGTCTCGGCGTGCGTCAGATCCTCGTCCACCAGCTCGGAGCCCCGGCCGGAGTAGACCAGGTGGTAGAAGCAGATGCGCGGGACCTCCAGGTCCTTGATGAGCTGGAAGAGGAAGGGGATGTCCTGGGCGTTGCGTTTGTTGATGGTGAAGCGCAGGCCGACCTTGAGGCCTTCGGCCTTGCAGTTCTCGATGCCGGCCACGGCCATGTCGAAGGCCTTGTCCGAGCCGCGGAACTTGTTGTGCGTCTCGGGCGCGCCGTCCATGGAGATGCCCACGTAGGACAGGCCGACCTGCTTGAGCTCGCGGGCCTTGTCCTTGGTGATGAGCGTGCCGTTGGTGGAGATGACCGCGCGCATGCCCTTGGTCGTGGCGTGCTTGGCCAGCTCCACGAGGTCCTTGCGCACCAGCGGCTCGCCGCCGGAGAAGAGCATGACCGGCGCGCCGTAGGCGGCCAGATCGTCGATCATGAGCTTGGCGGCCTCGGTGCCGATGGCGTCCGTGCCGTGCTCCTCGATGGCCTTGGCGTAGCAGTGCACGCATTTCTGATTGCAGCGCCGCGTGGAGTTCCAGACCACCACGGGCTTCTTGTCCTTGGAGAACTGGAGCAGGTGCGAGGGCAGCTTGCCCGAGTGACGCCCGTAGCGCAGGGCGTCGGACGGCTCCACGGAGCCGCAGTAGAGCTTGGATATGCCGATCATGTCCTAACAAGCCTCCGATGGGTGTCCGGCGAGGGGCGTAACATACGTGCTCGAAGCGCATCCGTCCAGAAATCCGGCCGGATGTGCTCGGAGTGGATGAGAAGTATGTAAGGCCTTGGCTTGCAATGGCAAGCAAAAACGGCAGCGGCCTGGCCGCTGCCGTCACGAGGGCGGTCCGCGATGAACCGCGGGTTCCGGGGCCGCCTTGTCGGGAGCGGGTCTCGGCCGGGGAGGCAAGGCCCTTCCCGGCCCGGATGCAATCCGCCTCGGGGGCGCTTCGTCGCGCTGCTCAGGGGCGGGACACGAGCCCGCTCCACTGGAGCACGGGCTGGGCCATGCCGTCGGAGATGCTGGTGAGCACGGCGTACATGGGGTCCATGGGCAGGCGCGTCTTGCGGGCGAAGAGGATGTAGTCCTCCACGGTGTTGGCCTCCATGCGGCCGGCCTGCTCCATGGACCAGACGAGGTAGCCCGTGACCGCGTCGTAGACCTCCAGGCGCAGGGACACGGCCGTGTCGGCATAGGACCCGCCGTGGAGCAGGTAGGTCACCACGCCGGTCACGGCCAGGTCGGCGCCCTTCAGCCGGGCCAGGCGCACGGCCTCCTCCGGGCTCCGGTAATAGAGCGTGTCGTCATAGACCATGGTCGGGAACAAGGATTTGGAGGTCCAGTCGGACCAGAAGACGCGCATGAGCTCGCGGCCGTGGTGGCGCACGTCGGAGATGTCCTGCTCCACGCGGAAGGGGATGAACAGGGCCGAGTGCTCGCGCATGGCGGAGCGCTTGGGCCTGACCATGACCACGAGGGGCGAGGTGTCCACCCACTGGTCCACGACGAGCACGGACTTCTCGGTGAGGCGCGGCTGGAAGGCTACGCCGCTGCCGCACCCGGCGGACAGGAGGATGAGGACGAGCAGGAGCGGTGTGACCTGGCGCATGGTCCCTCTCGATGCGGCTGTTGGTGTTTTGACGCCGCGCCCTGCCGGCGGGCCGCCTATTGCAGCCTGACGGTGGGCGCGGGGGCGCTCTGGACGGTTTTCAGCAGCTGTTCCCGTGACTGGAGCAGGCTTCGGCGCAGAAGCAGCCGCCGCTCGCGTGACAGGCGCCGGAATTCCGGCCGCCCCGTCAGGGAGCAGAGCTGGTCCATCTCGGTCTTGATGCGCCCGAGCTTGGCCTGGAACTCGTCCTCGGGCGGGCCGATCATGCCGGCCATGACCGCGAGCTCGCTGAGCTCACGGGCCATTTCCCTGAAGGCCTGGGAGTCGATCTCCCTGGAGACCCGCTTCCGTTCCGCGAGGGCCCGCCAAGCGGTCTTCAGCCAGCCGAGCATTCCGCCTCCGACAATACGCGTTGAGCAGCAAATACCATGCCGGCTAGGTCGCTCCGAGGGAGAAGAGGCCCAGGGCGAACATGAAGGCGAAAGGAATGAGCATGGCCAGGGCCACGCGCGCGTAGCTCGTGCGATGGATGTACTTGTAGGCGATGATGGTCACGGCCAGGTTCCAGACCAGCCCGAGCATGTCGCCCGCATAGGGTATGACCGACAGGACGAGGGGCGCGCTACCGTAGGCCACGGCCCGGAAGGTCGCCTCGAAGCCTCGGTTGGCGGCTTTGGTGGCCATGAGGAAGAGGTGGTTCAGGCCGCTCATGGCGAAGAGCAGGGTCGTGAGGACCAGCGGGAAGATGATGAACAGCAGGTAGCCCCCTTCGCCAAGGCTGGTCGTCACGGAGGCTTCCTCGGGACGCTGGGTCACGAGGTCCATGAAGGTCATGCCCGCGGCGCCCCAGCCGAGCTGGGCCGCGAGCTGGATGCAGCCCACGAGGAGGAAGAAGGCCAGCGGCTTGGCCATGCCGCGCAGCGGCATGTGGCCGAAGAAGGCCTGGGGATGGAGCGTGGCCCGCTTGACGGTCTGCACGAAGCCGCCCGCGACGCCGAACTTGTCCGTGCGCTCCCATGGCGCTTCGATGGATGTCGCGTCGCCGCGCGCCGAGGCCTCGTCCGTCCCTTCATCCTCGGGAAGCCCGCTCTCCTTGGCCGGGGCCTCCTGGTCATCCTGGCCGGGACTTTCCTGGCGCTCGGAGCGCATGGACTCCAGGCGCTGCCAGATGTCGCCTTCGGCGGGCGGCCTGGGAGCCCGCGCGGGCCGGTTGGCGCTCGCGGCTGGCTCCACCTGTCCGCCTGCCTGGCCGGGTCGCCCGGCCACCGGGGCCTCGTTTCCACGGCCGTCAGGCTCGTCATGCTCCCCAGGCCTGGGATGGGTGTCGGACGTGGGCTCGTCCCGTTCTTCATGGTAGTCCCGCAACCGGGTGACCCTGGGCAGGTCGCGGAACTTGAACTTGTGCGCGCACTTGGGGCAGGTGGCGATGCTGGCCGAGGCGGGCAGCTTGTCCTCGGGCACCTCCCGCGAGAAGCCGCACTTGGGGCATTGTATGGTCATCGATGGTCCTGTGCTGCGGTAATGAACGACTGTGGGAAACTATCTCCTCTCCGGGCAGGAATCAAGGCTGGCGGGGCTCGCTCGCCTCAAGGCAGCACGCGGGGAGCCACGGCCAGGATCGGGGAGGCGCGCGTGGAGAAGAGGCGCTGGCCGGCCTTGAGCACATCCGTGTCGATCATGGCCGAAAAGACGCCCGGCTCCGCGCCGCAGCCCAGGATGGTCTGGCCCCAGGGGCCGATGAGCATGGACGCGCCGGGCATGGCCCCCAAGGCCGAGGGGCCGTAACAGTTGCATACGAGCAGCAGGGCCTGGTTCTCCAAGGCCCTGGCGCGGCAGAGGGCCGTCAGGTGGTCCAGACGGGATGCTGGCCACTGGACCGGCACGAGGTAGACGTGCACGTCGCGGGCGGCCTGGAGGCGGCAGACCTCGGGGAAGCGCAGGTCGAAGCAGATGCAGCCGCCCAGGCGCAGGCCGCGCAGCTCGGGGTTGCGGATGTCCGCGTCGCCGGGTTCGAGCAGCCTGGCCTCGTCCGAGGCAGGGAAGAGATGGATCTTGCTGTAGAGCTTGAGCGGCTCGGCCAGCTCGGGCGCGAAGAGGTATAAGGAGTTCCGGAAGCCTCCGGCGCACTGCTCCAGGAACGTGCCGGCCAGGGCGTGGCCCGTCTCGCGGCAGAAGGCCTGCATGCGGGCCATGGCCTCCAGGGCCAGGGCGGCCCAGTAGTCACGGCGCTCCAGGTCGAAGCCGCCCAGGAACAGCTCCGGGAAGAGCCACAGGCCCGGCGATTCGGCGGCGGCCACGGCGGCGAGATAGGGCTCGATCTCCTCGGGCGAGGAGAGCACGGGCGTCTGGCAGACGCCGAGGCGGTAATCCATGGCGGCTCCTGGTAGGCGCTTTGCGATTCAACCGAGAGAGGGCTCCGCGCCCTCTCTCGGGCTCTCACCGCGCCAGGGGCCTAAGGCCCCTGGACCCGTGTGTTCAAGCTGTCCGCCCGGCCAAGGCGCCGGGCGGACAGCTTGGGGCGACCTTGGAAATAACGAGTCAGCGGCTCAAGGGATCATAAGCAGCCTGGCCGGAAATTCCAACTCCCGGTTCGGCAGCAGGGCGCGCGGGACGTGGGGGTACTCGGCGTTGAGCCGGTGGCCGAAGGCCCCGGATGCGGCGCTGTCGAAGATGCCGAGCTTGCGCCGCAGCTCTTCGGGCGTCTTGCGCAGGCGGCTGTAATGCGCGATGGCTCCGCTGGCGAGCACGGCGCGGGGGCCGGGCAGGCCTTCGAGGATTTCGTGCACGGGCCGGGCATAGGCCAGGCCCGGCAGGTTGCGGAAGAGCCTGAGCTGGAGGTCGGGCCACAGGCCGTAGCCGATCTTGCAGGATGATTCGTCCGGATAGAGGGTCTGGCGCTGGAAATAGATTCCGGAGACATGGGCCCTGGCCATGAGCGCGGGCAGGCAGGCCCAGACCGAGTCGGGCAGCCGCTCGTCGCCGTCCAGGGTCAGGACCCACTCGCCACGGCACAGGCCGAGCATGCGGTTGCGCTGGGCCGCGAAGTCGCCTGCCAAAAGGCGGGCGGCCTCGACCCGGCGCGGGTCGGGCGCGATGCCCAGGGCCTTGGCGTCGGGAGGCTCGCTGGCGTCCCAGACCACGCAGACCTGCGCCACCCAGTCCGGAATGGCCGCGAAGAACTCCGGCAGGCCGGGCTCGGCCGGATGGAGGATGGCCGCCACGCTCAGGCCCGGCCGCGCATGGCCGGATTTCCACGCCGAAAACCGTGGGGGTCCGGGGGGGATCATTTGACTCGGGCCATCGTGGCCCTCGCCCTTCGGGCGTCGCCTTTCCGGCGACGTCCAATCGTGCTGTCCTGCACGATTGTCCCCCGGCCGCCGGAGGCATTCTTCATCCGGCCGCTCGCAGCGTCCGGCGATCTTGACCATGGACAGTCCCAGCAGCCGCTCCAGCTCGCGGCACGGTCCGCGCGCCTCGGCCGGCAGGAGCGGGTTGACGGCGGCGAACGTGCTGTCCGGCGTGAGACCGGCCGCGTCCCAGAGCAGCCGATGGGCCCAGGCCGAGGTGTCGCAGAGCAGGGCCACGCGCGGGTGGGCAAGAATTTCCGCGTCCGGCTGTCCGCCCGCCGCGCGCACTGCTTCGGGATCGGCATCGCTGACCACGAGGCGCACGCTGTCCGGGAGCAGCCTGAGCAGTGCGGCGGCCAGACACGGCTGCCACAGGCCTAGCAGGAGAAAGTGCGGCTGTTTCCGATGCGACCAGGCCCTGGCCAGACGCTCGGCCCATTTGCGCGCGGCCGGGTCGGGCTCGGACGGTGGCAGAGGCGCGGAGCGCGCTCCGCCCAGGGCGAAGGACAATACCTGGCCTGTGTAGGTCGAAAAAGTCCCGCTGGGGAGCATGGCCAGGCCTTCAGTCCGCGCGCTTGGAGGCCGCTTCGGGACCGGGCTTGGCCGCGAGCAGCTCCTGGTAGATGTCCTGGAGCTTGGACACGATGGTCTGCACGCGGAACTGGGCGCGGGCCTTGTCCCGGCCGCGCAGGCCCATGGCCCGCGCCTCGTCCGGATGCGTCAGCAGGCGCGTCACGGCCGAGGCGTACTCGTCCGCGCTCGCGGCGACGATGCCGGTCAGGCCGTGCTCCACAAGCTCGAGCTGGGCGTTGTCGCGCAAGCCATCGGCCGGGTGGGTGACCACGGGCAGGCCGCAGGCCATGGCCTCGGCGATGGTCAGCCCGAAGCTCTCGCCCGTATCGTTGGCATGGGCCAGCAGGCACAGGGAGCCGTAGAAGCCCGCCAGCTCCATGTCGGTCTCGACCTGCTCCAGCCACTCCACGTTGGACTCCAGGCCGTGCTCGCGCACGAAGGCGCGGGTCTCGGCCGTGCCGCCGATGACCCGGAAGCGGAAGTCCGGGAGCTCGCGCTTGAGCAGGGGCAGGATGTCCAGGGCCAGCCGCGACCACTTGCCCGGATCGGCGCGCGAGATCCGGCCGAAGACCGGTGTGCCCCAGGGCTTGTCGGGCGCATGGCGCTCAAAGAGGTCGGTGTCCACGGGGTTGTAGAGCACGCCGAAGCGCGGCCCCGTGGTGTCGATGCCCTCCACGGCGGCGTAGCGCCGGGCGCAGAAGTGCGAGACGAACAGGTGGCGGTCGATGACCTGGGCCTGGGGCGAGGAGTCGCGGCGGCCGAAGACGTTGGTCTCCACGACCACGGGCACTTGGGCCAGGCGCAGGGTTCTCAACAGGCCGGGCTCGGGCCAGCCCGCGCGGTGCAGGTGCACGATGCGCGGCCGCAGTTGCTCCAGGCAGCGCAGCAGGTCCCGGCCCACGATGACCGGCACGCCAGCGGCCAGGATCTGCCGCCCGCGGGGGCCGTCCCCGAAGCTGAAGACGAATGGCTCGAAGTGATCGCGGTCAAGGCCCGAGGCCAGGAGCTGCATGACCTTTTCCGTGCCTCCGAGACCGAGGCCGAAGGAGACGTGCAGAACCCTGACCGGCGCCATGCCGGGCTACTTGGGCGTTGAGCCGTAGGCCTGGACCACGCGACGGCGCAGGGCGTTGCCCGTCGAGGGGTCGGCTGTCCCGCTGGATGCGTCTGGAAGGGCAGGGGCGGACGCAGCCGATGATTGCGAGGCTGAGGCGGCCTGGAGCGGGCCTGTCGGCGCGTCGGTCCGCGGAGCGGGCTGATCAGGCTGTTGGGGCGGCCGGGCCTTGGGCTCGTTCTGCCGCGCCTGGGCGACCGCCTGCGCATAGCCGGCCTTGGCCGCGGCGGGAGCCACGGGAGGCGGCGTGATCGCGGCGCCGGGGACCCTCGGCGCGCCGAAGGATGCGGAGCGCGATACGGCTCGCGTGCCGGCCTTGTCCACGGGGGCGTTCGGAGCCAAGGCGCCCTCCTTGATGATCTGGACATAGGCATCGCGCACGCCGGAGATGATCTTGACCACCTCGTCGATGATGGCCTTGTCCATCTTGAGGTTGGCCATGAGCAGGCGGGTGTTGCAGTAGAAATAGAGCTGATTCAGGCTGTCCGCCAGCTCCCCGCCCTTGTCCTTGTTCAGGCTGCTGGCCAGCTCCGAAAGGATGTCCAGGGCCTTGGCGATGAGGATGCCCTTCTGGGCGTAATCCTTCTCATCGATCTTGGTCTTGGCCTGGTTGAGAAACTTGATGGCCGCGTCGTATAGCAGGATGAGCAGTTGGCCCTGGTCCGTGGTGGTGACTTGGGTCGCCAGGTACTTCTGGGCTGCCTTGAGCATCTTCTTTCCCTGTTATTCCTTCATCATGCCAATGATCTGGCTCTGCATGCCGGCGGAGACGCTGTTGTAGTAGCTGAGCATGGCGTCGAGCCGGGCGAAGCGGTCCTTGTACTGGCGCGTGAGCCTCGTGATGCGCTTCTCCTCGTACTCGATCTTCTTGTCGATGCTGGCGATGATGTCGCGGTAGTTCTCCTCCAGGACGGCCAGAGGGCCGGCCTCGAAGTCGCTCGGGCCGGACTTGGGATCGGTGAGGACCTTCAACTCGTCGATGAGCTCGTTGGTCTTGCCCAGGAGCAGGGAGACGTTCCCCGTGTAGGCTCCGTCGGTGAGGTTGGTGACGCTCACGACCAGACCGGCTACCGGGGTTCCGGCGGCGCCGGTGAGCTGTTTCGTCGTGCCGTCCCAGGTCGCCGCATGGCCGCCGATGGTGCCGGAGGCGCTGCCGCCGGAGACGGTGTAGGCGACCTCGTAGGTACCCGCCTTGGTGGTGCCCGGCAAAGAGGAGGCGTAGGAGAAGTTGGGCGAATCAGAAGAGCCCTGATAATAGGCCGAGAAAAGGGAGGCCAGGATTTCCGGGTCCTTGGCCAGGGCCTCGTCGAGCTTACTCTCGTCGAGCGTGAGCAGACCGGACTCGATCGAACCTTCATCGGCGTTGGTCATGATGCCGATCTGGGGCAGGGCCGAGTAGGTGTTGCTGTCGTAGTCGAATCCGATGCCCTTGGAGGCGATGATGTTCTTCAGGTTCTGGCCGATCATGTCCACGCCGTAGTTGCCGGTCAGGATCGAGCCCTGATTCGTGGTGGCGTCCACCTTGGAGATCTCGCTGATCTTCTTGCGCACCTCGTTGACCGCGTCCACGAACGCGCGCACGTTCTCCTTGATGGCTTCCTTGTCGGTATTGACCGTGAGCGTCGCCCCGACGGTGTCGACCTGCTTGAGGTTCAGGGTGATGCCGGGGACGATGTCGTCGATGACGTTGGAGGAGCGCGTGATGGTCAGCCCGTTGAACTCGATCTGGGCATTGGTGGCCACCTGCGTCGCCGCTCCGGGGAACGTCAGGTCAAGATCGGTGGGCGTGATGCCGGAAATGGCGTATTTGGTGCCCTGATCCAGAGCCGAGAGCTGCAGCACGTACTGGTCTGGGCTCGATTGCGTCTTGACCACGCTGGCGCGCACGTACTGCTTGGAAACGCCGTCGGCATCCGTATAGCGATTGTCCGTGTTGGCGTTGATGGCGGCGGCCAGGTCGTTGAGGTTCTGGCCTTCGGAAATGGATGTCGTGATGGTCTTGCCGTCGATGGTGAAGGCCAAGGAGCCCTTGAGGTCGGCATTCGTGTCGTTGACGATGTCCGTGGTCGCGCTGCCCAGGGCGTTGCTCGTCCAGATGCTGTTCTTGGCCAGGCTGCCGACCTTGATGTTGTAGGCGCCCTCGGATGACTCGGCCCCGGCCGTGGCCGTGAAGGAGGCCTCGTTCGAGGACACGGCATCCTTGACCAGGAACTTGCCCAGCGTGTTCATGCCCTCGAGGCTGGTCTTGAGGGACAATAGCTTCGTGTTCAGGTCGCGGAACTGGACGATCTTGTCGTCCCAGGACTTGCGCCAGTCCTCGAGCTTGGTGACGCGACGCTGCTCGATCTTCATCAGGCCGTCGATGAGGGCCGAGAAGTCGGTTCCCGAGCCGAGGCCGGCGAAGCTTATGTTTCCCGAGAGCAGTTGATCGGACATACGCTGACTCCCTGTGGGCAAATTATTCCGCGATCTTGTCTCGTGCCTCGGTTAGCAATCCGTATGCCATCTCCCTTGCAAGCAGAAAGGCCGGGCCGCATGCGCGGCCCGGCCCCATGAATGCGCTTGGCCGCTAGGATCGCTAGCCGCCGATGAGCTGCATGGCCATCCTCGGCAGGGAGTTGGCCTGGGACAGCATGGCCACGGCGGACTGGGACAGGATCTGCTGGCGCACGAACTCGGTCATCTCGGCGGCCACGTCGACGTCGGAGATGCGCGACTCGGCGGCCTGCAGGTTCTCGGACTGGATCTGCAGGTTGGTGACCGTGTTCTCCAGGCGGTTCTGCAGGGCGCCCAGGTTGGCGCGGATCTTGTCCTTGGAGATGATGGCCGTGTTGATGGCGTCCAGAGCCTGCTGGGCCAGGCCCTGCGTGGAGATGGACGCGCCCGCGCCGGTGCCGGAGGCAAGGCCCACGCCCAGGGCCGAGGCCGTGGAGTTGCCGATGGCGATGTAGTAGTAGTCCTCGGAGGAGTCGTTGGCCGTGCCGAAGTGGACCTTCAGCGGGCCGGTGGACTTCAGGGCGGTGCCGTCGTGGGAGTCGGCCACGTTGCCGGGGGCGGCTGACAGGTTGCCGTTGAGCAGGTAGATGCCGTTGAAGTCCGTGGCGTTGGCGATACGCGTGATTTCCGAGGCCATGGCCTGGTACTCGGAGTCGATGATCAGGCGCTGGTCGGAGTTGTAGGTGCCGGTGGCGGCCTGCTGCGCAAGCTCCTTCATGCGGATGAGCTTCTCGTCGATGACGCCCAGGGCGCCGTCGGCGGTCTGGATCATGCTGATGGCGTCCATGGCGTTGCGCACGCCCTGGTTGAGCGAGGAGATGTCGGCGCGCATGAGCTCGCGCACGGCCAGGCCGGCGGCGTCGTCGGCGGCGGTGCCCACGCGCAGGCCCGAGGACAGGCGGCGGGTGGAAACACCCAGGTTGCTGTACGAGGCGCTCAGGTTGCGGGCGGCATTCGTGGCCATCAAGTTGTGGTTGATAACGAGAGACATGGCTTTCCTCCTTGAAGTGTGGTGGCGTCCTTGCCACGACCGGCATCCATGCCGGTCATGTGCCCTTCTTATCGGAGGCGGTCGGAAATACTTTAGGGGGCCTGACGGGGAATCAGCGCACTAGGCGGGAGGCGGCCGGGCCCCCGTCCAGAATGCGGCGGGCCTCCTCGGGGGTCAGGCCGCGCTGGTGGGCGAAGGTCGGCAGGTTGTCCTCGGCGTCGGACGCCCGCACGTAGAGCGGCTCCACGGGCCGGGCCGCGTAGGGCGCATCCAGGGCCGCGGCGAGCAGCGCCTCGGCCGAGGGGTGGTCCAGCTCGGCCGGCAGGGCGATGAAGCCGAGCCCGGCCAGTCTTTCCGGCAGGAGCGGGTCGCGGCGCAGGGCGCTGCCCAGGCACAATCGCGGGCCTGGCAAGGGGCCGGCCTGCTCCGCGGCCAGTTCCGTCCGGCAGACGGAGAGATCGGACAGAGGCTCCATCGAGGGCAGGGCGAAGGTCTGGACATAGGCCAGGCCTTTGCGGGCATGGGTGAGCACGGCCAGCGAGCCCTGGTGGAGCGGCGCCGCCGAGCGGGCCAGCAGGGGCAGGAGGTCCAGGCCGGCCAGGGGCGCGCCGCAGCCGGCCATGAGCCCATAGGCCATGGAGAGCGCGACGCGGATGCCCGTGAAGCTCCCAGGCCCGCGCACACAGGCGATTCCCGCCAGGTCGGCCGGCGCGATCCCCAGCAGCTCCAGGCCCTGCTCCAAGGCCGCGCCGAGGACGGCCATGGCCTTGCCCGGCACGGTCCATTCCTGATGGAGGAGCAGCCCGCCACGATTGCCGAGCACGATCTGCAGCCGATCCTCGCAGGCGTTCAGCGCCAGGACCGGCCTATCGGCGCACGACGTTCCGCCGGAATGCCGCGCGCCGCTAGGATGCATCACGGAAGATGCGCGTGACATCGTTGTAAACGGCCAGGAGCATGAGCGCGAGCAGCAGGGCCAGGCCGATGCGGATGGTGATGGATTGCCAGCGCTCGTTGAGCGGCCGTCCGGTGACGGTCTCGATGGCGAAGAAGAGGATGTGCCCTCCATCGAGGACCGGGATGGGCAGCAGGTTCAGGAAGCCCAGGTTGATGCTGATGAGCGCGGCCAGGGCGAGCACGTTGACGAGCCCCTGCTCGGCCTGCTGGCTGACCATCTGGGCGATCATGATGGGGCCGCCGATGGTCTCCACGGGGATGACCCGCTCGATCATCTTGATGACGCCCTTCACCGTGAGCACGAGCACGTCCCAGGTCTGCTCCACCGCCGCGGTGAAGGCCGAGCCGCCGCCCAGGGGCACGGCCCTTGTCTTGCCCGAGGCGGCCACGCCGATCATGGGCACGCGAGCCTCTTCGCCGAAGATGTTCGTGCGCGTCAACAGGCGCGGGGTGAGCGTGACGCTCGTGGTCTGGCCCTGGCGCTCGATGGTCAACTCAAGCTCGCGCCCCTCGGCCCGGGCCACGGTCTGGAGCAGATCCTCCCAGTCGTCGATGGGCCGGCCGTCCAGGAAGCGGATCACGTCGCCCTCGCGCAGGCCCGCCTCCATGGCCGGGCTGCCTTCCAGGACGCGGCCGACCTCGGGCACGAGCACGAGCTGCCCCTGGGACCAGAAGATGCCCCAGTAGATGAGGATGGCCAGGAAGAAGTTGAAGAACGGCCCGGCGGCCACGATGATCATGCGCTGCCAGGCGGGCCGCGCGGTGAAGCTCTCCTCGCGGCTGAAGCCCTCGGGCAGCTCCTGGCCGGGCTGCTCGCCCACCATGTGCACGTAGCCGCCCAGGGGCACGGCCGAGATCTTGTAGTCGGTGCGGTTGTGGCGCACGCCGAAGAGCCTGGGGCCGAAACCCAGGGAGAAGGTGGTCACGCCCACGCCGAACAGCCTGGCCACGATGAAATGGCCAAGCTCGTGGAAGAAGATGAGCCCTCCCAGGACCACGGTCACGGCGATGATGCTTTGCAGCATTGCTTATCTCAGTTCGGTTCTAGAGCCCCAGCGGGACAATGTGCGCCTGCGCACTTCCCGGTCCAGGGCCAGGATGGATTCCATATCGTCCACCGCCACGGGCGTGTGGGCCTCAAGCTCGGCCTCGATGCAGGCCGGGATGTCCAGGAAGGCGATGCGCTCGCGCAGGAAGAGGTCCACGGCCACTTCGTTGGCGGCGTTGAGCACGATGGGCTGACTCGGCCCGGCGGCGTAGGCCTCCTGCGCCAGGCGCAGACAGGGGAAAGCCAGGGGGTCCGGGGCCTCGAAGGTGAGCTTGGCGAGCTTCACGAGGTCCAGGGGCTCCACGCCAGTGGCCAGCCGCTCGGGGAAGCCCAGGCAGTAGGCGATGGCCACGCGCATGTCCGGCGGGCCCAGATGGGCCAGCAGGGAGCCGTCCACGAACTCGGCCAGGGAGTGCACGATGGACTGCGGGTGCACGACCACGCGCACGTCCTGGGGGGCCATGCCGAACAGGTGGCAGGCCTCGATGAACTCCAGGCCCTTGTTCATGAGCGTGGCCGAGTCGATGGTGATCTTGGCGCCCATGCTCCAGTTGGGATGGTTCAGGGCCTGGGCGCGGGTCACGGCGCGCAGCCGTTCCTGGTCCCAGCCCCGGAACGGGCCGCCCGAGGCCGTCAGCACGAGGGAGCGCACGGGCTTCAGGCCGTCGGCGTGCACGGCCTGGAACAGGGCGTTGTGCTCCGAGTCCACGGGCAGGATGACCGCGCCGCTCTCGCGGCAGGCCTGACGTATGAGCCCGCCCGCGAGCACCAGGGACTCCTTGTTGGCCAGGGCCACGAGCTTGCCGGCGCGCACCGCGGCCAGCGTCGGCGGGAGCCCCGCCGCGCCCACAATGCAGGACAGCACCGCGTCCGCCCGGTCCAGGGCCGCCAGGGTCGTATAGGCGGTCTCGCCCACGAGGATCGTCGGCGCATAGCCCTGGGGAAGCAGATCCGTGAGCTCGGCCGCCGCATGGCCGTCGAGCACGCCCAGCCAGGCCGGCCGGAAGACCGCGGCCTGCTCGGCCAGGAGCCTGGCGTTACGCCCGCCGGCCAGGGCCAGGACCTCGAACTTGTCCGGGTGCGCGGCGCAGATCTTGAGGGCGCTCACGCCGATGGAGCCGGTGCAGCCCAGAATGGCCACGCGGCGAGGGAAAGGCGCCGGCGCGGCGGGCAAGGAGGATATGTACTCCCGGCTGGCCCGGTTGGCTCCGTCGGTTGGGACGGCCTGGGAGGCCGAGATGGGCGCGTGCTGCATGCGTGTCAATATGGTAGGGCCTGCGGCGGATCGGCCTGGCCGTGGTTGGCTGCTGCTCAGGAAAAGAACGGCATCAGGGCTCGGCAGGCGGCATAGATCGGGACGACCAGCAGCAGCGAATCGATGCGGTCGAGCAATCCGCCATGGCCAGGAAGCAGAGTACCCGAATCCTTTATCGAGAGCCAGCGCTTGAGCGCGGATTCGAAGAAGTCGCCGATCTGGGCGGCCACGTTGAGCAGCACGGCCAGAATGATCCAGCTCCACCAGGGCGCGTCGCCCCAGACCAGGCCCAGGCCGAGCACCGAGGCCACGCAGGCCGCCATGCCGCCGAGGCTGCCTTCCCAGGTTTTCTTGGGGCTGATGCGCGGCCACATCTTGTGCCGGCCGAAGTAGGTGCCGGCATAATAGGCGCCGGTATCCGAGAGGAAGGCCGCCATGAGCACCAGGAATATCTCCGCCGGCCGGAAGAAGAGGAAGAAGTGCAGGGTCAGCGGCAGGTAGAGCAGTCCGCCCATGAGCACGGCCGCGTCGAGATAGCTGGCCTTGGCCGCGTCGCGGCTGTACTTGAGCAGGAAAAGGAGGTTCCCGATCCAGAACGCGGCCAGCAGGATGGCCATGAGCAGGTGCGGGTTCTGGCTCTTGGCCGCCGCGAGCAGGGCCGTGCACAGGGCCAGGCCGGCAAGCTTGAGGCTCCGGCTCCGGGAGTGCCAGAACATGCCGTAGAACTCCCACAGGCCGAGGTAGCAGACGAGCAGGAGCCCGCCGAAGATCCAGTTGCCGCCGGCGAATATGACGCCGAGGAGGGCGGGCAGCAGAGCGAGCGCGGTGAGCAGCCGTTTGGCATGGGAGCTGAGGGCCATGGTATCCCGATAAGGTAAAAGATTGGCGTCAAGGGGCGCTTTTGGATAAACGAATCCGCGCGATCCGGCAAGGGCGCGCTTGAGCCGGGGCGCTCCGGTCGGGCCTGCCGGCCGGAGCGGAGAAAAACCGTGCGACATCCCGGCGCATGCGGCGGACTCGCGGTTTCTTGCCCGGTGGTGCGCCGTGTGGCGCAGCCCACCTTTCTCTCGCGGCATGGCCGACGGTTCAGCCCCTTGCGGATGCCAAAAGCGATTTTACACCGGCATTCGGGACAACGCGACAAGGACTGGGAAGGGTATTGCGCGCCTCAAGCCTCACCCGCAAGAGGCCTTATTTTTCGGAAAAACCCTCTGATCAGCGTGGCTCAGGGCAAGCCGCCCTGTTCAATGGGCCAAGCTCTTCCGTCCGCCGTGGCGAAATGCCTCAGCCTTTGCCGGGATCCTTCCCTCCCGGCGGAATGCCCGCGGGCGTTCCCGGAGTCTGATCGAAGGCCGCGGAAGGCGCGTCCGAGATCGTCGGGGTTTCGCAGCCGGTCACGGAACCGGGCCCCATGACGGGCTTGAAGCAGCGCTTGCTCGCGCCGCACACCGGGCAGCGCCACTCGTCCGGCAGGTCCTCGAAGCGCGTGCCCTTGGGGATCTTGCCCTTGCGGTCGCCACGATCGGGATCGTAGACGTACCCGCAGTTCACGGTCTGGCAGCGCCACATGTCTTCGGGTCTGGACATGACTCGCCTCCATGTCTTCGCGCCGCGCCGGGAGCGGGCGGCGTCCATGCTCTGACTATCCAGGCCCCATCGTGGCTTGTCAACGGCTCGTGGAGATGGACGCCATCCCTCTCCACACTTCACCCCGCCAGGGGCCAGGGGACCCTGAACCCCGTTTTGTCCCGCTGGTTGGTTTCAGGCGTGGTTGCTTACCGCCAAGCCAAAAAGATCTGTTCGGGCGGCTCCCGTGGAGCAAGAAAGCAAAGGAACAAACGGGTTCCAGGGGGCCGCGCCCCTTGGCGGGGTGAGAGCCCGAGAGAGGGGCGGCGCCCCTCTCTCGGCTACGCGGCAGGACCATCATCCGCGCCGTGAGCTGGCGGCTTGCCTCCCTTCCCTTGAGCCGAAGCCAGATTATGCGCTTGGCGCGTGGTCTCGGGCAGGCGGTACTTGGGTGTCAGGGCCAGGGCCAGGTCCGCGCTGCCGGCCAGGTCCACCCGGTGGCCGGGCGAGACGAAGACCGGCTTGACTCCCAAGCGCGTGCGCAGCACCCAGCCGACTTGCCTGCGGTAATAAGTCAGGGGCGTGCGGCTGCCGCGCTCCGCGCCGGGCTCCTCAAAGCGGCCCACGAGACGCGACTTGGCGATGCCGAGCGACGGCAGGCCCGTGAGCACGCCCAGGTGGCTGGCGATGCCGAAGCCGCGGGGATGGGCGATGCCCTGGCCGTCGCAGGCGAGCAGGTCGGGCGCACGGCTCAGCTTGTTCAGGGCCTCCAGAATGGGCGGGATCTCGCGGAAGGAGAGAAAGCCGGGCAGGTAGGGAAACGCCGCGGGCTGAATGGCCAGGGCGCTCTCCACGAGGGCCAGCCCAGGGAAATCGAGCACTGCCACGGCCGCGCGCACACGGCCGTCCTCCAGCACTCCGACATCCACGCCGGCCACGAGGCTCAACGGACCCGCGAAGGGCTCCAGGCTCACCAGACCGCGCATGCGCTCCTGCATCACGCGGGCCTCCTCGAAAGACGTCGGCCAGGATTCGGGCAACTCGAGGTGAAGTGGCTGGACCTCGCTCATGACCGCAGACTACGCTCTCGGGGGCGACATGCCCAGTGTCCGGTCACAGGTCAGGAGCGTGGATGATGCCTCACGGGCGGGCAGCCAGGTCCGGGCGAACGCCAGATTTGGAGCGGCATGCGTGACCGTGGCGGCGATGACCCCGAGATGCCGGGTCGGGACGCACCAACACGAATCCCCGTCAGGCGGGCCTGACGGGGATTCGTCATCAATCTCTCGCAACGAGGTCTGGGCTCTTCGCGGGACGTGCTAATTCTTTATCTTTCCGTTCACGCCCGAGCCTCCGGCCTGCTCGCTCGTGCGGCCGAAGCGGCGCTGGCGCTGCGCGAACTCTTCCAGGGCCTTGTCCAGCTCGGCCTCGTCGAAGTCCGGCCAGAGGGTGTTCGTGAAGTACAGCTCGGCATAGGCCGACTGGAAGAGCAGGTAGTTGGACAGGCGGTACTCGCCGCTCGTGCGCACGACAAGGTCCGGATCGGGCTGGCCGGCGGTGTACAGGCGCCGGGCGAAGGCCTCTTCGGTCAGCTCCTCGGGCCGCAGGCCTTCCTGGATGAGCAGGCGGGCGGCCCGCAGGATCTCGTCCCGGCCCGAGTAGTTCAGGGCCAGGTTGAGCACCATGGAGGAGTTGCGGGCGGTCTTGGCCGCGCTTTCTTCCAGGACCTTGCGGGTCGACTCGGGCACGCCGCCGAGCTCGCCCAGGACCTGGAAGCGGATGTCCAGCTCCATGAGCTCGCGCTGCTCCCTATGGGTGAAGAAGCGGGTGACTAGGCCGAAGAGGAAGTTGACCTCGTCCTTGGGGCGCAGCCAGTTCTCCTTGGAGAAGGCGTACAGGGTCAAGTGACCGATGCCCAGGCGGCGGCAATGCCGGTAGACCTTCTGGGCGGCCTTGACCCCGGCCTCATGGCCTTGGGAGCGGGGCAGACCTCGCTGCGCGGCCCAGCGGCCGTTGCCGTCCATGATCACGGCCAGGTGTTGCGGCAGGGGCATGGCCGCCCTAGATCTCCATGATCTCTTTTTCCTTGACCGCCAGGGCCTCGTCGCACTTGGCCACGTGCTTGTCGGTCAGCTTCTGCACGTCTTCCTGGCCCTTGCGCAGGTCGTCCTCGGTGATCGCCTTTTCCTTCTCCATCTTCTTGAGGGTTTCGTTGCCGTCGCGGCGGATGTTGCGCACGGCGACCTTGCCCTCCTCGGTGTACTTCTTGGCCAGCTTGACGAGATCCTTGCGGCGCTCCTCGGTGAGCGGGGGCATGCTGATGCGGATGATCTTGCCGTCGTTGACCGGGTTCAGGCCCAGGTCCGAAGCCATGATGGCCTTCTCCACGGGGCCGAAGGCCGAGCGGTCCCACGGCTGGATGGTGATGGTTCGGGCGTCGGGAGTGGCCACGGAGGCGACCTGCGTGAGCGGCGTGGTCGTGCCGTAGTACTCGATGGTCAGTCCGTCCAAGAGGGCGGTGGAGGCCCGACCTGTGCGGATGCGGCCGAACTCGCGCTTGAGGTTGTCGATGACCTTCTGCATCCTGGCTTCGAGGTCTTTGATTTCCTTCTGCATGTGCTAACCTCCCATGACAGTGGTGCCGATGTCTTCTCCCAGGACGACGCGCTTGATGTTTCCCGGGGTGAAGAGGTTGAATACGACGATCGGCAGAGCATTGTCCATGGCCAAGGATATGGCCGTGGCGTCCATGACCCCGAGGCGCTGCTCAAGGGCCTGGAGGTAGGTGACCTCCTTGTACATCTTGGCGTCCGCGTGCTTCATGGGGTCCTTGTCGTAGACGCCATCGACCTTGGTGGCCTTGAGGATGGCCTCGCACTTGAGCTCCATGGCCCGCAAGGCCGCGGCCGTATCGGTGGTGAAGTACGGGTTGCCCGTGCCGGCGGCGCAGATGACCACCCGGCCCTTCTCCAGATGACGGATGCCGCGGCGGCGGATGTACGGCTCGGCGACCTCGCGCATGGCGATGGCCGTCATCACGCGCGTCTCGCGGCCGAGCTTCTCGATGGCGTCCTGCACGGCCAGGGAGTTGAGCACCGTGGCGAGCATGCCCATGTAGTCGGCCGAGGCGCGGTCCATGCCCTTGGCCGAGGCCGACATGCCGCGGAAGATGTTGCCGCCGCCGATGACCAGGACCACCTCGCAGCCCAGATTGGCCACCTCGACGATCTCGCGGGAAAAGGTGTCGATCGTCGCGGGCTCGATGCCGAATTTCTGCCCGCCTGCCAGGGCCTCTCCCGACAGCTTGAGCAGAATGCGCTTGTAGCGGAGCTTGTCCATCCAATCCTCCATGGTCGTTTCCGGGCGCGACTGGTCCGGCCGGGCCGCGTCCGGGCAAAAAAAACGGGCCTTGCGGCCCGTTTTATCGTCGCTTGCGCTATTCCTGTTCGCTAGCGCCTTCGCCCAAGGCCATGCGGACGAAGCGAGTCACCTTGATCTCGCCGCCCAAGGCCTTGCCGGCCTCCTTGAGCATGACGCCGACGCTCTTCTTGTCTTCCTTGATGAAGGGCTGCTCCATCAGGCAGACATCCTTGAAGTACTTCTGGATGCGGCCCATGACGACCTTGTCGGCGATGGCTTCGGGCTTGCCCTCTTCCATGGCCATCTTCTTGTAGAGTTCCTTCTCCTTGTCCAGCAGCTCGGGCGGCACCTGGTCGGAGGTCACGCAGACGGGGCTCACGGCCGCCACCTGCATGGCCACGTCCTTGGCCGCGTCCTGGAAGCCGGGCTTGGCGGCGACGCCGGCCGGGCAGGCGAACTCGACGAGCACGCCGATCTTGCCGTTGGCATGGATGTAGACGCCGAAGCCGCCCTCGGCCGGGCGCTCGAAGCGGGCCAAGCGGCCAAGCTGCATGTTCTCGCCGAGCACGGAGATGAGCGAGGTCAGGGCGTCGGACGCGGGCTGGCCCTGGAACTTGGCCTCGGCCAGGGAGGCGGGGTTCTGCTCGGCCACGTCCTTGGCCAGATTGGCCACGAAGTCCTGGAATTTATCGTTCTTGGCCACGAAGTCGGTCTCGCACTTGACCTCGACGAGCACGGCCACCTTACCGTCCTCGCTCACGTAGGAGCCGATGAGGCCCTCGGAGGTGGCGCGGCCGGCCTTCTTGGCGGCCTTGGCCAGGCCTTTCTCGCGCAGCCAGGCGATGGCCTGCTCCTCGTTGCCGTCCGTCTCCTGCAGGGCCTTCTTGCAATCCATCATGCCCGCGCCGGTACGTTCGCGCAGGTCCTTGACCATGGAAGCGCTGATGGCAGCCATTTAAGCCTCCTCGGTGGTGTCTTCGGCACTTTTTTCGGCGATGTCCGCGTCAGGCGCCTTGGGCTGGGCCTTGGCGCGAGCGGACTTGTCCTTCTTGACGCCCTGCTCCTCGGCCCTGGCCTTGCCCTCGATGCAGGCGTCGGCGATGGCCGCGACAAAGAGCTTGATGGCCCGGATGGCGTCGTCGTTGCCGGGAATCACGTAGTCGATAAGGTCCGGGTCGCAGTTGGTGTCAACCACGGCCACGATGGGAATGCCCAGCTTGCGGCACTCCTTGACCGCGATCTCCTCGCGATTGGGGTCGATGATGAAGGCCACGCCGGGCAGGCCGTCCAGGTCCTTGATGCCGCCCAGGTCCTCGTGCAGCTTCTCCATCTCGCGGGACATGCGCGAGATTTCCTTCTTGTTGTAGCGGTTGATGCTGCCGTCCTCGAACATGGCCTCAAGCTTCTTGAGGCGCTCGATGGACTTGGAGATGGTCTGGAAGTTGGTCAGCGTGCCGCCCAGCCAGCGGTTGGTGATGTGGAACTGCCCGGCGCGCTCGGCCTCGGTCCTGACGGCCTCCTGGGCCTGGCGCTTGGTGCCGACGAAGATGCAGGAGCCGCCGGCGGCCAGGGTGTCGGCGATGAAGTCGTGGGCGGCGCGGAACAGGCCCACGGTCTGCTGCAGGTCGATGATGTGGATGCCGTTGCGCGCGCCGAAGATGAAGGGGCGCATCTTGGGATTCCAGCGGCGGGTCTGGTGCCCGAAATGGACGCCGGTCTCCAGCATCTGCTTCATTGTGACGTAGGACATGAGGCTTCTCCTTGCGGGTTTTTCCTCCGCCCCTCGGCTCGACCCCACCATGGGGCACCCTGAGCGCTCGACGGGGCGTGCGATTTTGGAAGCGGGAGTAAGTAACGCATTAGGAGGCATTTGGCAAGCCTCCATGGCTATTGAACGGGTGCGCTTTTCCCGCTCTCGCCGACCTTCTCGGCGATGGCGCGGTTGATGAGGATGCCCACGCCCTCGATCTCCACGCGCACCTCGTCGCCGTGGCTCAGGGGGCCGACGCCCTGGGGCGTGCCGGTGAGGATCACGTCGCCGGGCTGCAGGGTCATGACCTTGGAGATGCGGCTGACCAGATCGAAGGGCGGGAAGACCATGTCCCGCGTGTTGCCCTGCTGCACGACGTTGCCGTTGACGCGCGTGGAGATGGACAGGGCCGAGATGTCGGGAACCTGGGTCTCGATCCATGGGCCGATGGGGCAGAAGCTGTCGAAGCCCTTGGCGCGGCAGTACTGGCCGTCCTTCTGTTGCAGGTCGCGGGCGGTCACGTCATTGGCGCAGGCGTAGCCGAAGACGTGGCCGGGCACTTCCTCGGGCTCCAGGTTGCGGCAGGCCCTGCCCATGACCACGGCCAGCTCGGCCTCGTAGTCCACGCGCGCGGATGCGCCCGGAAGGATGATGGGCATGCCCGTGCCGATGACCGACGAGGGCGGCTTGAGGAACAGGACAGGCTCGGCCGGCACGCTCTTGCGCGTTTCCTCGGCGTGCCCCCGGTAGTTGAGCGCCGCGCAGATGATCTTGGTCGGCATGACCGGCGGCACCACGGCCACCTCGCGCAGCGGGATGGGCTGGGTCAGCCCGAGGTTCTTGTTGAGGCACATGAGCTCGTCGCCATGGAGCGAGGCGTAGAAGGTATGGTTCTGGTATTGGACGCGGAGCACGCGCATGGGAACCCGCCTGGTTGGATGTTCGCCGCACCGGCGCAAGGATCAATGAATAGCAAGGCTTGGCCGTAAAGTCTAACACCGGGCCGAAATTAGTCGGCACCGCCGCGCAGGCCGGAAAAAAAACATTGCCTGGGCCTGCGCGCGCCGCGAAGATGGCGGATGCTGCGGAATCTTTCGCGGCGCGAGCCGAACACCGAGATGGAGAGGCGGCATGCATTCCAAGGTAGCAAGCGGGCGGGGGGTTGGGATGGGGGCGGCGGCGCTCATGGCGGTCTGCCTGGCGTGGGCCGCGGCGTTCATCCTGGCGGGCTGCGGCGCGGAGATGGCCGGCCCGGACGGCGTCGGCACGGCCGTCCGGGGCCAGGCCGCGCAGCCGGGTCGCACGACCTATCCGCCCAATGGCAAGGCCAACTTCGCCTCGCCCGAAGGCGACTTCGAGGTCTGGCTCCCGGGCAAGCCCAAGGCCGAGAGGAAGGACGACGGAGGCGTCCAGTGCATGTTCTACAGCCTGGAGCAGGGCGGGCGGAAATACTTCGCCGGCGTCGTGAGCCACGACCATGCGAGCATGAGCGGGCTTGCGCTGCGCCGGGCCGTGCAGTCCACGGAGGAGCGCCTGGAGGGCCGGATCACCAAGGAGGAGCCCATCTGGCTCAAGGGCCACGAAGGACGGGAGTTCATCCTGCGCGAGCCGGCCGGCACGCGGACCCTGGCCCGCTACTACAGCCTCGGCTCCAGGCTGTACATGGCGCGCTTCACCGCCGGCGACCAGGGCTTCCCCATGGCCGAGGCCAAGGAGTTCCTCGATTCGTTCAACATTCTGGCCGACCCCGAGGCCGGGGCTCCGGGCGCCACCGCCAGCGGCAGCCGGAAGCCGGCCGTGGAGAAATGACGTCCGGGTGACGGACAGGGTTCTTTGCCGAAGAAATAAGGGTCCAGTAAAATCATTTCCGTGGCGGGAGTGGGTCCGGGAGAGGGCGGCGCCCTCTCCCGGTTGTTTTTGCGCAATTTCCTAATTCGCCGTACCGCGCTGGCGCAGCTCGCGGACCAGAATGCCCGGGAAGCGCCAGGCGTCGAAGGCGTATCTGCCCGCCAGGCGCTTGGGCTCCTGGAGCACGCGGAACAGCCACTCCAGACAGGCCTTGCGCATCCAGACCGGAGCTCGCGCCTTCTCGCCCGCGATGAAGTCGATGGAGGCCCCGACGCACAGGACGACCTTGGCCGCCAGGCGCTGTCTGTTCCTGGATACCCACAACTCCTGCTTGGGCGCGCCCAGGCCGACGATGAGCAGGTCCGGCGCGCTTTCCCGGATGAGCGCCAGGATGCGCTCGGTCTCCCGCGCATCCCGCTCGAAGCCGAAGGGCGGGCTGTAGTGGCCGGCCACCTGGACCGCCGGCCACTGCTCGCGGATGCGTCCGGCGGCGCGTTCGGCCACGCCGGGAGCCGCGCCGAGCAGGAAGACGCGCACGGGATCCTTGGACGTGCTCAGGAGCTCGACGGTCAGGTCGCTGCCAGGAACGGTTTCGGGCACGGGCTTGCCGAGCAGTCTGGCCGCGAGAAGCACGGGTTTTCCGTCCACGAGCACCAGGCTCGCGTTGCGGTAGGCCTCGCGGAACTCGTCGCTGTCCTGCAAGCGGACCACATGGTCCAGGTTCGGGGTCACGACATACTTGCCTTGCGCGCCATCAGCCAGCCATTCCCTGATGCGCGCGACGGCCTCTCCCCTGGACAGGGGATCGACGTCTATCCCGAACATCCGAACCCGGCTCGGCATCGCGACCTCCCGGAGCATCCCGGTTAGTGCCCCCTGACAAGGGCAGACCGGAGGATGGGCGGGAAAAAGCGACGTATGGCCGACCCTGAGACCCAAAGCCGCCGCGATCCCCGCTCAGGTCGCCGCCCGTCTGGAAATGGCCTCGCCTGTCCAGGTCTTCGGGCGCCATCCTTCCGTGACCATAGAAGCTGGAGACTGGAGCCCGGTAAATTAGAAAGAAGATCGGAGAACATAAAGGCCGTATGATCGCGCCCTTGTCCGGCGATGAAATGGGCGCGCTGGCTGTCCTCGATTCGTAACGAGCGGCCGGTGCGCGGCTGCCAAGCACGAGCGCCAGTCGTCAGGCGGCGCGTTTGGCGAAGACTTTCTTATAACGGCGCGCCGCTGCGTCGATGGATGCGGATTCAGGGATGATGTCAGCTCCGGTCGGCCGGCGAGCGGAGGGCTGCCGGGAGCGGAGCAGGCGGGGCGAGCCGGTTGGGCGGAACGGCTTTCCGACTGCTGGCCTGGTGAGTCGCGAATCCGCGTGAGGCGAGAGCGTATCCGTCCTTGATGAACAAGGCCTGGGGAGGCGAAAACCTCCCCAGGCCTCGGGTGCGAAGCTCGGAACGACCGGGCTCGGAGCAAAGCCTACCAGGCCACGGACTTGGCGCTGCCGCGCTTGATGATGGGCGTCTCGTTCTCCCAGACGGCCAAGCCCGTGCGCAGGTCGGTCAGGGAGAGCATGAAGAAGTACTCGACCTGCTGGGTCTTCTTGTCCAGGCGGTGGTTCATCTGGATGATCTTGCCCGACAGGCTCAGGTCGGGGGCCACGATGGTGCCCTGCCCGGCCACGGTGGACTGCTTGACCTCCTGGGATTTCCGCAGCTCGCGAGCCTTGGCCACCATGGGGTCCTCGGGCGCGTCCAGGCCCACGGCCGTGGTGGTCACGACCTTGCCGCTGTTGAGCAACTCCACGCGGATCTTCTTGGTCAGCTGCTCGGTGTCGATGCGCTGCATGGTGTCGTTGGTCACGCGCGAGACGACCATGACGAAGCGGCCGCCCTCGGGCTTGTTCAGGACGCCCGAGGCCACGAGCTTGGCGATGGCGTCGCCGGCGGCGTCCTCGAAGTCACGGTAATCCAGGCCCAGCACGCGCGGGGCCGCGTCGGCGCGGGTGTCCACGACTTTGACGTCGTTGGTCGCGCAGCCGGCGAGCAGTGCCAGGGCCAGCAGGAAGGCCAAAAGCGGGATGCGTGCGAACATGATAGCCACCTCCGGGTGTTACTTGAGATCGTGCTTGAGCATGAGCCGCCAGGTCTTGGCCGTGGGCCTGGGCGCCAGCTCGGTGATGACGAAGGGCATCTTGCCTTCCACCGTGACCTCCTTCCAGCGGGCCTGGAAAGAATCGAGGATCAGGCCGTCGGCGTCGAACCACTCCACCGCGTACCAGAGCGGACGGGCCTTGCTGGCCGTGTTCGTGCCCGTGATCTGGAGCAGGAGGAAGCCGTCCTCGCGCGGATGCTCGCTCACGGCCACGTCGCGGATGTGGTTCAGGCCCTGGCCCTTGAGTATGCGCGGATCGGCCTGCCTGGCCGCGCAGCCCGCCAGCAGGGTCAGCGACAGAGCCAGGATCGCCGCCAGGGCGAGCAGCGCGCGCGCCGGGATTCTCGGACTGATCATGAGCGTACCTCCTGAATGGGGATGATCGCGCAGGCCGGCTCGGCTCCGGCCGAGGGCATGCGCACGTGGACGATGCAGAAGCGGGACTCGGGCAAGGAGACTTCGCGCAGCACGCGGCCGGTCATTGCCCGGATGGACAGCCGGCCGTCCTCGGGCCTGGGCAGGCGGGCGACCTGCACGTCCGTGGGCAGGGCCGTCCAGGAGCGCAGGTCGGCCGAGGTGGTCGCGGCGGTGTAGATGGCCATGATGGCGCTGGCCGCCTGGCCCGCCGGGGTGTTGCCGCCGGCGGCGCGCTGGGCCCCGTACTGGAGCATGGTCTTGGAGGCCGCGGACAGGGCGGCCATGGTCAGCTCGTAGGGCAGGCGCACGTTGTACTCCGCGCCCACCACGCGGCCCACGTCGGCCAGGGGGGCCGTCTCCACGAGCGCGCCGCCGCCGGACAGGCCGAGCCTGGGCAGGGCCGGCCGACCCGGCCGGAGCACCGGGAAGGCCACGGCGAAGTACTTGACCGGCATGCGCGCGTTGACCACGAACAGCGGCAGGTTGAAGCCGGCCTGGGCCAGGTCCGGGGCCAGGCCGTTCTCGAAGATGACCCAGACCGTGGGCTCGGCCTCCCGGCGGCTGCCCGCGCCCGTGGCCCAGGCCTCGGCCAGGGCGATGTCCTGCTCCAGGAAGAGGTTGCCCTCGGACATGCCGCGCACGCGGCGCAGGCTGTCCAGGGCCTTGTCCAGGTCCCCGCCGTCCTGGCCGGCCAGGAGGAAGAACAGGCCGTTCAGATACGTGGCGTAGGGGTTCACGTAGTCCGGGTAGGGCTTCCAGCGCTCCTCGTCGGCCATGCGTTGGGCCTGGGCCTGGCTTGCCTCGGCGATTCTGGATGCGTCCATGCCCGACATGGACGGCCCCCTGGATTCGGCCTTCTTGCGCTCCATGGCCTGCTGGCCCTTGGCGATCTCGGCCTGGAAGTACTCCACGGCCCTGCGCTGGCGGTCGAAGGCGCGGTTCAGCTCCACGCGGGCATTGCCGTTGTCGCCCAGGGCCATGAAGGCCAAGGCTTTGTAGGTGTTGATGAAGATGCGGTCGTATTGGGTGGGCGTGTAGCCGAGCACGTTGCGGTTGACGAGCACCTCGGCCGCCGCGCCGCCGGTCTTGGACAGGACGCCCTCCACATCCGCGTCGCCCGCGAGCTCCTCGGCCCGGTCCAGGAGCGCCACGGCCCGCCTGGGCTCGCCCGCGGCCAGGGCGGCCGAGGCCGCGTTGAGGCACCAGAGCAGCCCGTCGCCGCCGTCCACCTTCTGGAGGTCCGCGTCGCGCTTGACCGAGGCCTTCTCGGCCTCCAGGTACAGCCCGCGCGCGTATAGCGAGGAGAAGGTCCCGAGCTGCCTGGTCGTGCCCAGGCCGCAGCCGGCCAGCAGGGCCAGCAGGAGCAGGCCGGCGAGCAGGGCGACCGCCAGGCGGGCCGCGCGCGGAATGGACGCCGGAAGCGCCGTGAGCCGGCTGCCTGCGGCCGAAAGGATTGGGCGGGACATGTTCAAGCCGATAATATGGACGCTAATCCCACGGGGCGGCTTCAGCCGCTCGGCCATGGGCCAAGTTCTCGTTCGTGCACGCATGCTCGCGGACTCCCCTCCATACGTCAGGAGCCATGCGCAGGCAAGCCCGCGCGTCCCATGACGCCGCGCGCAGTGGGAGCGCTTCCATTCGCGCGAGGCACGGGCAAGACGCGTGCGCGTCGCGTGCCTCGCCGGCAAGACCTTGCCGTGAAGCGGGCGGAGCGCGTCGGCGCAGGCCCGATGGAGCGCAGCGCGGCTAGCCCTCCTTGTGCCAGCGCTCCATGTGCCGGGCGTGGGTCTCCAGGTACGCGCCGGGCTTGAAGTGCGTGTCGTAGAAATCCAGATCCAGGTGATGGGCTTGGAGGTACATGTGGCAGTACATGCTCGGGACCGTGGCCGGGAACCTGCCGAAGGTGTCCAGCACGTACTGGGCCTGGAGCGCCACGCATTCGCGGAAGGCCGCGTCGTGAACCATTGCGCTTGATCGCACCCGGCGCGTGTCCTTGAACGGCCCCGGAGTTTCCGGGTGGTAAGGCCCGCCCGGACCGAACTTGCGTTCGCAGAAGGCATCCACGGCCGTGCGCATGTCGGGATAGTGCGGCGGGCAGAAGCCCTCCATGACTCCCGGCAGGCCCGTCACGTTGGGCATGGGCCAGCGCGGGTCCGCATCGAAGCGGAAGCCCAGGCCCGGAGCCTCGGCCTCCGCGCTGGCGCCGAGCACCGCGAAGGGGTTCAGGCCGTTGAACATCCAGCCGCCCAGACCCATGGCCTGGAGCATGAGCGCGCCGGCGTAGCAGGCCGTGGAGATCTCCGCCGTGGCCTCGGCCATGGTCATCTGATCAAGGAACGAGAGAGGCAGGGGTTCGTTGATGTTCGCCAGATTGGCGAAACGCTCCAGGCCGGGAATGGCGCGCTTGTTCAGGTCGTCATGGATGACCTGCCCGTTCTGCAGATAGTAGCAGAGGTTGGCGATGGTATGCTGGGCCAGGTCGGCCACGGGGATGGCCAGCAGCGTGCCCGGCCGGTTGACGACCCAGGTGTTGTGACCCTCGAAGAACGGCGGCCTTGGCGGCAGAGCAAGACGCCCGCCGGCGAGTTTGCGCACGCGGCCCTTGTGCGCGGCCAGAAGCGCTTCCAGGTCCAGGGAGCCGTTTTCGGCCCGCTCCGCCAGGGCCGGCGCATCGCGCGTGGGAAGGAAGTATACCCCGTTGTCATCGGTGAAGAAGATTTCGCTCGTGTGGAAGCCGGCTCCCGAAGGGAAGGTCCGGCCTCCGGCCGCGCCGGCATAGTTGGACAGGTGCGGCGCGTAGCGCTCGTGGCGGTAGATGAGGTTGTGCCAGCCCGTGTTGCCGCCCACGGCCGTGAGCACGAGCATGGTCTCCAGCTCGCTCAGCGGCAGGGGCGTATGCCTGGATTTGTAGGCCATGGCCCCGTCCGGGATCTCCGCGCCCAGCGGGAAACGCCTGGAGCGGCGGCCGAGCAGGGCCTGGATGAGCGGGAAGTCGAGAGCGGCCTGATAGCCTTCGGGGAGGTTGTGTCGAGCCATGCGTCCCTCCTGGCGTGGTTGTTTGGCGGACCGCGGCCAGTCCTTTCTACGTGACCAGGCACGGAGCGGACATGATTGTCTCGGCCTGGCCTCGGCGGAAGGCGGGGCCGTGGAAGCAGCAGGACCAGCCGGGCGCGCCGGATCGGTCGGCCGTCCGGCGCCTTTACTCTCGGCCTGTGCCGACGAGGGCGAGAGCAGCTTTCCGCAAGCGTCCACATGCGTCCGGCAGGCGGGTCGGCGCCAGTCCTATGCCCCTTTCGGTTTTGGTCCTATGGCCAATTCCGGGACTTCCCATAGAGTCACCATTTGGAGGAGTCGCTGGAACCGAATGGGAGGGCCGGCAATCGGGGGAAATCGCTGGAACCGACTACCGACAGGAGGATCATATGGCCTTCAATCCATTCAAGGAAAAGGGGATGCACCCCGAGAAGCAGTACGCCAGCTGGAGCCAGATCAACGTCAAGCCCTACGACAAGAACGCCATCGATCCGTACACCCGCTGCCGGATCATCCTCGTCAACGGCGCGGAGTTCGAGGCCAACTGGTTCGGCCACCAATGGGCGCGCCATTGCGACGATCCCGAGGCCAAACGCCAGATCGCCTATAACCGCCGCATGGAGCAGATGCAGCAGAAGATGATCAGCGCCCTCATCCCGGCCAACGAGTCGGTCCTGGAGCACACCATCGGCTACGAGCAGGTGGCCGTGGACCTGACGGCCTGGCTGGCCAGGCACGAGCCCGATCCGCTGGTCAAGGCCGGCCTGGACTTCGCCCTGCTGGAGGACTTCGACCACCTGTACCGCTACGCCAATCTCCTGGAGATGAAGCAGGGCATCAAGGCCGAGACCCTGGTCGGCAGATACACGGAGATCATTCCGGGCCGGCCCACGATCGCCGAGCACCGCCACCCCTTCGACGACGTGCGCAACCACTACGACGCCACCAAGGCGGACATCCGCACCAAGCTCAACTCCATGACCATCGTGGCCGCCGAGCAGCAGACCATGAACTTCTACATGAACGTGGCCAACCGCGCCGAGGATGCTCTGGGGCGCGGCCTGTACTCCGAGATCGGCATGATCGAGGAGCAGCACGTGACGCACTACGAGTCGCTCCTCGACCCGACCCTGTCCTGGAGCATGATGCACGTCATGCACGAGTACAACGAGTGCTATCTCTACTGGTCGAACATGCAGACGGAATCAGACGAGCGCATCCGCAAGATCTGGGAGCGCCATCTGGAGATGGAGATCGGCCACCTGCACGCCGCCGTGGAGCTCATGAAGCGCGTGGAGGGCAAGGACCCGGTGGCCGAGTTCCCGGATTCATTCCCCGAGCCCATGACCTTCGAGAACAACGTGGACTACGTGCGCGACATCCTGGCCAGCCAGGTCGATCTGACGGCGGACATGACGGAATACGTGCCCGTGTCCAGCCTGCCCAAGGACCACCGGTACTTCCAGGTCCAGCAAGTCCTCAACGCGGGCGGCACGCCGTCGCAGCAGGTCATCACGCAGCACATCGAGCAGATGGGCAGCGACTACCGCTGGGAGCTGGCCGGCGCGCACCCCGTGGAGCGCCTGCGCGAACGCAAGCAGGCCGTGGCCTAGGCCTGTCGATGAAGCGCAAGGCAGGCGGGACGCCGCCTCACAAGGGTGGGGTCCTGAATCGGCAAGGCGCTTCCCACATAGCGGCGAGTTGACCTATGGTGTAATTCCGGGAGCGGGCTGGGCCTGCTCCCGGCATGGCGATGAGCGGAACGAGAGCCTTGCGCATCGCCCGCGGACTCCGGCGGCCGTTTCCCAATCAGCCGGAAGGACGCGCGGTACGGGCGGACCCATGCGGGTCCGCCCGTACCGCATTGAGGCCGGAAGCGCACGGGGGCGGACATGGTCATGGAAAAATCCCAGAAGCATCACGGGAAACCTGACGAGGCGGAGCTGCGCGGGCGGCTCACGCCGCTCCAGTTCAAGGTCACCCAGGAGGAGGGCACCGAGCCGCCCTTCCGCAATGAATACTGGGACGAGAAGCGCGAAGGCATCTACGTGGACGTGGTCTCGGGCGAGCCCCTGTTCATCTCGCGCGACAAGTACGACTCGGGTACGGGCTGGCCGAGCTTCACGCGGCCCCTGGAGCCGGACAACATCGAGGAGCGCGAGGACCGCCGGCTGCTCATGCCGCGCATCGAGGCGCGCAGCAGGCATGCTGGCTCGCACCTGGGCCATGTCTTCCCGGACGGCCCGCCGCCCATGGGATTGCGCTACTGCATGAACTCGGCGGCCTTGCGCTTCATCCCCAAGGAAGACCTGGAGAAGGAAGGCTACGGGCAATATCGCGGGTTGTTCGAATAGGCGAGCCGCGAGCCGTGAGTCTTTAACCGGAATCCTGCCCGCGCCCGTCCGCCGGGCGGCCGGCTCTTCGGCGAGGGGAGTGCGTTCCCATCCGCCGGCGGGGCTGCCGAGGGTATTTCGCGGGATGATTCCCGGAGGGTAAACCGCTCAACCGGCGGTCCGCCATGTTCCTGGCCTGGCAGCCGTGCTATAAGCGTTCCAGGAGGCGCCATGGAGGCAACCACGAAAAATGCCGCCATCCACCTGTCCGGGGCGTCCAGGGCCGTCTGGCCGGGGCAGCCCTTTCCCCTGGGAGCCACCTGGGACGGCTCGGGCACGAACTTCGCGCTTTTCTCCGCCCATGCGACCAAGGTGGAGCTGTGCCTGATCGACGACGGCGGCAAGGAAGTCGAGCGCATCGAGCTGCCCGAGTACACGGACGAGATCTGGCACGGCTACCTGCGGGGGGTCCGCCCGGGCCAATGCTACGGCTACCGCGTGCACGGGCCGTACGCGCCCGACGCCGGCCACCGCTTCAATCCGCACAAGCTCCTGCTCGATCCGCACGCCAAGGCCATCAAGGGCCCGCTCACCTGGCACGACGCGCTCTTCGGCTACAAGATCGGCCACCTGGACGGGGACCTGTCCTTCGATGATCGCGACAGCGCGCCATATATGCCCAAATGCCAGGTTGTCGACCCGGCCTTCACTTGGGGCCGCGAGCAACTCGTGCCGCGGCCCTGGCACGAGACGATCATCTACGAGATGCACGTAAAGGGTTTCACCAAGCTCCGGCCCGACGTGCCCGAAAGCTTGCGCGGCGCCTTCGGCGGCCTCGCGGAGCAGGGCGTGGTCAACTACCTGCGCGACCTGGGCGTCACGGCGGTGGAGCTTCTGCCCATGCACGCCTTCATTCACGATCGGGTCCTGATGGAGCGCGGCCTGCGCAACTACTGGGGCTACAACACCATCGGCTTCTTCGCCCCGAACCCGGAGTACCTGGGGCCGGGCGGCGTCAACGAGTTCAAGACCTTCGTGCAGGTCATGCACCAGGCGGGCATCGAGGTCATCCTCGACGTGGTCTACAACCACACGGCCGAGGGCGACCATATGGGCCCCACGCTCTCCTTCAGGGGCATCGACAACGCCTCGTACTACCTTCTCGTGCCGGGCCAACGCCGCTACTATTTCGACGTGACGGGCACGGGCAACTCGCTCGACCTGGCCAATCCCTCGACCCTGCGCATGGTCATGGACTCGCTCAGGTACTGGGTCACGGAGATGCGCGTGGACGGCTTCCGCTTCGATCTGGCCACGACCCTGGCCCGCGACGGCGGGCCCTACAGCGAGCATTCGACCTTCCTGCACGCGGTGCAGCAGGACCCGCTCCTGTCCATGGTCAAGCTCATCGCCGAGCCCTGGGACGTGGGACCGGGCGGCTACCAGCTCGGCAACTTCCCGCCGGGCTGGTCCGAGTGGAACGGCCAGTACCGCGACACGGCGCGCCGCTTCTGGCTCGGCGAGTTCGGGCTCGTGGGGCAGTTCGCCACGCGGCTGCTCGGCTCCACGGACATCTTCGACCGCCGGGGACGCAAGCCCCGTGCAAGCATCAATTTCATCACCGCCCACGACGGGTTCACCCTGCGCGACCTGGTGAGCTACAACGAGAAGCACAACAAGGCCAACGGCGAAGGGAACCGCGACGGAATCACCGAGAACCTGAGCTGGAACAGCGGCGTCGAAGGCCCGTCCGACAACAAGCACATCAAGCGGCTGCGGCTCAAGCGCATGAAGAGCTTCATGGCCACGCTGCTCCTGTCCCAGGGCGTGCCCATGCTCCTGGCCGGCGACGAGCTGGGCCGCACCCAGCACGGGAACAACAACGCCTACGCCCAGGACAACGAGCTGAGCTGGGTGGATTGGGACATCACCGACGAAGGGCTGGAACTGCTGAAGTTCACCCGGAAGCTCGTCCGCCTGCGCCGCGAGCACGTCGTCTTCCGCCGCAGGCATTTTTTCCGCGGAGTGGCCATTCCGGGCACGGACGAGAAGGACTCGGCCTGGATCCATCCAAGCGGCCGCGAGATGGTCCCCGAGGACTGGCAGGAGCATGGCGCGCGGACTTTCGGGCTCAGGCTGGCCGGCGAGGCCGGCCTCATGCACCTCACTCGCACGGGCGAGGTCGAGCCGGACTGCGACGTGCTCATCCTCTTCAACGCCGCCGACCACGAGGTCGAATTCACGCTGCCGCCGGCCAACTCGGGCGAGTGCTGGCATCTGGCCATCGACTCCTCGGCCGCCGAACTCGCCGGCAGCTGCTCGCTGGAGCCGGGGGTAACAATGTGCACCATGCCCGACAGGAGCGTGTACGTGTTCCTGGCTGAAGGGAGTGAGGAGTAGATCACGCCGATTGCGTTTGACTGATCGCGGCAAACAGGAAGGCCCGGCGGTGATGCCGGGCCTCGGATCACTGACAGGGGCCGTTTCTATTCTGCCTCCGGCGGGGGGGGGGGGGGGGGGGGGGGGGGGGGG
>JAEYTO010000039.1 GCA_023433925.1 Pseudomonadota bacterium | reverse complement strand
GCTCAGGGCCGTGCCCGCCGCTTCGACCATGGCCTTGTGCGCCACCTTCTGCGCTCCGGCCTCATCGGCGTAGGCCTTGAATTTTTGCAGGTATTCCTCGGCCGAGGCGAGCACCTTGCGCAGCATGGCCTGCTCCTGGCCCTGAAGCTGCGCGGCGAGCCGGGTCGCCGCCGCCGAAACGCCCCCAATGAGCTCGATCGCCTTGGCCGCGTTCTCCTGGCTTTCGCGCGCGATGAAATCCTTGACCACGCCCCTGCTGGCCAGGAAGGTGATATGAATCTCGCTGCTGGTGTTTATGACCCTCACAAGGCCGGCATCGACAGTCGCCTTGCCCTGGATGCTCCGCTCCAGGGCTTCGGACAGGCCGCGAGTCGCATTCTCCAGCTCCCCCGCCCTGGCCACCATGTCGGATAGATTACGCTCCTTGCTCTTTTGCAGCTCCACGTACTTCAGGAAGGCCGTTTCGTAGGCTCCGGCCGCGGCCACTATCCGGTCGATCTGGGCCTGATTGGCCGCCTGCTTGTACTGCTCGCGGGATGCGCTTGCGAGAGAACGGAGCTTGGCCGTATTCTCCTTGAAGGACGCCACCCGCTCCTCGGTGTGCTCGTTCATGAAGTACAGGACGTCCTGGCGCATGGCCTGCATGCTGTTCACGATGAGGCCCATGTCATTGGCCTTGTTCGACCGGTCGGCGACCAGCCACAGCCCGTTCCAGCCCACGTAGCCGATCACCAGCGTCAGAAGAAGGACCACGGCGAATCCGCCACCGATCTTTGCACTCAACTGCATGTTCTTGAGCATGGCGCCTCCCGACTTGAACGAGTTTTCAAAAAGTTAAACAGGCGCCTCATTACCAAACCCCAAACCACGTGTCTAGTAACCGATTATTTTTGCAGACCTATACACCTCAGCATGCATTTTTTCACATCCACGCAAAAGCCGACAGTCAGACATCCGGCTACAGATCAGCCAAAGAAGGCGCTATCCAAACAATCTGAATGAACAGGCAGTCAGGGCACTGCCCGGAGCAGGCTTCAACCATCCCGATGACCAACCCGGCTTGACGCCCTGGAGAAGGATTCACTACAAGGGAGACAAGGGAAGAAAGCTCAGCTCCAAAGCCAGGTCTTGTCCAACCGAAACGCGAGGAGAAACAGGATGCAAGTGCCCCTGGATGTGACCTACCGTGAAGTGGACAAAAACGACTACATCGACGATCTGATCCGCAGGAAGGCGGCCAAGCTGGAGAAGGCCTGCCCGCACATGATCAGCTGCCGGGTCGTCGTCGCGCTGGACCAGAAGCAGCAGAAGACCGGCAACATCTACCGCGTGCACATCAACATGCAGGTGCCGCCCGGCCACTCGCTCACGGCCAATCGCAAGGGCGTAGTGGCCAAGCTCCACGAGGACCTGCCGCCGCTCATCCGCGAGGTCTTCGACGCGGCCCTGCGCCAGGTGCGTGATCTGGCCGAGCAGCAGCAGGGCAGGACCAAGGAACACCCGGAGCAGCAGACCAGCGCCTTCGTGCACAGGCTGTTCCCCGGCCAGGATTACGGATTCATCAAGAGCCTGGACGGGCAGGACATCTACTTTCACCGCAACAGCCTCATCAATGCCGATTTCGACGCGCTCCAGGCCGGCACCGGCGTGGCCTACGAGGTCACCGAAGGCGAGCAGGGCCTGCAAGCGACGTCCGTGCGCGTGATCGAGCACAAGACGAGCCATGTGCCCTCCGAGCAGGCCAACATCGAGAAGCCCCTGGGCTGGAACGATTAGAGCAGCTTGCGAATGGCCCGAGAGAGGGCGTTGCCCTCTCTCGGGCTCCCTCCCGGCAGGGGAATGAGTGACTCGGGCCGTCCTGGCGCTCGCCCCGAGGGCGTCGCCCAAGGCGGCGACGTCCAATCGTGCCGTCCTGCACGATTGCCCTCTTGCACCCTCATTTCATTTGCAAAATGTAGCCGCACCCCCTGCGCGGCGGGATCGGAATATCATTCGATCCCGCCGCTTATGCCTATTGCAAAACCTCCAAACGAACTTCACATAATAATTTACACTCTTCCCAAACTCATATATTCAATTCTATTGACACCCATCTTGTCGGACATTGTTCCTTGCCATGCATCGATATGTTTCACATGCATCGTCTTCTGGATAAACTCGCGCCCTCATGGCTCGAAAGGCCTGCGGCCCCTCGTGGTGACAGCGATGACCAAGATTGAATTCATTTCGTCCTTCCTAAGCATCAAGGATATCTCCTACGAAGTCCTTGAATGGGCGGAAAGCGCCTCGGAGGAGGATTTTCAGCAGCTCCTCAAGCCCGATTGCGTCATGCCGTCGGAGGTGGAAGACAAGCTCGAACGCTTCTGCGACGTGTGCCGGGGTCTCCACGATTGGCTCGACCGCTACCGCTCCGTCTGCCGCTGACGAAGGCCGCCCCCTCGGCGCTCCGCCATCCCGCGAATCCGCAAAGGAAAGCGCCCGCGCCTGCCTGATGCAGACGCGGGCGCTTGAACTCACCCGGCACGCTACGGATTTCCGTAATGCGGCCCGACCCCGCCGCGCTCAGTACTCCAGCAGCTCCATCATGGCCTGGGGCTCGTTGACCGGCAGATCGCAGGCAAAGCCTCGGCAGACATAGGCCGTGGCCCTGCCATCCTGCATGGCCAGATTCCTGGTGTAGGGAGCCAGAGTCGGGATGCGCTCGTCGCTCTCCTCGCGCAGGAGGAGCACCTTGTTCGGGATATACGAGGAGTGCAGCTTGCGCAGGAGCGACCGCGTGTCCGGCGCGCTCCTCTTGCCGGCGATGACCACCTCGGCCGAGGGGCCGATGGAGAAGTCCACCCCGCACAGGAGCTGGGTGAAGCCCACGGGGTGCTCCGAGGCCTGGCGCGCGGCCGAGCGGGCCACGGCGGCGGCCCGGCTGGCCAGGTCGGGCCGGCCGGTCATGCGCGAGAGCTTGAGGAGCACGTGCATGGCCACGGAGTTGCCCGAGGGGATGGCTCCGTCGAAGAGATCCTTCTGGCGCACGAGAAGCTCCTCGGCCGAATGCGAGGTGAAGAAGTACCCGCCGTCCCGCGAGTCCCAGAAACGTTTGTTCATGGTCTCCACGAGGGCCACGGCCGCCTCCAGATGGCGCGGGTCCAGCCCCGCCTCGTACAGCTCCACGAGCCCCCAGGCCAGGAAGGCGTAATCCGTGAGCGTGGCCTCGATGGCCGCCTCGCCTTCGCGGAAGCGATGCAGGAGCGCGCCGTCCCTGCGCATGCGCGCGAGGATGAATTCCGCGGCGCTTGCGGCGGCGCGCGCGTGCTGCTCCTCGTCCAGGACCTTGGCCGCGATGGACAGCCCGGCGATCATGAGCCCGTTCCAGTCCGTGAGCACCTTGTCGTCGCGCTGGGGCCGCACGCGCCGCTCGCGCACGTGAAAGAGCAGCCGGCGCTGGTCGGCCAGGGTGGTTTCGACCTCTAGCTCGGCCATGCCCAGCTCCTTGGCCAGGAGATCCAGGGGCTTGGCCAGATGGAGCACGTTGGCTCCAGTGCGGCGGCGGGTGGACTCGTCCAGGAAGTTGCCTTCCGGCCGGATGTCATAGGCCCGGATGAACAGGTCGGCCTGCCTGCCCAGCACCGAGCGGATCTCCTTCTCGGTCCAGACGTAGAACTTGCCCTCCTCGCCCTCGCTGTCGGCATCCTCGGCGCTGTAGAATGGGCCTTCCGGATGCTGCAAGTCGCGCTGCACGTACTCTACGATCTCCCGCGCCGTGCGCTTGTAGGCCGGATTGCGCGTGAGCTGGTAGGCCTCAGCGTAAGCCATGAGCAGTTGGGCCTGATCATAAAGCATCTTCTCGAAATGGGGCAGGAGCCAGCGCTGGTCCGTGGAGTAGCGGTGAAAACCGTAGCCCAGATGGTCGTAGATGCCGCCCCGGCGCATGCCCGCGAGCGTTTTCTCGACCATCTCCAGGTCGCGCGCGTTGCCCGTGCGCCGGAACATGCGCAGGAGCAGCAGGAGCGTGTGCGGGGTCGGGAACTTGGGCGCGCCGCCGAAGCCGCCGAAGGCCTCGTCGAACCGCTCCGAGAGCTGGCGCTCGGCCTTGAACAGCACGCTGTCGCCCAGCTCGCCGCCCGACACAGGCCGCTCCAGGCTGCGCAGGGCCTCCGTGACCTTGTCCGCGGACTGCACGAGGTCCTCGCGCTGCGCGCGCCACAGGTGCTGGACCTTCGGCACGAGTTCCATGAGCCCGATGCGGCCGGACAGGCTCGACTTGGGAAAATACGTCCCGGCGAAGATGGGCTTCTTGTCCGGAGTCAGGAGGATTGTCAGCGGCCAGCCGCCGCTGCCGGTCATCATCTGGCACACGGTCATGTACACGTTGTCGATGTCCGGGCGCTCCTCGCGGTCCACCTTGACGCACACGAAGGCTTCGTTGAGCAGCCGGGCCACGGCCTCGTCCTCGAAGGACTCGCGCTCCATGACATGGCACCAATGGCAGGTGGAGTAGCCGATGGACAGGAAGACCGGCTTGTCCTCCTCGGCGGCCTTGCGGAAGGCCTCCTCGCCCCAGGGGAACCAGTCCACGGGATTGTGCGCGTGCTGGAGCAGGTAGGGGCTCTTCTCCCCGGCCAGTCGATTCGTGTGCTCGGCCATGTGCCCTCCGGTTCGTTAGAGCATTTTGTTTTTGAAAATGCTCCGCAAGCCATGCATCGGCATGGCTTGCCGCCGCGTGGGCGTGGGCGCGATTCACTTGCGCCGTCAACGCCGGAGCGGGCGTCTCAAAGCCAGTCTGCTCTCGTGAGGTGTGCGGCCGCGGGCCCGGCGGGACGAGCCGCTAGCCTTCGGGCCAGTCGGCCCAGGGCAGGGCCTCGGGTTCGGCCAGGAGCGTGTGCAGCTCCTGGTTGGTCACGCACAGACTGTCATGGAAGCTGATGCCACTGAATCCGTCCGAGGCCCAGACCACCTCGCCACGCACCCGGCGCAGGACGTTTCGCAGATTCCGAGGGCAATCGTCAATGCATATCGGCTGCTTGGGCGTCAGGTCAGAAGCCGTGTCACCCGCGCAGCCGACGCGCATGCCTCCGGCGCTCAGGTCCTCCAGCGGACACAGGAAGACGCGCCCGTCGGCGACGGAGAAAAGCACGTATTCGGAACGCTCGGGCAGCCTGCGCTGAAGACGCCTCCTCTCACCGCTCATGGGCATGACCTCCGGTTATGGACATGGAGAGTCCGGGGTTGGCGCGGATCATGGGACGTATATATCCCATCGGTCCGGCCTTTTGAATAGCGGCAGGGAGCGGCGAAGCAATAAATCAGCCGGCGGCCTTGCCTAGGAGCTCGGTATTCCGGGAGCAGCAAGGAATTCCGGCCGCCGCGGGCAGCTTGAGCAGGCCGGCGTCCACCGGATAGACCGGGCTGAAGCCCTTGTGACGGAACAGGATGCTCTGCCGCCGCCGGAAACGGCCGGCGTGCGCCAGATGGGCGCTGCCGATGGGGTCCAGGCTCCGGGCCGGCGAGGACTCGGGCGCGCGCAGGAAATCAAGGACGACCCTGGCGCTCAGGTCGAGCATGCCGCGCAGGTAATCCCGGCTCGGATGGTCAGTCAGTCGGCTGTCCATGAACTTGAGGGAGTCGCGCAGGGATCTCTGACTGCAAAAGACGAGGCTGCTCCGGAACAGGTGCTTCTTGAGCTTGAAGGGCAGCGGATTGCGGTGCATGGACAGGAGCAGCGAGCGGTCCGCCGCGTTGAGCGGCAGATCGAAGATGTCCGTGGCCTGGTCCGCGCACCAGCTCACGTTCCGGTCGGCCTGCATCTCCAGGTAGACATGACCGAGACGGCCGCTCAGGGGCAGCGTGCCCAGGAGATTGGGCACATAGTAGTTGTGGGCCACGGTGTCCGCGGCGAGGTGCGAGAGGTAGCCGTAGGCGTAGGCCCTGAGTTCCGGCCGGCGCACTGATTGGAGCAGGTCGAAGCCCGTCTGCCAGTTGTGGCTGTGGCCGGGCTTGAACGAGGAGCCCTTGCCGATGAAGATGTCCGCGCTCACGCAGCCGTAGAGGAACGACCTGCCGTGGTCCGCCAGGAGCGCCGCTATCTGGGGAGCGATGAGCTTGAGGGCGCCCAGGACTCCATTACCGATGGAGATGTGCACGCCCGAGCCCCAGGCCAGGGCCTCGCCGGGCAGAAGGATGCACGCGGTCAGGCCGACCAGACCGGCCAGGATGAGGAGAAAGGCTTTGGGGATCATTGTGCTCCGCGAAAGGTGTTGATTATGTCCGCCGCAGTGGCCACTCGCACAAATTATATCGCGATGCGGATTTGTAAAGCGGCATCTCCATGCCCTGGTTCTGAAAGCAAGATCCAGGCCTCAGGCCTCGCGCAGAGCGTCCAGGATTTCCATGCGCGCGGCCCTGAGAGCCGGGAGCGCCCCTCCGGCCAGGCCCATGAGCATCGCGAAGCCCATGGCCTGCAAGGCCGTGTCCATGCCCAGAGTGAAGGAGAAGGCCAACTCGGAGAAGGTCTGGAAGTTCGTGGTGGATACGTCCACGACCGTGAGGAGCGAGGCGGCCGCGAGCCCGGCCACCCCGCCCAGGCCTCCCAGAGCCAGCGATTCGAGGAGGAAGGCGGCCAGGATGACCCCTCGGCCGAAGCCAAGGGCGCGCAAGGTGCCGATCTCCCCCACCCTGTTGGCCACGGCCGCGTACATGGTGATCATGGCCCCCACCACCGCGCCGGTTGAGAAAATGGCGGTCAGGACAAGGCCCAGGATGCGCAGGAAAGTGGCCATCATCTCCGACTGCTCGCGGTAATAGGCATCCTCGCGCAGCACTTCCACTTGCAGCCTCGGGTCGGCCTCCAACCGCGCTTTGAGCGCATCCAGGCTCGCAGGGTCACGCAGGCGCAGGACCACGACCGAGTAGGTTTGGCGCCGGAAGGCCTGCATGAGCTGCTCCGCGTCGCCCCATATCTCGGACGAGAAGGCCGTGCGCCCCGCGTCGAAGATGCCCACCACCCGCCATTGGCGCTGGGCGAATGGCAGCGCCTGGCCGAGCCCGGCCGAGGCGTAGCTCCGGGCTATGCTCCCGCCGACCATGATCTCCAGGGAACCGGGCCGGGGTGGCCTGCCGGCCACGATGCGCACCTGCGGCCGCAGAGCCAGGGAGGCCTCGCCCATGCCCCGGATGGTCACGTTGGCCGGCGAGCCGTCGCGCTTCTCCAGGGTGAAGAGGACCACGGGCTCTCGCGCCGCCAAGGGCCTGCCGTTATCGCCAAGGGCCACCTCGGGCTGGATCTCCACGATGGCCGCCTCGCTCCGTTCGATGGAGCTTTGCACCTCGGTTTCGGCCGACCTGCGCAGGACCACGGCGTTCTCCGGCGAACCCGTGTCCACCAGGGTCTGCTCCAGGCCGTCGGCAAGCATGAGCATGGCCGCGAAGACGAAAACCACCAGGGCCATGCCGCCGGCGGTGAGCGCGGTGGTCAAGCGCCGCGTGAGCAGGTTGCGCAGGCTGTAGAAGAGCAGCAGGCGCATTCAGCCGATCCTCCGCAGACCTTCGGCGATGCGCACGCGCAGGGCGGACCACAGCGGGAACACGGCCGCGAGCAGCCCCACGGCCAGGGCCGCCAGGGCGTCCAGCAGGATGGTCTGGCCCGTGACGACGAAGACGGGGAAGAACTGGCCCACGGCCTCGCGGAATATCGCCGCGGCCGGAAAGGTCAGCAGGATGCCCACGAGCCCCCCGGCCAGGGCCACGAGCGTCGATTCGCCCAGCACGAGCACGGAAATCCATGCCCCGCCGAAGCCCAGGGTCTTGAGCACGGCGTATTCGCCCATGCGCTCGCGCACGCTCATGGCCATGGTGTTGGCCGCCACGACGAGGATGATGGCGACGACCACCAGGGACACGAGCTGGATGATCACGAGGATGGCCTCGCTCATGGCCACGAAGCCCATCTGGAAGGCCTTCTCGGTTTCGGTGAGCGTCTCGGCCATGGAGTTCTCGAATTGCGCGTCGATGGCCCTGGCCGTGACCGCGGCCAGCTCCGGCTCATGGATCTGCTCGAAGAAGAAGCCCACCTGGTCGGCCCGGGCCGGCATGGACTGCTTGAGGGTTTCGTTCAGGTATTCCCAATGGAAGAGGAACTGGAACTCGTCCACGTTCCTGGTCCTTCCTTGGTACAGGGCCTGGATGGTGAACTCCCAGTCGCCGGGAAAGATGGTGCCGATGAGCGTGACTGTGTCGCCGACGCGCCAGCCGAAGCGCTCGGCGAGCCTGACGCCCACGAGCGCGCCCTTGCGGTCGGCCAGGAAGGTCCGCTGCCGCTCCTCGGGAATGACGAATTCCGGGTAGATCCGGAGATAGGTCTCGGCCTGCACCGCGAAGTTGGCGAAAAAGTTCTTTTCCTCCTTGTAGTACGCGCCGAACCAGTTGCCGTAGGAGACCACGTCCACGTTCTCCACCCGCCTGATGCGCTCGTAATAGGACAGCGGCAGCGGGAAGGTGAGCGAGATGGCGTTGCGCGTGATGAGCCGCGAGGTCGAGGAGGCCTCCACGCCCGCGTGCCAGGCATCGACCACGGTGCGCAGGAGGCCGAAGGCCAGGATGGCCACGGCCACGCCGGCCACGGTCAGGGCGGTGCGCAACCTGTGCCGCAGCGTGTTCCTAAAAAGAATCTTGAGGAGCATCGCCGAGCACGCCCTTGTCCAGGAATTGGAGCCGCCTGGCCCGCTTGGCCGCCGACAGGTCGTGGGTGACCATGATGATGGTCTTGCCCAGCGCCATGTTCAGCTCATCCATGAGGTCGAGCACCGCCGCGGCGGATCGCCTGTCCAGGTCGCCCGTGGGCTCGTCGGCCACGAGTATGGCCGGGTCCGTGACCACGGCCCTGGCTATGGACACGCGCTGCTGCTGGCCTCCCGAGAGCTGGCCCGGATAGTGATCCATGCGGTCGGCGAGGTCCACCAGGGACAGGGCCGTGAGCACGTGCTCATGCCGCTCGCGCCTGGTGAGCCGGGTGAGCAGGAGCGGCAGTTCCACGTTCTCGAAGGCCGTGAGCACGGGGATGAGGTTGTAGAACTGGAAGATGAAGCCGACGTTCCCGGAGCGCCAGCGGGCCAGGTCCGCCTCCGGGAGCGAGGTGATGTCCACGCCCTCCACGCGGATGGCCCCGGAGTCGGGGCGGTCCAGCCCGGCGATGAGGTTGAGCAGCGTGGATTTGCCCGAGCCCGAGGGGCCCATGAGGGCCAGATACTCGCCCCGGCCGATGGCCAGGGTGATGTCCTCCAGCACCGGCACGGTCTGGCTGCCACGGCGATACGACTTGAAGACCCGCTCCACGGAGACGATGATGTCTCCGTCCGCGGCGCGCGAGGCCTGCTGTTCCCGGTCGGCCATGGGCCTACTGCTCCTGGGGCTTGATCCTGGCCCCATCCTCCAGACCCTGGCCCGGCTCGACGACGATGCGCTGATCCGTGGACAGGCCCGAGAGCACCTCCACGAGCTCGGCAAAGGCCCGGCCGGTCTCCACGTGCGTAAGTCGCGCCCGGCCGTCTTCGGTCACGAATACCGCCGGCCGGCCCGAGGCCCGGACCACCGCCGTGGCCGGCACCGCCACCACGGGCTCGCGCTCGTCCGGCGCCACTGGCCGGGACAGGAAGGCCACCTTGGCGCTCATCTCCGGCAGGATGCGCGGGTCGCGCGAAAGGAAGGCCACCTTGACCTGCACCGAGGCCTTGGTGCGGTCCGCCGTGGGAACGACCATGTGCACCTTGCCGGGAAAGCGCTCGTCCGGCAGCGCGTCGAGCTGGATCTCGGCCGGCTGTCCCACCTTGACCCGTGCGATGCTCGATTCGGACACGTCCGCCTCGACCATGAGCGAGTCCATGTCCGCGATGGTCACCACCGAGGCCTGGGCCTGCTCCGCCGCGCCGATGGGCGTGATGATGTCGCCCACGTCGGCGTTCTTGGTCAGCACCACGGCGTCGAACGGCGCGCGGATGTACGTGTAGTCGAGGTTGACCTTGGCTTCGAGCACGGCGGCATCGGCCACGCGCAGTTGGGCGCGGGCGGCCATGACGACGGCGCGCGCCTGGCGGAAGCGGGCCTCGGATGTGTCGTACTCCTGCTGGGAGATGACCCCGCGCCCCACGAGGCGGCTGTTGCGCTCGTGGATCAGCCGGGCGTCATAAAGCTCGGCTTCGGCCTGCTGGAGAGTGAAGCGCGCGGCGGCCTGGCTGGCCTCGATCCTGGCCAGGGCCGCCCTGAGGTCGGCGTTCTCCAGCACGGCCAGCACCTGCCCGGTCTTGACCCGCTGGCCCTCCTCCACATTGAGCTCCACGAGCAGCCCCGTGATCTTGGCGGCCACCGAGGCCCTTGTCTGGGCCACGACATACCCGCTCGCGTTGAGCACGGTGAAGGACAGGGATGGGTAGACCTTGCTCACGCTGGCAAGGCGCACGGGCACGGCCGGATTAAGCACATCCGTGAAAAAGATGGCCGCCGCGCCCAGGGTCAGGGTCAGGGCGGCGAGCAGGACGGCCTTGCGCCGGCGCCCGCTCCGCCGGGGGACTCCCGTCTTGCCGATGGACAGGCGCGAGAGGTCCATGGCCGGGCGGCCCTGTGCGCCTTGCCCTGCCTTGGGCTGCTCGTGCGCGTCCTCGTCTTTCATGCCTTCCCGCCTGATGGCTTCACGCTGATCCAGCGAACCATAGCAGATGAGCCCGCAGTGTAGAACAGGAAATGAGCGTAACCATCCAGCTCTTCGACGCTTGCGCCGCCTTGGCCACGCGCGGTCGGGGAAAAATCGACTTGAACGGTTTACAAACGGACGAAAAAGATTTCTCATGTGAGCCGTGGCGGTCCGCTTCGGCCCGTCGGCGCGACGAACCATCTCCCAAGCCGTCCACGCAAGACCCAAAGGCCCGAACAGCAATGCACGATATCCGTTCGCTCCGGCAGGATATCCGCACGACATGCCCCAAGTGCGGAACTCCCATCGAATTGTCCAGCTGCTATTGCAAGGAATGCACGAAGCTCATGAAACGGCGGCGCGAGCTGCCCTGGCTGGCCAGGACCCTGCTCTGGCTGGGCTTTGTTAGCGCATGCGTGATCCTCTTCCTGGCCGTCGAGAACACCCCCTGGATGCAGCGTATCCTGCGCGGCCTGGGCTGGTAGCCCACACCTCGGCTTCCATGGGCTCGAGGTTTCCGGCCGGGCCATCCGCGGCCTGACGACGCGGCCCCCGCCAGGGCGAGCTCCGGGTCTTTTGTCGCGCCCTTTGGAAGCCCTGCCGAAACAGGCCGAGCGGACCAGGATGGCCCGCCGGATGTGCACAGGCGCGCGGCATCCGTGAGCAATGTTTGGGCGTTGCTCGGGCATTGCGGGGTTGAAAGGCCAGGCCGGCTTTTCGACAGCCGGTCAGGCCGTCAATCGCTGTAGGGCACCAGGAGCACCGGGCATGGCGCCTTGTCCATGATGGTCATGCCCGTGTAGTCCATGCGCGACAGGCAGGTGCCCTTCTCCCGCTGGTGGCAGCCGATGACGATGAGGTCCACCCCGCGCTCGCGGGCCAGGCGGCACACGGCCAGCGCCGGGTCGGCCGGCAGGCAGGTGAAGTCGCCCCCGCCCTCGTACAGATCCCCGAAATCCTGCTCGAAGCGCTGCTTGGCCATGGCGCAGGCCTTGTTCCGTTCGGCCTCGGGCACGCCCTCGGACAGCAGCCGGTAGTCCAGGGCGTGAAAGGCGATGAGCTCGGCGCCATGGAGCCGCGCCAGATTGGCGGCCACGGACAAGGCGTGCCTGCCGGTGTCATTATACTTGAGGGCCACGAGGATGCGCTTGAACATGCCGGCCTCCCCTTGGGCGCCGCTCGGACGCCCCAATCCCTTATTCCCCAAAGGGCCGGGCAGGGCAAGGCGGGCGGCTCACTTCTTCTTGAAAATCGCCCGCCAGTCCGTGGAAGGCTGCATGGTCGGCCGGTAGATCTTGCTCACGCTGCCGGCCTGCTCCGTGATGTAGAAGGCCTTGGGGTCCGTGACCTTGACCGTGCCCAGGATACGGTCCACGTCGCGGCGACGGCAGGCGATGTACAGCGTCAGCACCGGCCCGGCCAGGCCCTCGCCGTGGTACACGGTCACGGCGTGGCCCATGGCGCGCAGGCGGTCGGCCATGAAGTGCCCGCCTTCGCCATGGGTGATGACGCGGATGATCATGGTGCCCAGGGCCAGCCTGCGCTCGACCATGATGCCCACCACGTTGCCCGTGGAGAAGCCCGCGGCGTAGAACACGCCGAGGATGGGACTGGCCGCGATCTTGGTCACCACGGTCGAGATGACCATGACCCAGATGCTGATTTCGATGAAACCCAGAAAAAAGGCCATCCTGGTCCGGCCGTGCACCGTGCTGATGGTGCGCACCGTGCCCAGGCTCACGTCGCAGATGCGCAGGAGAAAGATGGCCACGCCCGTGGCCAGCGTCGGCAGGTCGAATCCGAAACTCAAATCCATGGACGTCTCCCCTACTCCGCCATGGCCATGGTCAACTGCGGGCAGCCCGTGGGGCCGTGGATGGACTCGCCGCGCAGCCGGAAGCCGCACTTCTCGTAGAAGCGCCGCGCCCGCTCGTTTTGCGTGAACACGTCCACTTCGAGCAGCCCCTTGCGGGCCCTGGCGAACTCGATGAGCGCCGTGCCCACCCCCTGGCCCCGGCTGGCCTGATCCACGAACAGCCCGCCCACCACGTGCCCGATGAGCGCGATGAAGCCGACCGCCCGGCCGTTCTCCACGGCCACCCAGGTCTCGGCCAGCGGGATGTAGATGTTGACGACGTTCTCGCGCTCGGATTCCCAGAATTCCCTGGGCACGAAGCCATGCGCCTGGAGCGAGGCTTCGAACCAGATGCGCAGGACTTCCGGGGCGTCGGCGTCCGTGTAGCGCCTGATCTCCACTATTCGTCCTCCGTGCGGCGCGGGCCGTTCTCCTTGCCCGGTTCGCCGTAAACATCCGCGAACCTCTGCCTGTAGGCCATGAAGCGGCCTTCCTCAATGGCCTTGCGCGCGCCCGCGGCCAGGTCCAAGAAGAAGGCCAAATTGTGAATGGTGTTGAGGCGGTAGGACAGGAGCTCGCGGGCCACGTACAGATGGCGCAGGTAGGCCCGCGAGAAGGTCCGGCACGTGTAGCAGCCGCAGTTGGGGTCCAGCGGCCCGGCGTCCTCGCGGTACTGGGCGCGCTTGATGTTGACCTTGCCCAGGCTCGTGTAGAGCGTGCCGTTGCGCGCGTTGCGCGTGGGCAGCACGCAGTCGAACATGTCGATGCCGGCCAGGATGCCGTCCAGGATGTCCATGGGCGCGCCCACGCCCATGAGGTAGCGCGGCTTGTGCGCCGGCAGCTTGGGGCCGATGTGGTTGAGCAGCCGGCGCATCTCGTCCGGCGGCTCGCCCACGGACAGCCCGCCCACGGCAAAGCCCTCGAAGTCGATCTCCGACAGCTGCGCCAGGCTCTCCTCGCGCAGATCCTCGTGGAAGCCGCCCTGCACGATGCCGAACATGATCTGCCCGCCCGAGCCGCGCGGGTAGGCCTCGCGGCTGCGCCGGGCCCAGCGCGTGGTCAGCTCCAGCGACTTGGCCGTGTAGTCGCGGTCCTGGCCCCAGGCCACGCACTCGTCCAGGACCATCATGATGTCCGAGCCGAGGTTGCGCTGGATGGACACGACCTTCTCGGGCGAGAAGAAGTGCCGCGAGCCGTCGATGTGTGACTGGAACTCCACGCCCTGCTCGCTGATCTTGCGCAGGCCCGACAGGCTGAAGACCTGGAAGCCGCCCGAGTCGGTCAGGATGGGCCGCTCCCAGCGCGCGAAGCCGTGCAGCCCGCCGAATTTGGCCACCAGCTCGTCGCCGGGGCGCAGATACAGGTGGTACGTGTTGCCCAGTATGATCTGCGCGCCGACCGAGGTGAGATCATCGGGAGACACGGCCTTGACGCTGCCGACGGTGCCCACGGGCATGAACACGGGGGTCTCGACAACGCCGTGGGCCGTGGCGAGCGAGGCGCGGCGCGCTGCGCCGTCGGTGGCGCGGAGAGTGAAAGTGCCTGGGGATGCGAGTGTCATGAAGAGTATGCCTCCGGCGGGGGGGGGGGGGGGGGGGGGGGGGGGG
>JAEYTO010000067.1 GCA_023433925.1 Pseudomonadota bacterium | reverse complement strand
TTTTGGGGCGGGGGGCGCGGCGGGCCAGAACGGCCCGCCGATTCCAGTGAACACGCGGAGCCCTCGCCAAGGGAGGAGGATCGGCCGGGCTCCTCCGAGCCAGGCCTTGCGCATCCGCCTGCCGCCCGCCGCGTCGGCCGGGGCTTATTCCCAGTGAATGCAACTGGCCGGGCAGGTATCCATGGCTTCCTGTATCTTGTCCTCGGGCTCGCCATCGACGTTGGACACGGAGGCCTTGCCGATGGACTCGTCGAAGCTGAAGGCTCCGGGAGCGATCTCCACGCACGACTCGCACCCGATGCACTCGTCCTGATCCACATAGAAGCTGCGGGCCATATATGCCTCCTTGCATTGTCTATCGCCCGGGATGGGCAACTGTCCCAGCATATCATGTTTCCGCTTCAGGGCAAGCGCGGCAAGCGCGAGTCGACTAGCGCGCAAGCACATGAAAGCCGCGAGTTTCATTGCCACTAACCGCTTAATCTGCCATGGTGCTTGCCTGGAGGCGCATCCCGCACGAGAGAGGCATGACGGCCATCATACACACACTCGCAGGCCTCCGGGCGCGCCCGGCCGCCCTGCCGCTTGTCCTGCTCCTGTCGCTCGCGCTCGGCTGCGCCAAGGACCTAGCCCAGGAATTGGGCCTGAAGCGCCCGGAACAGGGCGGGATCCCCTATGAAGTGGATATCTCCGGCGCGCCGGACGATCTGGAGGACATCATGCTCCAGGTCTCCAGGCTGGCCGGCGACGACCGGCCGGTCCTGGTCACTGCCGGGCTCATCCGCCGGCGTGCCGAGGAGGACATCCCCAATCTGCTCAAGGTCCTTCATTCCCTCGGCTACTACAAGGCCGAGGTGGGCGTCGAGGTGGACGAGGGCGAACCGCCCCTGGAAGTGCGCTACACGGTGACGCCCGGGCCGCGCTTCAGACTGGCCCAGGTGCGCATCGTCGTGGACGCGGGCCAGGAATACAGGGCCGCCGATCTGCCCTCCGTGGAGGAGCTCGGCCTGCAAGTCGGCGGGGATTTCCGGGCTGAATGGGTGCCCGAGGGACAGAAACGCCTGCGCGATGCCTTGCGCAGCCAGGGCTACCCCTTTGCCGAGGCGTCCTACGAGGCCGTGGCGGATTTCGCCACCAACGGCATGCACATCACCCTCACGGCCCTGCCGGGACCATATGCCCGCTTCGGTGACGTGAGCATTGTCTCGGTGGAGGAGCTCGACGTGACCGAGCAGTACCTCCGCAGCAGAATGCCCTGGAAAGCCGGAGACATGTTCAACGCCGGGGCCCTGGATCAGGCGCGGCGGAACATCGTCGACACGGGCCTGTTCACTTCCGCCGAGTTCGACCACCCGGCCGGCTTGGACGATGACGGCCTGCTGCCCTTGAAGCTGACCGTGCGCGAACGGCCTCCGCGCACCGTCCGGGCGGGCGTGACCTACTCCACTGACCTGGGGCCGGGCATCGAGGTCGGCTGGGAGCACCGCAACCTCCTGGGCGAGGGCGAGCGGCTGAGCGTGTCGGCCCTGGCCAACTTCGTCGAGCAGTCGTTGACGAGCATCTACCGCGAGCCGTTCTTTCTCTTCCGCGAGAACCAGAACCTGATCATCAGCGTGCGCGCGGCGAACGAGCAGCCCGAGGCCTACAGCAGCCGGAGCCTGGACGTGTCCGCCGTGATCGAACGCTACATCCTCAGGCGCACGCGCATCGCCGGCGGCCTGGGCCTGACCCTGCTCAATACCGACGACCCCCTGGGCGAGAGGGACAACTTCGCCCTGCTCTATGTGCCCCTGCTCATCGAACGCGACACGCGCGACGACATCCTGGACCCAGGAAGGGGCTCGCTCCTCAGGGCGGACGGCGCGCCCTACCACGAGGCCTTCGGCGAGAGCAACAGCTTCTTCAAGTACGCCGTGTCCACCCAATTCTACTGGTCGCTCGTGGAGCAAAAGCGGCTCGTGCTGGCCACCCGCGGCCGCTTCGGGCAGATTCCGGGCTCGGCGCTATCCTCGGTGCCCACGCCCATCCGCTACTACGCCGGCGGCGGCGGGTCCGTGCGCGGCTACGAATACAAGACGCTGAGCCCACTCATCGATGGCGATCCCGTGGGCGGCCGCTCCCTGCTGGAGACATCTGCCGAGCTGCGCTGGCGGTTCATGGAAAACTGGGGCCTGGTGGCTTTCCTGGATGGCGGCCAGGCCTTCGCGGACCCGGTGCCGGACTTCGACGGGACGTACCACTGGGGCACCGGCTTCGGTGCGCGCTATTACACGGCCTTCGGCCCCGTGCGCGCGGACATCGCCTTTCCCCTCAACCGGCGGCCGGACCTGGATTCGGCCTTTCAGATCTACGTGAGCATCGGACAGGCGTTCTGAATCATGCATCCCGGCACCATGAGACGAGCAGCCCTGTGGACGGCCGGCATCCTGCTGGGCCTTGCGCTCCTCCTCGCCCTCGCTGCCGGGGGGGCGCTGCTCTGGCTGCGCTCCGAGCCTGGCCGCGCCTGGCTCGCGACGAAGATCGGCGAGGCCACCGCCGGCTCCGCCACGGCCCAGGTGAGCATGCGCGGGATCGGCCCCGGCCTGCCCTGGCGCATCGCCGTGGACGAGATCCTCGTGGCCGACAGGCGAGGTGTCTGGCTGCGCCTGGAGGATGTCCTCGTGCGGCCGGACCTCTCGGAGCTGCTCCGGCGGGCCTTCCACTTCGAGGTCGTCTCGGCCGGCGAGGTGGACTTCCGGCGTCCGCCCGAGAGCGGGCCGCAACCGTCCGAGGCCCAGCGCAAGGACGAAGAAGGGACGCTCATTCCCGACCTGCCCGAGATCCGCGTGGGGGAGCTTGCCGTGCACAGGCTCCTGCTGGGCCCGGAGCTGACCGGCCGGGCCATGAGCTATTCCGTGCGCGGCGGGCTCGCCACGAGCCAGGGCGTGACCACGGCGGCGCTGGAGGCCAGGAGCTTCGAGCGGGCCGAGGATGTCCTCCTCCTGGACGGCCGCCATGTCCAGGCCGAGAATGCCCTGACCATCAGCCTGACCTATAACGAAACTCCCGGCGGCCTGCTGGGCAGCCTCCTGAATCTGCCCGACAGGCCAGGTATACGACTCGATCTGCGTGGCGATGGTCCGCTGCGGGACTGGCGAGGCGAGCTTTCGGCCCAGGCCGGCGACCTGTTCGCCTTGCAAACCCGGCTGATCGCATCCGCCGTGGCGCCCTACTCCGCGAATCTGCGGGGCACGGTCAGAGTGGCCGAACGGCTCCTGCCCGATGACGTGGCCGGCCTGGTGGGCAACGAGGCCACATTCCGTCTCGTGGCCAAGCCGGGCAAGGGCGGGGCCGTCGCCATCGTCGACAGCGGCGTGCGCACCCAGGGCGTCATCCTGGACCTGGAAGGCCTGCTCGATCCCGACGGCCAAACCATGGACGTCACGGCCAGGGTCGTCATGCCCGAACTCGTGAACATGGTCGAGCGGCTGGGCCTGGGCCTTGAGATTTCCGAACCGCTGATCCTGCGCGCGCAGGGGCCGCTCGCCCACCCCGCCCTTGAGCTTCGGGCCCGGGCCGAGTACCTGCGTGGCGGAGGCGTGAGCCTGGACAAGCCCAGCCTGACGATCAAGGCCAGGCTGCCGCGTGAAGGGCAGGACAGCGGTGGTCTGGAGACGGAACTGGGCCTTGAGGCGCGGACGCTCTCGGCCTCGGGAGAGGTTCTCCTGCATCAGGTCAAGGCCGGTGTGGAGGCGGCCACGCCGGACTTCGAGCGTTTCCGCGTCCAGAGGCTGGCGGTGCGCAGCCGCGAGCTGGCTCTGAGCGGCTCGGCCCAGGGAAACCTGGCCGTGCCTACGGGACAGGCCAATCTTCATCTCGCGGTGGAGGAACTCTCGCGCCTCGCGAGCCCGACCGGCATGCGCCTAGCCGGCAACGCGCGCCTTGATGCCGATCTGCGCCTGGCCGAAACCGGCGTGCTCGATGTGTCCCTCGGCGGACGCCTCGCCGGGCTCGCAGGCCTGCCCGAGCCTCTGCTGGCCCTGACCGGCCCGCGGATGTCCCTGGCGGCGAACCTGGCCTACGCCAACCAGGAGGTGCGCCTCGGCTCGCTCATGATCACAGGCCGCGATCTGCGCCTGGAGGCGCATGGAAGCGCGGACTTGGCCGGCGAAACCTTCGGGCTGGACTTCATGGCGAGGCTGCCGGAGATCGCGGCCGCGACCAAGGCCGCAGGCCTGGAGGCCGGCGGCGGCCTGGTCGCCAAGGGCCAGGCCAAGGGCCGCTTCACGGACTTCGGAGCCGACCTGAGCCTGGACTCGCAACAACTCAGGCTCATGGGCGAGACCTTCACCCACGTGCGCGCCATGGTCAGCGCCGTCGGCCTGCCCGGAGCAACGCGAGCGCGGCTGGGCCTTGCGCTCGGCACCCCTTTAGGCCAGGCCGAGGCGGCAACTATGGCCAGCCATGATGCCGGGCGCGGCCTGGCGCAACTCCAGGACACCCGCCTGAAGCTGCCCGGCCTGCGCGTGACGAGCCCCAGCGTGGCCATACGCACCGAGTCCGGACTTGTGGACGGCGAACTTCAGGCCGAAGTGAGTTCGTTGAAGTTCATTTCCGCATTCCTGGACACGCCCCTGGACGCCCAAGGCTCTCTCTCCCTGCGCCTGGATGCGCGGAACGGCAAGCAGGCCGCCACGGCTCAGGGGCATTTCAGCGGCCTGCGCGTGGCCGACGCGCAGGTCGCCTCGCTCCGGCTCCAGGCCGATCTGACCGACCTGCTGGGCACGCCCGGCGGCACGGCCGAAGCGACCGTGCAGGAGGTCCGTCAGGACGAAATGCTCGTGTCCTCGGCCAGCCTGAGCGCGCGCGGCGGCCTGGAGCGGTTGACGTTCTCGGCACGGACCCAGGGCGAATGGGCGCACCCCTTCCAGGCAAGCCTGGAAGGCTTCTACGGCCAGGGGCGGGATGGCTGGAGCGCCGGCCTGGACATGCTGCGGGCCAGCGTGGCCGAAACGCCCATCGTGCTCCGCCTACCCTTCCGCGTCACGGGCCAGGGCCAGGGTTACGCCTTGGACAACCTGCTCCTGGGAGTGGCCGACGCGACCATTTCGGCTCAAGGCAGGCTGCGCCCGGACTCGGTGGATGCGCGACTGCGCGTCGATGATTTCCCGGCGGAGCTGCTTCCTTTCCTCACGCCCAAGCCCACGGCCGGCAGGCTCAATGCCGAACTGGCCGTGGACGGCTCCCCGCGCGATCCGCGTCTGGCCCTGGATCTGCGCCTGGGAGGTGTGCGCTACCCAGGCTTGCGCGACTTTCCGGCCTTGGGCCTTGAAGCGGACGTCGATTACGCCAGGGGCGGCGTGCGGGCCAACGCGCGCATTCTCGAAGGCTCGGGCGCTTCCGGCGCCCTGCGGGCTGCTTTCCCGGCCAAGCTGAGCTTGAGCCCCTTCGCCTTCGATCTGCCCGCCGACGGCCGGCTCGCCGGCGACGTGGACGCCAGGCTTGACCTAACGATCCTGCCCACGCTCCTCCAGATCGACGACCAGACCATGGACGGCACGGTCCAGGCTGCCCTGGATCTTTCCGGCACGCTGGGCGATCCGAGGATCACCGGGAGCATCGGCATGGACGGCGGCCGCTACCAGAACCTGAATACCGGCACGGTCCTGGACAAACTACGCCTTACGGCGCGCGCGGCGGGTACCTCCATCCGCCTGGAACGGCTCACGGCCACGGACGGCGGCGACGGACGCATCACGGCCGAGGGCAACCTGGGGTTCGGAGACGGGCTGGCCTACACGCTGATGGCAAGCCTGCGCTCGGCCACCCTCACGCGCATGCCCGAGGTGACCTCCACGGCCAGCGGCAACCTTGACTTGCGCGGCAACGCCCAAAAGGCGGCCCTGGGCGGCCGGATCACCCTGGAGCGCACCGAGGTATCAATCCCCGAGAGCCTGCCGCCGGAAGTCGTCGAACTCGACGTGCAGCGCATCAATGTCCCGGAGGAAGACAAAGGCGAACAGGATGCGAAAGAGGCCCAGGCCAGGGCCTTCGACATGGGCCTGGACGTGAACGTGCGCATACCGAATCAGCTTTTCGTGCGCGGACGCGGCCTGGTGGCCGAGTTCCGCGGCGATCTTGACGCGCGCGGATCGACGGATGCGCCTGAGCTTGTCGGCACGCTTGAGCTCATACGGGGCCGCTTCGAATTCCTCGGCCAGAACCTGAACCTGAGCGAGGGCATCATCCGCTTCACAGGCGCCGTGCCGCCAAATCCGCAGTTTACCCTCGCGGCCACGACCACGGTCAACGAGGTCAAGGCGACCATGCGCGTGATGGGCACGGCGGACGACCTGGACATCGATTTGTCCTCCGATCCCCCGCTGCCCCAGGACGAGATCCTGGCCAGGCTCGTCTTCGGCCAAGCCCTGGGCAACCTCTCGCCATTCCAGGCCATCCAGCTCGCCCAGGCCGTGCAGCAGCTCAGGGGCGGGGGCGGCGGCCCGGACATCCAGGGCGGCTTCCGGCGCTTCCTGGGTCTGGACGAGCTGACCGTGGGCGAGGCGGCCCCCTCGGCGGGTGGCGGCTACACGCTGGAAGCCGGCAAATACATCACGGACAATGTCTACCTGCGCCTGGACAAGGGCATCACGGCCGAGGAGGACAAGGTGGGCGTGGTCATCGAGCTGACTCCCTCCATCAACCTGGAGAGCGAGGCCGGGACCACCTCGGGCATGGGCCTGGGCCTGTTCTGGCAGAGGGACTATTGAGGGCCAGAGCATTTTGCTTGTGAAAATGCTCTGCAAGCCATGCGTCGGCATGGCTTGCAGAGCGTGGGCGCAGGCGCAAGCGCAATCCGCTTGCGCCGTCAACGCCGAAGTGGGCGCCTCAAAGTCAAACTGCTTAGGCGAAGCGCCGCAGCACGTCCAGGAGCGTGCCGATGCGGAAGGGCCTGTGCACGACCGCGGCCAGCCTGTCGCGGAAGGCCTCGGCGTGAGGGCTGCCCTCGAAGCCTTCCAGCAGGACCACCGGCCTTCCGCCGGCATGCTCCATGATCTCCTCCAGGTCCACGGGCTCTCCCTCGCCATCCGAGGCCAGGAAGATGTCCGCGGCAAGCGCCTTCCTGCCCGCCTCCCGCCAGGAGGCGAAACCGCCCATGGCCCGGAAGCCGGCATCGCGGGACAGCTCCAGGAGCACCTCGCGCATGTATGGGTCGGGGCAGATCACGAGCAGGCCCTTGACGGGCGCTTCCGCCACCTCCTCCAGGAGCAGGGGCTCGCTGTCCTGCGCGGACTGCGGCGCGGCGGACGGCTGCTCCGCGACATCGGTGAGCATGATCGGCTCGGGCTCGGCCGGGGGCGGCGACGAGTAGCGGTTGACGATGATGCGCAAGGCGCGGCCGACCTTCTCCAGGTCCATGGCCAAGGGCGCGGCATCGGCCTGCTTGCGCAGCCTGGCCAGCATGGCCTCCACCAGGCGCAGGTCGCGGGCCAGCCGTGCGCGATCCAGACCGTCCGCTCCAGGGGTCGGCGCGGACTCTGCCACGCCCGTGTCGCTCACCCTCGGCCCTTGCTGGAGGTGAATGACCGACTGGTCCCAGAAGTCGCGCACGCCGCTGCGGATCTTGCCGCCCTCCTCGAAGTCCGCGTCGAGAACGCCGGCCGCCTCCAGGAGGGCCAATGACGCGGGCGAATGCGGACTCGATTCGAGCACCGGCTGGCGCAAGGCCGCCGAGCGCGGAATGTTGCCGTCCAGGGGCACGGCGCCCAGGAGCTTGCATGTCACTGACAGGTAGCGGCGCGTGGTCTCGTTGAAGCGCTCGAACACCACGCGGGCGTGCCGCGCGTCGCGGCAGCGGTTGAGAAGAACCTGCGGCTGGCGCCACAGCCCGTTCTCCTTGAGCACCTTGATGAGGGCGTAGGCGTCGGTGACCGAGGCGGCCTCGGGATTCACCACGAGGAGGATATCGTCCGAGGAGAGACAGATGGACACGACCTGGGCCGCTATGCCCGGCGAGTTGTCCACGATGAGGTAGTCGTAGCTGTTGAGCTTGGCGAACTCGCGCGTGAGGGCCGCGCGCCGCTCGCGGTCAAGCTCGGCCATGCGCGTGACGCCCGAGCTGCCCGAGATGACGTCCACGCCCCGGCCAGTCTTGAAGATGGCCTGCTCCATGGGCAGGCCGCCGAAGAGCACGTCCTCGAGGGTCTTCTCGGGGCGCAGGCCTAGGTATATGTCGACATTGGACAGGCCAAGGTCGGCGTCGAGGAGACATACGCTGCGGCCAGCCCGGCCCAGGGCCCAGGCCAGGTTCACGGCCACGCTCGTCTTGCCCACGCCGCCCTTGCCGCTGGCCACGGAGACTACCCGGCAGGCCCGGCGAGCGCTCGCGTCGGGCCGCGCGTCGGTTCCATTCATGGCGCATCCCGGTGAGTTGAAAAGGATCGGGGCCGCAAAAGCGTCCCCGGCGCATGCACGCAAGTGCAGGAATCTATCCGGAATGGACAGCGGACGCAATGGACGAGCGACCGCATGGGCTTGGTCCTGCGCCCGCGCTTTTCATGGGCGGATTGCTCTACGCCACCTTGTCCAGGGCTTCGCCCTCGGTGGATGTTACCGGGATGATGGCCACGAAGCCCGACAGCTCGAAGACCTCGCGGATGTAGTCGCGCATGCAGCACAGGGCCAACCCGCCACCGGCGGACTTGAGTTCTCTGGTGGCTTTGAGCAGCACGCGCAGCCCGGCGCTGGAGATGTACTCCAGGGACTCGAAATTGACGGCGATGCGGGTTTCGCCCCCCTGTATGGCGGCCATGAGCCGCTCCTCGAAACGCGGGGCCGTGGTGGAGTCGAGCCGGCCGGCCACGCGCAAGATCAGGCCGCCATTTTCCATCCGATCCTCGATGTGCATTGTCCTCTCCTTGCGGACCGCGCCGGGCCGGCTTTCACATGCCCCTAACGGCGCGGCTCAGTCGCCCTTGGACGCGATCTTCTTGAGCAGGGTTATGCGGTTGCGGCCTTCCCTGCGCTCGTAGCACATGACATCCGTCACGTTGCGCACGAGGTGTATGCCCAGGCCGCCGATGCAGCGATCCTCCAGGGAGCAGGCCACGTCCGGCGGCTTGGCCTCGCACGGATCGAACGCCGGGCCGTCGTCCTCCACCACCGCCACGAGCTCATCCCCTTCCCTGCGCAGGGAGACGCTGATGCCGCTCACGGAGCCGGCCGTGCCGCCATGGATGATGATGTTCGTGAACAGCTCGTCCAAAGCCAGATTGAGCTCGAATACAAGCGGCGCACTCAGGCCGTGCTCGTGGCCGAAGCTCTCGACGAAGCGGCACAGGCGTTCAAGCTGAGCCAGGTCGCCGGCCAGGGTGATGCGCTGCTCGGCCATGTCTCCTCGCCTACTTGGGCAAATACCAGTCGAAGGACGGCGCCTCGACGGGAGCCTGCCCCTGGCCTTCGCTATTCAGTCTGGCCTCGCCGCAGGTCTTTTCGCGGAGCATGGCGCTGCGGTTGGCCAAACGGATGGAGTTGCCCGCCGTGTAGCTCTCATCCTCACCCGAATAATGCTCGAGGATGAGGCTGATGGAGTCGCCACGTGCGTCGGTGAAGCCCCACTTCCATGCGCGCAACGTCCCGAAGGGGTCCCCGCGCCACTCCCCGCGGCCGTAACGGTCCTGGAGAGCCGTTTGCAGCCGATCGAAAAAGCCGGGGCTGTCATCGGCGTACTTGAGCTTGATGCGCACCACGCGCTCAGGATCAAGGCAGTTGCCGTAGAGAAGATAGCCGCCCTGGAAGCCCGGCAAGGCCTTGATCTCCACCTGCCTGAACCAGCTCTGGTTCCAGATGGTCTGGTCCGTGCCCATGTCCAAACTCTCCTTGAAGGCGGACACGGCCTCGCCCAGGCTGAGCCCGGCGATGGACTTGGGCGGCCCCGCCTTTTCTCCTTGGGCGGCGGTGGCCTGAACGGTCGCGCAAGCCAACGCGACGATCAGGATGACCAGGAAGGCTCTGGTGTCTCTCATATCAGACTGACCCCCATGCGGCTGCGGCACAGCTCGCAGATTTCGGCGTGATCCAGGAAAAACCGGCTCTCCCAGCCGCTCACGCTCTTGACCACGGCCACCAGCAGCTTTGGCACGATCTCCGGGAACCGCTCCAGCGTCTTGACGAAGCGCTCGCGGGTCAAGGTCAGGCAGGCCGTGTCGATCACGGCCCGCAAGGTGAACAGCCTGTGCGTGTCGGCCAGGAGCGACAGGCCGCCGATGAAGGCCCCGGCCATGTACTCCGTCAGGGCCTGTGTACGGCCGTTGTCCTGGCGCAGGAGCTCGGCCCGGCCGTCAAGGATGTAGAAGGCCTTGCCCTCGGGATCGCCCTGGCGGAATAACTCCTCGCCGGCCTTGAACCGCTCGCGCTCGCACAAATAGGCCAGGACCTTGAGCGGCTCCAGCGGCAGCCCCGAGAAGAACGGGATCTCGCGCAGGAGCGCCAGGTTGTCGGCGTATTCGCTGGTCCTAGGCTGCCTGCCTTCCTCGGACGAGTTCATGCAAGGCTCCCTTGCGGGCCATGAGTTCGTCATAGGTTCCCACCTCGACGATCCTGCCCGCCTTCATGACGGCTATCTTGTCATATCCCGCGATGGTGTCCAGGCGATGGACCACGGAAATGACCGTGGATTTACCGCGCAACCGCTGGTGGATGAGGTTCTGGATGCGCGTCTGCGAACGGTTGTCCAGGGCCGACGTGGCCTCGTCCAGGATGAGCAGCCGCGGATGCTTGAGGAGCACCCTGGCGATGGCCAGCTTCTGGCGCTGACCGCCCGAGAGCTTGTCGCCCTTGGTGCCCACCTCGTAGTGCATGCCGATCTCCACGATGGTCTCCAGGAGGTCCTCCTCGATGAGCAGTTGGATGATGCTCTGGCTTATCAGCTCCTGGGCGTGCTGCGACCCGGTCTTGGCCTTGCCGAAAAGGATGTTGTCCAGGATGGTCTGGCTCCAGATGTACTTGTCCAGGACATAGAAAGTGAACGCGCCGGGCATGTCTCGCTCCGCCCGCTCATGGAACATGGCCCGCCCCTCCAGAACGAGCTTCTCCAGGATATCCTGCAGCGCGACCAGCTTATGCCGGCCGGGTATGTAGCCAAGGCCGAGCTTGAGGAGCAGGGACTCGTCCTTGGGCTCCAGGCGGTGCAGCCGCGTTCGCTGCAGCCTGGCCACAAGCTCCCGGTAGGATTCATACTCATCGGCGGGCACCGGGCTGTGCTCGAAGAAGACGTCCTCGGGCGGCAGGCTGCCGAGGATGTCCACGGTCTGCTCGGCGAGTTCCGCCCCCAGGCTCAGGAGCGGCCGCGTCAAGTGCGCCTCGTCCAGGAAGGCCCGGAAGTAGTCGTTGCCGTGCAGCTTGTCGGGCGCGAACTCCTCCAACCGCGAGCCGCCGAAGACAAGGTTGGCGGCCACCGTGGAGTAGCGCAGGTAGGTGCGCTCGTCGAAAAACTCCACATGCTCCGAGAGCCCTACGCCGAAATCGGCCTGAAACTTCCCCCGGATGCGGATAAGCCGCTCCGCGAGATCAACCCCGTCTTCGGCCCGCAGCACGGTGTTCAGCCCGAAGTGGAGCACGTCCACGAACAGCCCTGTCTGCTGCAGGGTCTCGATGAGCTCGTCCAGGCTTGGATCGGCGCAGCGCCCGTTGTCTTGCCCGTTGCCGCCGGACTGCAAAGCCCGGCAGGAGTAAATCAGGTTCTCCTTGAGCGGGCCCTCGAAGATGAACGGGGTCTGGGACACGAAGCCCATGTTCGCGGCCATGTCGCCCTTGGTCAGCTCCGCGACCTCCTGGCCCCCCAGGTACACGTGGCCGGCGGTGTAGCGGTAGAGCTGGCCGATGCACATGGCCAGAGTGGACTTGCCGCTGCCCGAGAAACCCACCAGGGCCAGTTGCTCGCCGGGCGCGAGGCTCAGGTTGACGTTTGATATCAGCCGGATGCCGCCGTCCACGGCAAAGGTGAGGTTCTTGACCTCCACGGACGGCGCCAGGGTCAGCGGCGGCCTGCCCTCGGGCTCCAGGGCGTGCTCAGGCGAGGCGTCGAAGTAGTCCATGGTCCGCTCATAGCGCACCAGTGCATCCTGGTAGACCTGATAGAATTCCAGAAGCTCCTTCCAGGGGTCGTAGAGCTTCTCCTGGGCCGAGAGGAAGGCCACAAGCGCGCCCAGGTCGAAACGGCCGTTGATGACCAGCCAGCCGCCCACGATGAAGATGAAGAACGGCCCCAGGTTCGTGAACAGGTTGTTGATGGTCTTGACGCCGTATTTATAGAGATTCCAGACCACGCGGACGCGCTGCATGCGCTCGACCAGGCCGTCGTAGCGGCCGGCCTCGATGCGGAAGGAGCCGTTGCCGTGGATCTCGTGGATGCCGGAGATGGCCTCGCCCACCCTGCTCGCATACTCGCGGGTCTGGTCCACACGGATCTTGTTGGTCTTGTTGGTTTGCCGCTGGAGCCTGGGGAGGATCAGCAGGGCGAACGGGTAGATCACCATGGAGATGGCCGCCAGGAGCGGATTGAGCCAGAACATGTAGCCCGCGAAGGCCACCAGGGTCAGGATGTTCGTGAGCGGCACGGCCACGGCCATGCCAACGAAGTCGCCCACGCTCGATATCTCCGTCACCAGGGAGGACACGACCATGCCGGCCGGCGTGCGCCGGAAATAGCTGACCGGCAGGGAGATTATGTGGTGGTAGAGATCCTTGCGCAGGTCGGCCAGGGCCTGCTCGCCAAGTTTCGTCTGCAGCCAGTTGATGATGTACTTGAGTCCGCTGGCCAGGAGCACCGCGCCCAGGTACAGGCCGCAGTAGAGGATGAGCAGGTCGCCGCGCCGGAAATTGATGGCCTGGTTGACGATGCGCTTCTGCATCTCCAGGGGCAGCACGCGGGTGAAGACCGTGACCACGATGACCACTAGCAGGGCTGCCTGGATGGGCTTGCTGCTGTGGCGGACCCAGTAGAAGATGGTCCGCTTGTTGACCGGGATCGTCGCTTCTTTCACGCCGTAAGCCGCCTGGGCAGGTTCCCCCTCATACCAGGCTCTTACAATGCTTGCCGGGCTGCGTCCATGATGGACAGGCTTGTTTGTATCGCCCCTCCCTCCCACAAAGAAAAACCCCGGCCGGTGACCCGGCCGGGGCTGGAAAGGCGAGTCGGCGTAAGGCTACTTGCCCTGGTAGTTCAGCTTCGTCTCCTGCGGGAAGACGGGCAGGTAGCGGTAGGAGAGGCCGATGACGATGACGCCGTAGGCCAGGACCATGAAGGCCGGCGCCCACTCGGTCCAGGCCGGCACGTAGATCTGCCAGGAGTCGAAAGGCATGACCGGCGCGGCCAAGGCCTGCACGGTGATGATGTAGCGGTTGATGGACACGCCGATGATGTTGAGCAGGCTCGCCGTGATGAGCAGCCCCTCGCGCTTGCGGATGGACGGGATGAGCAGCATGATGGCCGGGATCACACCGCAGATGATCAGCTCGGTGAACAAGAGCCATTTGCCATAGACCAAGCCGTGGAACATCTGGTCGAAGCTGAAGCCGGCCCGCGGCAACAGCGTGTCGATCCAGGCCCAGGTGTCTATGAACTTGAAGAACAGGTAGATGGCCAGCATGGTGCCGGCGATCTTGCCCATGAGCGACTTGACCTTGTACTCGACCATGCGCTTGCCCGTGACCTTCTCGATGGCCGTGCAGATGAGCACGGTGAAGCACGGTCCCGAGGCCACGGCCGAGAGCACGAAGAGGAAGAAGGTCCAGGGCCAGATGAAGAAGCCTTCGCGATAGGCGAAGGGGCGCGCGAACATGACGCCGTACATTCCGCCCAAGGAGCCCTGGTGGAAGGTGGACAGGAACGCGCCGATGCCGGCGAAGAGCGGCATGGCCACATGCATGTTGTGCGCCATGTGGTGCAGGAAGGGAATCCGGTTGAGCTGCTTCTGCTCAAGGATGAGCGGAATGTACTCGATGATGAGCACGGACAGGTACACACTGATGCAGAAGATGACTTCCGTCAGCATGGAGTGCACGTTGGGGTGCCAGAAGCCGAACCACGAGCGCAGCGGCTGGCCGAGCTCCATGGACAGGATGATCATGGCTCCCGAGTAACAGAAGAAGCCCACGATGACCGTCAGGTTGACGATGGGGATCAGGGCCTCGATCTTGAGGATGTAGCGCAAAAGGCCCGTGAAGAACGCGCCCGCGCCCAAAGCGATGACCGCCAGGTCGAAGGTGATGTACAGGCCGAAGGCGAAGTAGTTGTTCATGCCGGTCACGCCCAGGCCCTTCCAGAACACCAGGAAGGTGGCGATGGCACCCCAGAGCATGAGCAGGGCCGGCACCGACATCAACGTCATGAACTTGCCGAAGCCGCAACGCTCGACGCCTTCGGGCCACAAGGCCTCATCAAACGCTTTAGCCATGGTTTCCTCCTCCGGTGGCTCCGCCATGAGAACCGTCGCCGAGGTCATTGTCCAACATGTCCAGGACCCAAGGGCGCTTGCTCACGTAGAACACCTGGGGCTTGCCGCCGAGGCGCTCCAGGAGTCGCCGGGCATTCTTGCCTTGGGACAACTTGGCCACCTGATGCTCGGCGTTGTTCAGGTCGCCGAAGCTGAGCGCGCCCGTGGGGCAGCCTTCCACGCAGGCCGGGACATAGGCGTCTTCGGGCAGGGCCATGGGCTCGGCGCCCGAGGCGCGGGCCTGCTCCTTGGCCGCCATGAAGCGGTGATGACAGAAGTGGCACTTCTCGACCACGCCTCTGGGGCGGGTGGAGGAGAACGGAGTCAACGACTTCTCCATGCCCGCGGGCCACTGGGGGTCGAACCAGTTGAAGTAGCGGACATGGTAGGGGCACGCGGCCATGCAGTACCGGCAACCGATGCAGCGCGGGTAGACCTGGCTGACGATGCCGCCTTCCTCGTCCTTGGTCGTGGCCACGACCGGGCAGACCGGCACGCAGGAGGGATTTTCGCACTGCATGCACGGCCTGGGCAGGTAGGCCACATCATAGTTGGGGAACTTCTGCTTGTTCTCCAGCTTGTAGACGAGCATCCAGGTCAAGCTGCGCGTGATGTCCGCGCCGTTCTCGGCAGGGGCGATGTTGTTCTCCACCTGGCAGGCGACCATGCACGCGCCGCAACCCGTGCACTTGTCCAGGTCGATCACCATGCCCCATTTGGTATGGAATTCGCGTATTGCTGACATTGCTCTCTATCCTTCCGCTATGGTTAGGCGATCTTGACCATGGAGCCCGCCCAGAAGGGCGCGGCGACGCCAGGCTCGGACGCGATGGTCAGCACCTTGCTCACGTTCTCGCCCTTGTTCTGGGCGAACTTGTCCCAGGCCGTGTGGCCGAAGCCGAGCGGAGCGGCGACCACGCCGTCCATGACGCCCTCGTCGATGTGCACGCGGGCCTTGATGGATCCAGCCTTGGAGGAGACCGTGACCGCCTTGCCCTCGCCCAAACCGAGCTTGGAGGCCGTGGCGCTGTTCAGGCGCACGAAGAAGACACCATCCCCGGCAAGCTCGGTGTCGCGGATGGTCACCACGTTGTGCGGCGGCAGGGCCACCTGGGCCGAGCCCACGTTGAGTTCGACGAGCGGCGCGAGCACGAGCGGGTACTCGCCGCCGGCCGGGGCAGCGGCTTGTCCGACCGCGGCCTTGGCCAGGCTCACGCCGGACACGTCGGCCGTGGCCAGGGACACCCAGGCCTTGCCGGCCTGCACGGCGTCCATGACGCCCGAGGTCGGGGCGGGGCCGCCGCCGGCACGGATCTTCCAGGGCTGAGTCTTGCTGTCGGCAGCGAAGCCGCCCAGGGAGCCGAGGGCCTCGGCCTTGGCCTTGACCACATCCTTGAAGCTCGCGAAGCCCAAATCGAGCCCCAGGCCCTGAGCCGCCTGAAGCATGACGTCAGCGGCCGGGAGCGCGCCGTGGACCGGGGGGATCACCGGGCTAGCCACGGTGTAGCTCACCCAGCCGGAGCCGTAGGGAGTGTACATGTCCTCCAGCCGCTCCATGACCATGGGGTTGGGCAGCACGAGGTCGGCCATGGCCGCGGTCTCGTCCATGAAGGAGGAGAAGCTGACCAGGAAGGGTACCTTGTCCAGGGCCTGGACCATAAGCTCGGTCTGCGGCAGGGCGTAGGCCGGGTTGGCCTCGTGAACCATGAGCACCTCGGGGGCCTTGGTCTGTCCGGCTCCGAGCTTGAGCATGTAGTCCACGAAGTCGTTGGCCAGGATCTGCTCGCGGGGCATGGCGCCCCTGACCACCCGCGGGGCGTCCGGCAGGGCGTAGATGCCGCCGGGACGGCCCAGGCGGCCGAGGAGCAGGTTGAGGGCCAGGCCCGCCGCCACGGCGTTCTGTCCGCCGCCCTGGCCGAAGGTGCTGCCGGCGATGACCAGCGGGCGCTTGGCCGAGGCCAGCCGCTTGGCCAGCTCGGCCACCTGCTCGGGGGCCAAGCCTGTGGCCTGCTGCACCTTCTCGGGGCTGTAGCCGGATGCGACCACGGAGCGGAAGGCGTCGAAGCCGGGTCCGCCGCTCGCGGCGCCAGCCTGGATGAGATGGTGGGCGATGCCCAGGGCCAGGGCGGCCTCGCCGCCGGGCAGCACGGGCACGAAAGCGTCGGCCACGGCCGCGCCGCGGTTCTTGACCGCGCCGGCATAGACCACGGCCATGGTCGGCTCGCCGCCCACGGGGTGAGTCATGTCGAAGGCCTGGGCGTTGCGCACGTGCGTGCCCCAGGCCTGGAAGATGTCCGCGCCGATGGCCAGGACGAAGTCGGCGTTCTCGATATCGTAGCCAACCATGCCCTTGCCGCCCAGGCGCCGCCAAGCGCGGCCAGCGTCCACCTGCTCCGTGGGCATGTAGTAGAAGAGCTTGGAGCCGGCGGCGGCCACGAAGGCGGAGAAGACGTCCGAGCCGGAGCCGGTGTCATCGCCGCTCACGCAGGCCACGTTGGCGCCCGCCGCCTTGAGCTTCTCGGCGAGCAAGGACTTGGCCTCGTCCCAGGAGATCGGGGTCAGGCTGTCGCCGTCGCGCTTGAGCGGGCTCTGAATGCGCGAGGGGCTATAGAGGAGATCGGCCTCGGCGCTGGCCAGAGCGGAAACCCCGCCGCCGCTCAGTGGATGCTCGGGGTTGCCATACACGGCGCAGGGGCGACCCTCCACCGTGAGCACGTTCACGCCCGCGCCCGAATTGTCGAGCTTGCTCAACGAAGGCTTGAGCTCAAGCTTGCCCTTCGGAACGCGCGGGATCCACGGCCAGTTCTGCGACCATATGGAGACATCGTCGGTCAGTTTAAATATGACGGGCGTGAGCAAGGTGCCCGCCGCGCCGCCAGCAACCAAACCGATAAAGGCTCTGCGACCCATTCCCATTGTGCTCACCCCTTCGCTTACTTATGGCAGACTTGGCAGCCGTTGCTCGTTCCGAGTTGGGCATGGCAACGCTCGCACTGCCACATCTTCATGGTGTCCTTGCTGTAGCCGGAGATGCGGTTCCGATAGAAGGTCGGCGGCGACTCGGAGTTGCCGACGTCGGGATGGCACTCGACACAGGCGAACCCATCGTGGGCGATGTGCGTGAAGTACGCATTGTCCGGCTGATATTGATAGACCAGCCAGTCCACCTGCTTGCCCGTCTCCACGTACTCGGTGACGAACCTGTCGATCTCCTTCTCCCCGGGCGTCTCGCCGCCGGTGACGTCCGCATGGCACTCGGCGCACTGCTCGGTCGTGGGCAAACCGGCGAAGGAGCCGTTCTCACGGAAGGAGTGGCAGTCCTCGCAGAGCATGCCCGCATTCTCCACGTGCGCCTTGTGATTGAAAGCTATCGGCTGCTGCTTCTGGCTGTACAAAAGGGCTGGAAAGAGCAGCCAACCCACGGCCAAAGCGCCCATGAAGCCGATGAGGAAGAATAAGACAAATCCTCCGCCCTCTCTGGATGCGTTCTGCTGCACCATAACCTCGCCCCGTGAAAAGTTCTTGATTGGATGGATCTTTGGTCTGGGAAAAACTTGCCTTTTCTAGACATGATGCATTTGCCGTGTCAAGCCTTAAGGATTTTTTTCACGAGTGAAGGCAATACAACGAAATATAACACGAAAAACAAATTCGTCAGCCATTTGACACAATGTCGTGTGCGGTCTGGAAGCAACGCGTGTCTATTCCGGCCTGCTGTGGGGATGCTCTGGAAGCCGGCCACGCGGCGAGTATAAGGATATGGTCATGGAAAACCACGCGGGCATGGTGGCTATCGAGACATGCCTCTCTCCAGCGGCGGCATTCGCGACGGCCGCGCACCAATCGAGTTGCAGGCGCCTGCGATCAGCCTAGTTTGCTGGCGGAACGCCGTGGCCGGCTCACGTAATCGACGGCAGCGTACAGGGCGGTGTGCTATGGCGGTAAAGGGCTCAAGATCGAGACACTTCCTCGGGCTTCGCGACCTCCTGCTCCCGCGCGGCGGCGTCGCCCTGGCTTGACGCCGCCATCTTGGGCTTGCGCGCCTTTCCGCCGGCTTGCAGCTTGACCAGCGCCTCCAGAGCCTTCTCGGGCTCATCCTTCTTGGCCAGGAAATGCATCTCGCCCTTAGGGCTTATCCAGTGCCAGCCCGCGGGCCTGGTCAGAAGCCGCGCCCCCTTGGCCTCCAGCAAGGCCAGGGTCTGGGAGCGATCGACTTCGCTGCCCATCTCTTCGAGCAGCTTGCCGTAGTCCGCCAAGGCCGAGCTCGTGCGGAATAATTCGAACGCGCCGTGCACCAGATCGAAAAGGTCGGCGCCGGGTCTTTTGCGCTTGCCGTTCAAAAATTGCTCCAGGTCCATCAGGGCCTTGCGCATCTCGCGTATCTCGTGCAGGGCCACCTGTCGGGACTGCTCCATGCGCTCCCGCAGGACTTTGGCTACGGGAGCGGCAATCTTGTCGTTCATGAGCCCTCCTTGGTATGCGCCGCTTTACCATTGTCCGCATTGATTTGACAAGCCAGTCCAGCAATGGCGGTCAAACCGCCAGACCCGAATCTTGCCGTGCGCGATGGCGCTTGATGTGCGCTCTGAGTTCCAGTAAAGCTGCCTTGCTTCCGACCCATATCCAGGGTCGATCGCGGAGGGATGGCCGAGCGGCTTAAGGCGGCGGTCTTGAAAACCGCTGACGGGGCAACCCGTCCGGGGGTTCAAATCCCTCTCCCTCCGCCATTGCATACCCCTTCCCCCAAAAGTGAGCTCTCCCGAAACTAGGTTCACCCGTAAGGTGAGCTTCCGACCGACCGTGATCCGTTGGCGCAGATGGCCGGGAGGCACGGCATCAGCGAACAGATCCGCTATAGCAAGCTGCGAATGAAATGGGGGGCAAGGGGCCCTTATCCTGATAGGCCCCCGGCGGGAGTCCGAGAGAGAACAGCGCCCTCTCTCAGGTCAAACGCAAACCGCTTCATGCCTGGCGCAAGCGCTTCGGCGGCATGAAGGCCGACGAATTCGAGCGGTTTCGACTGCTTGAAAAGGGAATGCCCGGCCCGAGGAGTTCCTGCCCGAGCGCGAACTCGCCGCGAAAAATGATGGGACCCGTTTCGGCGCCAACATATCGATTTCGCGAAAGAACGCGGAGCTTCCCTGCGCCGGGCGTGTACCCGGCTCTCATCGTTTCGCTCGGCGCTGCGCCACGGGTCGTGCATGATCCGCGCGGAGCGTCGCGAATCGCGCCAGCATCAGATTATGCGCTGCCCCAATCATCATATGGAGATTCCGGCCATGTTCGCGGCCAGCAGATCGCGCGGCGAGAAGATGCCCATGGCGGCCTTATCGGCGGCCGAAGCCCGTTCGTGGGCGCGCATGAGGTCGGTTATGAATTCGAGCACCGTGCGCCGGGTGACCTCTCCCATGAGCCTGCCCTGCTCATCGAGCACGGGCAGGGCCGTGAGGTGATGACGCTGGATAAGGCTCGCGGCCGTGAGGATGCTCTCCTCCGCCTTGAGCCCCAGGAAACGGCTGGTCATGATATCCTTGGCCCGCAGCTTTTTCACCACCCCCGCGCGCTCCACGAGCTGCGCCGGGGTCGCGTGCTCCATGTCCAGGGGCAGACAGCTCGTGATGATGTCGAACATGGAGATGACGCCGATCAGCACCTTGCCTTCGCTGGTCACATATGTCAGCCGGGACTTGACCGTGAGCATGTCGTAATGCTTGACGAGATTCTCCAGGGATTCCTCGGGATCTATGGCCAGCAGGTTGTAGCGCATGAACTGTCTGACTTGCACGGGATGAACTCCTTCTGATCGAGCTAGAACGGCTGCAGGACCGCATTCGGCCTTTCGGTCAGGGCCGGACCGGGCCGAACGGCCGCTCGCGCCGGTTGCGCGCCGTCCTGCCGCCGCAGACGGAAGAAGCCGATTGTTTCCCTGAGCTGCCGGGCCTGCCCCGCAAGCTCCTGGGAGGTGGCCGCGGATTCCTCGGAAGCCGAGGCGTTTTGCTGGATGACCAGATCAAGCTGGCGGATGGCCTGTGAAATCTGCCCGGATCCGATGCGCTGCTCCTCGCAGGCCGCCGCGATCTCGCGCACGAGAACGGCCGTGGAGCGGATATCGGGCAACACTTCTTCGATAAGCCGCCCCGCCTCCTCGGCGACAGCCAGGCTCCCGGCCGAGAGCTTGCCGATCTCGCCGGCGGCCTGACCGCTGCGCTCGGCCAGCTTGCGCACTTCCGCCGCGCCCACGGCGAAGCCCTTGCCGTGCTCGCCGGCGCGGGCGGCCTCGATGGCGGCGTTCAAGGCCAGCAAGTTGGTCTGACGGGCGATTTCTTCGATGATGGAAATCTTTTCGGCGATCTGCTTCATGGCTGTAACGGTCTGGGTCACGGCCCTGCCGCCGGCCTCGGCGTCATCCGCAGCAGTCTGGGCCATGGTCTCGGTTTGCACGGCGTTTTCGGCGTTCTGCTGGATGCCCGAAGCCATCTCCTCCATGGAGGAGGAAACTTCCTCCACGCTGGCGGCCTGCTCGGACGCCCCCTGGGAGAGGGTCTCCGAGGTGGCCGAAAGCTGGGAGGAGCCGCTGGCCACGTTCTCCGCGCCGGACTGCACCTCGGCCACTATTTCCCGGAGCTTGGAGACCATGCCGTTCAGGGCATTGGCCAACTGCCCCACTTCGTCTTTGCGCTCGATGTCGATGGTCTGATTGAGGTTGCCTTCGGACACGGCTGTGGCGAACTGGACTCCGCGCAGCAGCGGGGCGCTGATGGCCTTGGAGATGATCAGGCCAAGCGCGATGCCGAACAGGGCGCTGAACGAC
>JAEYTO010000106.1 GCA_023433925.1 Pseudomonadota bacterium | reverse complement strand
TTAACGAAGGGGTTCCCCTTCCCCCCGGACCCCCCATTCCCTCCCCAAGAACTTCCGGCTCCTTGCGGCGCGAGTAATGAACGGGCGTCTGGAGCAAGGCGCCGCCGAGGGGAGGATGACATGTGTGCATGGTGCGTCCGGCGTGTTGGACAGGTCGTCTCAGGCCGCAGGCAAACTAAACTAACTTCAGGTCTCCAGCAAGAAGAAGTCGTGATCCCAGGGGATCAGGGCCTGAGGGGCAAGGCCGAGCTTTCGCCAGGCCGGCAGGAGTTCGTTGCGCCAGCCGCGAACGTCGCTGAGATGGCGACTGGGCAGGCGCAGGCGGCGAGGCGGCCGGCCCAGGGCGGCGAGGCGCGAGCGGATGTGCAGGTAAAGGGCCAGCGATGCGGCGCGCTGGCCCAGGGCCGGGTGCCAGGGGCCGGCGAGGATGGAGGTCACGAAGGCCTCCTCTGGCGCGACGCCGACGCGAATGACCTCGATGGAGCGGGACCAGAGGCGCGGGAGGGCCAGGGCCAGGAGCGTGATGGTCGCGGGCAGGCCCCAGGGCCGAAAGGCGCCGGCCGCGAAGTCGTCGGCCAGGGGCGTCCCGGCGAGCACCAGGCAGGGGTGCAGGCGCACGCATTCGGGGGCCAGCGAGATGGCCGTGTCGATGTCGCGCAGGAAGGCGGCCCGTGTATGGCCCGGCAGGCCGGGCATGAGGTGCAGGCCCAGGGACAGGCCGGAATCGAGCACCGCGCGGCAGCCGGCCAGGGCCGCTTCGGGGCCGTGGCCGCGACAGGCGCGGGCCAGGGCAGCGGAGTCGAAGGATTGCACGCCGACCTCCACCAGGGACAGGCCGAGTTCGCGCAGCCTGGCAAGCAGGATGGGATCGCAGGCGTCCGGGCGCGTGGAGCAGCGGATACGTTCCACAAGCCCGGTTTTCATGTATGTTGCGGCCAGGCTCACGAAACGCTCGGGCCAGGGCGCGGGCAGGGCCGTGAAGGTCGCGCCGTAGAAGCCGATCTCCAGGGGCGGCGCGTTCGAGGCGGACAGCCGCCCGAGCTCGGCGGCCAGGCGGGCGTGGTGCTCGGCCAGGGGCGCGGGCGCCAGGCCGGTCTGCAAGCGCTGCGAGCAGAATCGGCAGCGTCCGGGACAGCCGTGGTGGGGCAGGAACACCGGGAGCACGCGCGGGCGGCGCGGCCCCTGGCGCGGGCGGGGATGGCGGAAGGCGGTCAGGCGCATGCTCTTCACGTGCGGGCCGGCGCGGGCCGCGCGGTTGCAAGGGACGGCGTGAATATTAATCTAAACGCCTTGATTTAACATGCTGAGTTCGTTAAATTTAGCTAATACCGGCAGTGATGCCGAAACCGGCCCTGGCAAAAACAGGCCGAAGCGGGCCGAAAGCGGACCGAGAGAACAGGAGGCAGGAGCGTGAGGGACGATCAGTGCATCTTCTGCAAGATCGCGGCCGGCGAGGTGCCTTGCGCCAAGGTCTACGAGAGCGGGCGGCTGCTCGCCTTCCTGGACATCGCGCCCACCATGAAGGGCCATGTCCTGCTCACCCCGAAGGATCACTATCGTACCCTGCTCGATCTGCCTAGCGATCTGGGCGAGGAGCTTGTAACGGCCCTGAGGATCGTGGGCAGGGCAGTCATGGAAGGGACCGGGGCGGACGGTCTCAACCTTGGCATGAACACGAACGCCGAGGCAGGACAGGTGGTGATGCACGCCCACTTCCACCTCATTCCGCGCTTCGCGGGTGACGGCCTAGCACTCTGGGGCCAGAAGTCCTACACCGGCAAGGAGGAGATGAACCACTATGCGCAACGCATCGCAGGCGCAATCCGAAGCCAGCCTTCAGGGCAGCCGTAGGCCGCACATGAACAAGACGCTCACCAAGGCCGAGATCGTGGATTTCATCTACGAGAAGACGGACCTGAACCGGGCCGAGATCAAGGGCCACGTGGAAACCCTGCTCGATCTCATGAAGCAGTCCGTCAAGCGCGACCATTCCCTGCTCATCAGCGGCTTCGGCAAGTTCGAGGCCTATGACAAGCGGGCGCGCAAGGGGCGCAATCCCCAGACCAACGAGACCATCACCCTGCCCCCGCGCAAGGTCGTGGTCTTCCGCCTGTCGCGCAAGTTCCGTAGCGAGCTGAACGGCGAAGAGGAATAGTGGGACCGGCCTGATTCGTCACGTTCCGGGAGGGGGCTGACCCTCTCCCGGCTCTCCGTCCGGCCGACGCCTAGCGGGCCACCACGAAGGCTTCGGTATAGGTCAGGGCCAGCCGGTTCAGCTCCAGGCGGGCCGTGGCCAGACTCTGGAACTCGCCGGCCTGCACGCGCCACCACGTGGCGCCTTCGACCTGCGCCTCCACGAGGCGCGTGGAGCGGTAGCCGCTCACGACCATGTCGTTCTTGAGCTTTTCGGCGTTGTCGCGCAGGCTGAACGAACCCACCTGGATGTAGAACGGGCCGGGGATGTTGCCGTCAATGGCGCCCGGTATGCCGCCCACGCTCTCCACGCGCACCATGGTCACGCCCTTGTCCAGCGTGCCGAGCTGCCTGGCGGCCTCGTAGGACAGGTCGATGATGCGGCCTTTGACGAAGGGGCCGCGGTCATTGATGCTCAGGGAGAGGGTCTTGCCGTTCTCCAGGTTGGTTACGCGCACGCGCGAGCCCAGGGGCAGGAGCTTGTGCGCGGCGCTGACCTTGTGCATGTCGTAGATCTCGCCGTTGGCCGTGCGCTTGCCGTGGAAGTCCTTGCCGTACCAGGAGGCCAGGCCCTCCTCCGAGTAGCCGTCGGAGGTCGGCAGGGGGTGGTAGGTTTCGCCCAGGACCGTATAGGGCTTGGTCTTGCCCGTTTGGACCGGCTCGCTCACGACCACGGCCGGCGCTTGGCGGGAGCCCCCCGCGCCCCTGCCGGCCTGATAGATCGGACTCTTGCCGGCGCAGGCGCTCAGCAGCAGGCAGGCGGCCAGGGCCGCCGCGAGGGCGGCGCGCGGGTTCCTCCAGCTTCGGGGCATGCGCGTCCTCCCTTCCCGGCCTAGATCATCTCGGCCGGATCCTGCTGATCCAGCTCGCTGTAGCGCTTGAGCAGCTCCTCGAAGCGGATGTCCGCCCCGAGAACGCCGCGCACGTTGTCCTGGGCGTCAAACACGGGCGCGGACACGGTCAGCAGGAGCTTGCCCGTGTACTGCGACTGGTAGAAGTTCGTGACGTGCAGCTTGCCGGACTGCACGGGCATGATGAACCACTCGCGGTTGGAGAGGTCCGTGCCCCGGGTCAGGGTCACGTACTTGGGCTTGTCCTCGGCGTTGGCCACCACGCGCTCGACAACGCACCCCTTGGTGTCCACCAGGTTGACGAACTGGATGAACGGATACTCCTCCACGAAGGCCTCGACGGCCTTGCCCGCGATGTCCGGGTCCATGGAGCGCACGGCGTCCGATTCGGACAGGCGCTGCACGAGCCTGGCCGAGAGGCTGTTGGCGAGCCGCTTGAGGTGGTCGAACTCCGAGACGAACAGCTCGGGCAGATAGCGCTTCACGAGGGAGCGCATCTCCTGGTTGGAGACGGAGGTCGTGCGGCCGGCCTGATAGGCCTTCTCGATGGCCTCGTGGATCTTGCCCACGGCCGGGTGGCGCTTGTCGATCCGCGCGTCCTCGGGCAGCCCGAGCTGGTTGTTGATCCAGTAGGCCACGCCGGCGCGGCCGGACTTGTCCGTGATGATGATGGGCACCGTGCGGTTCAGGATCTTGCCGGTGTCGAAGATGTTGTAGATCTCTTCGTTCTTGAGCAGCCCGTCCACGTGGATGCCCGCGCTCGTGGCGTTGAAGTCCTTGCCCACGAAGGGATAGTTGTCCGGCACGCGATAGCCGAGCTCCTTTTCGAAGTACTCGGCGATCTCGGTGATGACCTGCGTCTCGGCCGCGTCGTCGTTGCCCGTGAGCTGGATGTACTCGATGACCAGGGCCTCGATGGGCGAGTTGCCCGTGCGCTCTCCGAAACCGAGCAGGGTGCCGTTGATGCCGCCGCAGCCGTAGAGCCAGGCCATGACGCCGTTGACGAGCACCTTGTGGAAGTCGTTGTGGCCGTGCCATTCGAGCCATTCGCCGGGCACCTCGGCCTCGTCGGTGAAGGCGCGCACGATGCGCCCCACGGAACGCGGCAGGTCGCTGCCCGGATAGGGCACGCCGTAGCCCATGGTGTCGCACAGACGAATCTTCACCGGCAGGTGGCTCTCCTTGGAGAGCTGCATGAGCTTCTGGGCGAAGGGTATGCAGAAGCCGTGGATGTCGGCGCGGGTGATGTCCTCGAAGTGGCAGCGCGGGGTGATGCCCCAGGCGAGCGCCTTCTCGATGACTTCGAGGTAGTCGTCCATGGCCTGCTTGCGGTTCTTCTGAAGCTTCAGGTAGATATGGTAGTCCGAAACCGAGGTGAGCATGCCCGTCTCGGTCAGGCCCATGTCCTTGACCAGCTTGAGGTCCTTGGTATTGGCCCTGATCCAGCCGGTGACGCAGGGAAATTTGTAGCCCTTGTCCAGGCAGGCTTCCACGGCGCGGCGGTCCTTGTCCGAATAGAGGAAGAACTCGCTCGCGCGGATGAGCCCGGACTTGCCGCCGAGTTTGTGCAGCAGGTCGAAGATGTGGCTGATCTGCTCCACGGTGTATGGCGGCCGGGCCTGCTGTCCGTCGCGGAACGTGGTGTCCGTGATGAACATGGGCTCGGCCGGGCGGGGCATGAGGAAGCGGTCGTCGAAGCTGATGCGGCTGATCTGCGAGTAGGGGTATATCCGCCGGAAGAGCTCGGGATTGGCCGGGTTCTTCAGAGCCAGCTTACGCTCGGTCTTGTTCAGGTGCAAAAGGCTCATGCGTCGATGCTCCCAATGGGGTTGGCGCGCTACGCGGCTGAAATGCCTGCCTGGCGGGGTGAAAAAAGGCGCCCCGGCGTGGTGCCTGGAGCGCCTTCGTAGCATGAGTCGGGCCGGAAATCCAGAATGCCGACCGGCGATTCCGGCAATTCGAGGCTGGGGATCCGTCGCGTCGTCCAGCCTGGGCAATCTGTTGGTGACCAGGCCGCATGGACCGGAATGGCCCGCTGGATGCGAAGCGTGCATGCGCAAGGCTTGAGCGCTGCTCAAGCCTTGCGGGGGTTGCAAAAGACCGGAAGGCCTTTCCGCGACGGTCCGCTAGAAGCCGTATCCCAGCTCGGAGCGGATCTGGGCGGGCAGTACGGCCGTCTCGGCGGGCTCAAGGCTCTTCCACGGCGCGCCGGCCATCTTGCGGGAGGACGTCACGTCACCCAGGCTGAAGCCGTCGCGCGGGATGGACAGAACCTGGCCCGGATGGATCAGGTTGGGGTTGCTGATCTGGCCGCGGTTGGCCTTGTAGATGAGCGGCCACATGAACGGGTCGTTGTAGACCTGCTGGTACTCGGAGATCCACCACAGGCATTCGCCCTTGGACACGGTGTGCGAGGTGGGCAGGCCGGCGTAGCGCTGCTCGTACAGCTCGCGCGCCGTCGGAGCGGCCTGGGCCGCGGGCTCCTGCGGCGCGGGCGCGGGCTCCTCGGCAACGGGCGCGGGCTCGGCCTGGGCCACGGGCTCGGTCTGGGCCGTGGTCTGCTTCTTGGCGCAGCCCCAGGCGCCCACGAGCGCCAGGGCCAGGATGACAAGCGCGATCTTTTTCATCGTATCTCCTCCCAGTTGAACTCCAGGCAATGATCAAAAGTTAGACTTTCAGCTTCCTCTGCCAACTATCAACTATTTCCTTTTCCTGCAACACCAAGGGATTCGACGCGCACATGCGGGCGGCCTCATCCACGGCCCTGGCCGCGTCCTCCATCCAGCCGCCCTGGCGCAGGCTCCTGGACGCGTATACGTACATGATTTCGGGCTCATTGCCGTATATGGCGCGAACAAAGCTAGCAAAATCGCTGCCAAAAACTTCCCTGGCCAGGTCGTTCTCCTCGAAGAGCAGGCGGGCCAGCAGGATGTTGTCCTTGTGATCGGCCAGATACAGGGGGAAAAGCCTGCGGCAGTGCGCAAGAATGAAGCGCACGCGTGCAATTTCGCGTTCAATGGACTCGCGCGTCTGGTCGACGACCTTGTAGAGCTCGCGGGTTATGTCCGATTCCTCGGCCGGCATGGGCGAACCCTGGACCTGCCGGAACCACTGGCCGTAGTTGGCCTGCTGGTAGGCATCCTCCTTGATCTTGATGACCTCGTGGAAGATATAGCCCATGGACCAGTCCAGGAAGCGGCCCACGAGCCGCTCGGCGGGCTCGTTGCGGAAGAGGTGGTGCGCTGTGTCCTTGAGCCGCCAGAGCAGGCCCTTGTTCATCTCCTGGCCCAGGAGATCGCGCAGCTCCTCGAAATTGAGGCGCCTGTCGGCGTCATAATGGCGGAACTGCACTTCGAGCTGGCGGCTGGCCAGGCAGAAGTCGCGCAGGACGTCGCGCACAAAGGCGGGGCGCTTGCCCCTGATCCATGCCTTGGACATCGCTCCTCCAGAGCCGCAGGCGGGCCGGCGCGAGGGATGTCGGAGCCCGTGCGCTGGCCCAGAAGCGTTCTATACACTATCTATCGCAAAGATACAGTGCTGAGGAGTATACGGCAGGAATAAATGCGAGGCCAGGACTTATTGTAAACTTGAGGAGGGACAAGGGGTTGATGGGCCGGCCGGTCACGGGGACAAGCCGGGCGCGGGCTCAGCAGCCGCGCGTGCAGCGGACCAGCGCCGGCCGGAACGCGGCCACGGCGACCAGGCAGGCCAGCCCGCCCGCGAAGACCGTGGCCTGAGGACCGAGCACGTGGGCCAACCCGCCGGTGATGAGCGCCCCGAAGGGGGCCATGCCCACGACCATCATGGAGTACAGGGCCATGACCCGCCCCCGGTAGCCGTCCGGAGCTGTCTGCTGGATGAGGGTGTTGGCCGCGGCCATGAGGACCACCATGGAGAAGCCCACGGGCACGAGCAGGAATGCCGAGAGCAGGAACGAGCGCGACACGGAGAAGAGCATGAGGCTTGCGCCGAAGCTCAGGCCCGCGCGGATGACCCAGCGGCCCAGACCCAGGGCGTCGCGCCGCGCGGCCAGGAGCATGGCCCCGGCAAAGGCGCCCAGCCCGGTCGCGCCCATGAGCAGCCCCAGGCTCATGGGGCCGCCGCCGAGGATGCGGTCGGCGAAGACCGGCATGAGCACGTGATAGGACAAGCCCAGCAGGTTGCTCAGGCCCACGAGGAGGAGCAGGGTGCGGATGGTCGCGTGGCCGGCGGCGAAGGACAATCCGTCGCGGATGCGCTGCCAGGCCGTGCCTGCGTTCATCTTGGCCGCGGGCCGCTCCAGGCGCATGAGCAGGAGCCCGGCGATGACCGTCAGGTAGCTCGCGGAGTTGAACAGGAAGCACCAGCCCTCGCCGACCAGGGGCACCAGCAGGCCGGCCAGGGTCGGCCCGAGCACGCGCGCGCTGTTGAACATGGAGGAGTTCAGCGCGATGGCGTTGTGCAGGTCCTCGCGGCCGACCATCTCCATGACGAAGGCCTGCCGCGCGGGGATGTCGAAGGCGTTGACCACGCCCAGGCTCGTGGCCAGCAGGATGACGTGCCAGACCTGCACGGCCCCGGACAGGGTCAGCAGCGCGGCTGTCAGGGCCAGGAGCATGGACAGGGCTTGGGTCCAGATCAGGATGGCCCGCTTGCTGCGCTCGTCGGCCACCGCGCCGCCGAGCACGGACAAGAGGAACACGGGAACCTGGCCGGCGAAACCCACCAGGCCGAGCATGAAGCTCGATCCGCTCAGGCTATAGACCAGCCAGGCCTGGGCCATGGCCTGCATCCACGTGCCCACCAGGGAGATGCCCTGGCCGGCGAAGAACAGGCGGTAGTTGCGATGGCGCAGGGCCCGCAGGATGCCGCCGGGCCGCGGTCCGGCCCGCGCGGCCCGCGGCGCGGCGGGTATTTGCTCGGGAATGCTCATGTGGCTGGCTTAATGTCGAAGGGTCTAGCTTGCGGCCTTGAGGTCGATGTATAACCTAAGAGCCGAATCGGGGAATGGCAAGGCGCTGGCGCGAATGGAAACGGTTTGCGGAAGAGCCGGGAGAGGGCGGCGCCCTCCCCGGCTCTGTCCGCCCTAGGTCCTCCAGCTCTGCCAGAATCTGCCCGCGGCCAGGCCCAGGGCGGCCAGGCGGTCGTCCACGCGGCGGTAGAGCGAGCCCTCCGGATAAGCGCCGTCGACCTGGCGCGTGCCGGCCGGCAGGCCGGTGAGCAGCTCCAGGGCGTCCTCGATGCACTTGACCGGATAGATGGAGAACTGCCCCTCCTCCACGGCGCGCACGACCTCGGGCTTGAGCATGAGGTTGCGCACGTTGTCGGCCGGGATGATCACGCCCTGCCCGCCCGTGAGGCCGCGGCGGCGGCAGACCTCGAAGAAGCCCTCCACCTTCCGCGTCACCCCGCCCACGGCCATGATGTCTCCGGACTGGTTCACGGCGCCGGTGAAAGCCAGCGAGAGGTTGATGGGCGCCTCGGCCAGGGCCGAGAGGAGCGCGGCAAGCTCCGCGCCCGAGGCCGAGTCGCCTTCGACCTCGGCGTAGGACTGCTCGAAGCACAGCGAGCCCGAGAGGATGAGCGGCTTGTCGTGGGCGAACAGGCCGAGCAGATAGCTCTGGAGGATCATCATGGCCTTGGTGTGGATGGGCCCGCCCAGCTTGGCCTCGCGCTCCAGGTCCAAGATGCCCTCGCGGCCCACGCCCACGGTGCAGGCGATGTGGTGGGGCAGGCCGAACTCGTACTCGCCGAAGTAGGTCACGGACAGGCCGTTGACGCGGCCCACGGCCGAGCCCGACGTGGCGACCTTGATGATCTCGCGGTCGTAGTCGGCCATGAACTCCTCTTCATAGAGGTTGGCCCGGAAGTCGCGCGCGGCCTGGGCCTCCTGGAGGATGGCCGCGTCCACCATGTCACGCCCTTGCAGCTTGGCCATGGCCGAGGCCTCGATCATCAGCTCGCGCATGAGCGGGAAGTGCAGGGACAGCCTAGTCTGGTCCTCGACGATGCGCGAGGCGTGGTCCACCAGGCCGGCCAAGGCCGCGCGGTCGAAGGGCAGCAGGCCGGCGTCGTCGATGATCTCGCCGCAACGCTGGAGGAAGGCCACGATGTCGGCCTCGGAGCGGTCCACGTGGTTCTGCAGATGGGCCTTGATCTTGAACAGCTTGCGGAAGCGGCTGTCGTGATAGAGCAGGTGCTCGTAGACCTCGTCGTTGCCCACGAGCAGGATCTTGACCTGGAGCGGGATGGGCTCGGGCTCGATGGTCCGCGTGCGCACCTGTTCCGTGTGCTCGGAGGGGTCCTCGATGCGCGCGAGGCCGGAGCGCAGGGCGCGCAGCAGGCCCTCCCAGGCCGAGGGCGCGGTGAGCACGTCGTCGGCCTTGAGGATGAGGTAGCCGTGGTTGGCCTTGTGCAGGGCGCCGGGCTTGATGAGCGTGAAGTCCGTGAACAGGGCTCCCAGCTCGCTCTCGCGCTCCAGGCTGCCCAGGAGGTTGAAGTAGGTCGGATGGTCCTCGACGATGACCGGCGCGCCCGCGAGGCCCGCGTTGTCCACGAGCAGGTGGGCCTCGTAGCGGGTGCAGAAATCCTCGATGGACGCGGTCTCGGGCTGCGCCAGCTGGGCCTGGTTCTGGGCCTGGGCCTCGGGCTTGGGCGCGAAGCGCTCAAGATTGGCCAGCACGTCGGCCTCCAGGGCCGTGAGGTAGGCCAGGACCTTGTCATGGGCGGAGAAGCGCTCGCGCAGGGGGGCGAGGATCTCGTGCGCCTCGCGGGAGGCGAACTCGCGCTCGATGCCGCGCTCCTGCTCCGTGAAGCCGCGCTCGGCGGCCTGGACCTGGCGGAGCATGCCATTCATGGCCAGGAGCACCTCGTCGCGCCTGGCGCGCAAGGCGCGCTGGGTCTCGTTGTCGAGCTTCTCGAACTCCTCGATGGACAGGGTCTTGCCCTTGAGCCTCGGGGCCAGGGTGAGCTGACCCTCGGTCTCCACGCCCAGGGCGAAGCCTTTGCGCTCGGCCTCTTTCTCCATGCGCGTGTAGAGGTCGTCCTTGGCGGTCTGGTAGGTCTTGAGCAGGTCCTCGCGGCGCTGCACGAAGGCGTCCTGCTCCAGGCTGCCGGGGATGCGCTCGCGCAAAAGCGTCACGGCCTTGGCCAGCTCGGACTTGAAGGACCGGCCCAGGCCGGCCGGAAGGAGGATGGCCCTGGGCCGGTCCTCGTCCTCGAAGTTGTAGACGTAGAGCACATCGGGCGGCGTCTCGGCCTGGATCGCCAAGGGCTCCAGGAAGTGGCGCAGGAAATAGGTGCGGCCGAGGCTCTCCTCGCCCGAAAGATAGACGTTGTACTCGTTGCCCGGAATGGACACGGCCAGGCGCAGGGCGCGCAGGGCCCTAGGCTGCGGGGGCTCGAAGCGCTCGCGGCGGGGTATGCCGCGCGAATCGGAAAAGGGCACCGCCTCGATGGGCAACGTGGCCCGCAGGCGCGCGGGGGCAAGGGGTAGTGGCTTGTTCATGCGTTGCTTCTAGTTGGGTTGTTCCGGCGTCGACGACAGGGGCAAGCGGGTGTAAAACGAAGCCGGGGTGGTTGTCCATGGATGCGCCGGGCACGGAAATGGCCGCGGCGGGGGCTTGGGGGCCCTGGGCTGTCGCGAAGCCGGAGAATGTGAAAAAAGTAATTTTACCCATCCGGCCGCCGGGTAATGCGTTGACGGTCCGCCGAGGGTTGTGCTAAGAGCCCTCCAACTTGTGAACAATGGCACGAGGCTGCCGGTTCTCAGCCCGGCGGCTGGCCACAGGGGCCAATAGATATGTTCTTTCATAAGGGGAAGCAACCCTCCGGAGCCTGGGGCGTCATCCTCAACGCGACGACCATCGGCCTGCATCTTGTCGCGGCCACCTTCATCGGCCTGGCCGTGGGTTATTACCTGGACAAATGGCTGGGGACCAAGCCGTGGCTGACGATAGTCATGCTTATCCTCGGCGTGGCGGCCGGTTTCAAGAATGTGTATGAGGAAGTACAGCGAATTCAGAACTATGAACGCAAAAGCTCTGGCCGGGATTCCGGAAAGGATTGATCGCGCCCTGCTGCGCAGGGGCTTCTCGCAGATGGAGGTCCGTCGCCTCGTGCGCGTCCAGATCGTGCTCTCCGGAGTACTGGCGCTGGCGTGCATTGTCGCCGCGGGTCTGTCCGCCTGGGGCTTGGCTTTCGCGGCGGGCGCGGCGCTCGCCACGGTGAATTTCTACTCCCTGGCCAGGTTCGTGCAGCATATCGTGAACCAGCCCAGGGGCGCGGTCATGGCGTTGCTTCTGCGTTTCTACGGCCGGCTCATCCTGACGGGCGCGGCTCTTTACGGGCTCATCGTCTGGCTGAACGCTCCAGCCTGGGCCCTGCTCGCTGGTCTATCGACAGTTGTAGTCACCGCGGTGTACTGGGGCGCGTCCCGGTTGCATGGTCACAATGTGAAGGAGGCTTGATAACATGGTCGCTGGTGGTCTTCCGCATCAATTGGTGCCGGTTCTCTTGCACGAACTCCACGTGCCCGTGCCCGTGCACGTCTTCTTCACCTGGGTTGTCATGACCCTCCTGATCGTCATGGGCCTCATGGTCCAGAAACGGGTGAGCATGGTTCCCGGCGGCCTGCAGAACTTCTTCGAGGTCATCATCGGCGGCCTTGAGGATTTCGTGGTCGCCAACATCGGCGAGGAAGGCCGCAAGGTCTTCACTATCCTCGCGACCCTGTTCATCTTCGTCTGGTTCAACAACCTCATGGGCCTCGTTCCTGGCTGCGACGCATCCACGGCCAACGTGAACACCAACGCGGCCATGGCCTTCGTCGTGTTCATCTACTACAACTACTGGGGCATCCGCGAGCACGGCTTCGGCTACATCAAGCACTTCATGGGCCCCATCGCCGCCCTGGCCCCGCTCATGTTCATCATCGAGATCTTCTCGCACCTGGCCCGGCCGCTGTCGCTCACTCTGCGACTCTTCGGCAACATCCGCGGCGAGGAAATCGTGCTCATCCTGCTCTTCTCCATGGCGCCCATCGTGGCCACGGTGCCCATGTACTTCCTGTTCGGCCTGGCCAAGACCATTCAGGCCTTCATCTTCTTCATGCTGACCATGATCTACCTGAAGGGTTCGCTGGAGCACGCGCATTAGACCGCGCGGACAAGATTGGGGAAACGGTCGCTAGACCACAACATCAATACCATCTTAGGAGTGAGTGACATGCGCAAGGCTCTCATGACGATCGTGAACACCGTGGCCCTGGTCGCCGTCGCCGGCGTTGCTTTCGCCGCCGAGGTCGCCCCCGAGGTCATCTCCATGACCTCCCTCGCCACCGCCATCGGCATGGCCATCGCCGCCGCCGGCTGCGGCATCGGTCAGGGCATGGGCCTGAAGGCCGCCTGCGAAGGCACCGCCCGCAACCCCGAGGCCGGCGGCAAGATCACGGTTACCCTGATCCTGGGCCTGGCCTTCATCGAGTCCCTGGCCATCTACGCCCTGGTCGTCAACCTGATCCTGCTCTTCGCCAACCCGATGCTTGGCTAAGAAGCTGCTGGAAGGAGGCCGCCCTTGCGGCCTCCTTTTTAACCTCAAGTTTTGTTAAATATTTCACAAAGTTCGGGGCTGGATCAACAATGACCCTCAAGAGCCAACACATCCCCAGGGCGACCATTCAGCGGCTGGCTGTGTATGTCGAGGTTCTTGAGAACCTCAAGCGCGACGGCTCCGAGGTCATCTCCTCCGAACACCTGGCGCGCATCTGCGCGGTGAACCCTTCCCAAATCCGCAAGGATCTGGCCTACTTCGGCGAGTTCGGGGTGCGCGGCGTGGGCTACTACGTCCAGGACCTCATCACCTCCATCAAGGAATCGCTGGGCATCAACCGCACCTGGAACTGCGCCCTGGTGGGCGTGGGCAACCTGGGCCGGGCGCTTCTGCGGCACAAGTTCTTCAAGCAGCGCGGCTTCAACATCGTCGGCGCCTTCGACTGCGACCCCTTCAAGATCGGCGAGATGATCTCCGGCCTGGAGGTCATCTGCTCCCGCAGGCTCAAGGATAAGGTCCAGGAACTCGGCGTCGAGATGGGCATCATCACCACCCCGCCCGAGCGCGCCCAGCGCGCGGCCAACTACCTCGTGGAGGCCGGCGTCAAGGGCATCGTCAACTTCGCGCCTTCGCGCATCACCGTGCCCGACGGCATATACGTCGAGTACGTGGACTTCTTCCACAATTTCTTCGCCGTGGCCTTCAATATCACCTTGCACGAGCAGATCACGGAAGAATAGCCCCCGCCATCCCGGTTTTTCCTGTTTATCACCGCCTTGAATTCCGGTAGGCCGTGGGTATCGTGACGGTCTGGCGAAAAGCGGGCCGTGCGGGCCTGTCGTCTGCCGAGCCCAGCATCCGCGAGCACTGCCCGAGCCTCCTCCCGCGGTGCGGAGTCGAGGGCTTCGGGACGGCTACTTCAACAAATCGATTAAGACAAGGACTCGCCATGCCGGACAGACTGCGCAGTCTGACCTATTCGGTGCCCTGGAACCTGGGCCTGCTCCTCGCGGGCTCGGCAATCTTCGCCTTCGGCCTCAAATCCGTGGCTCTGCCCTACGGCCTTATCACCGGCGGCTTCTCGGGACTGGGCCTGCTCCTGTACTACGTGACCGGCCTGCTCAGCCCCGGCGCCTGGTACTTCGCGCTCAACGTGCCCGTCATCGTCCTGGGTTGGTTCTTCGTCAGCCGGCGCTTCGTGCTCTACACCCTGTTCGGGATGGTCGCCATGTCCGCGTTCATGGAGCTCATGCCCTGGAGCGTGCAGCTCGAGAACAAGTTCCTGGCGGTCATGGCCGGCGGAGCCATTATGGGCGCGGGCGCGGGCATCGCCCTGCGTTCCCTGGGCTCGGTTGGCGGCACGGACATAATCGCCATCATCCTCAACGAGCGTTACAACTTCCGCGTGGGCCAGGTGAACTTCATCTTCAACCTGCTCGTCTTCGCGGCCGGCCTGTTCTTCCTGGACGTGAACGACGTGCTCTACTCCCTGGCCATGGTCTTCATCGTCGCCGCGGTGGTCGAGTATTTCCTGGGCATGTTCAACCAGCGCCAGATGGTCATCATCATCTCCGCGCGCCACGCCGAGATCGCCGAGGCCGTCAAGACCCAGGTGCGCCGAGGCGTGACCCTGCTCCACGGCCTGGGAGCCTACTCGGGCCAGCCCAAGGAGGTCATCCTGACCGTCATCCACAACATCCAGCTCAAGCGCCTGGAGGAGATCATCTACAGGATCGATCCCCAGGCCTTCACCATCGTGGGCAACACGCTCAACGTGCTCGGCAAGGGCTTTTCCCAGCGCAAGCAGTACTGAGCGAAGCGGCATGAATACTCCCGTAATCGCCCTGCTCACGGATTTCGGCCTCGATGACCCCTACGTCGGGCAGATGAAGGGCGTGCTCGCGGCGCTGGCTCCGCGGGCGCGCGTCGTGGACCTGTCGCACGGTGTCGAGCCGTACCACGTCGCCCAGGCGGGCTTCTTCGCACGCGCCAGCGCCCTGCACTTCCCGGCGGGCACGGTTTTCGTGTGCGTGGTGGACCCCGGCGTCGGCTCGGAGCGGCGCGTGGTGCTGCTCGCCTGGCGGGAGCGGTTCTTCCTCGCGCCGGACAACGGCCTGCTCAGCCTGCTGCTCGCGGAACCGACCGTGCCGGTCGGGTTATCGAGTTCGCCCGATGCTGCCGCCATGGTCGCTTCGACTGGGCGGGTGACGGCCTTCGACGTGACCCCGCCGGCTCCGCCGGCTTCGGCCACATTCCACGGACGGGACCTGTTCGCGCCCTTGGCCGCCAGGCTCGCCAATGGCGAGGAGCCCCCGGCTCTGGGCCGGGAGATTGATCCGGCGGGGCTCGCGCAAGCCATGTGGGCCGCGCCGCGCGAGGAGGATGGCCGCATCGTCGCCAGCGTGCTCCATGCCGACCGCTTCGGAAACCTCGTGCTCAACCTGGCCGTGGATGCCTGGGCCGAGCGACTGCCCGTGGGCGTCCGGCTGTCCGCCCAGGCTGGAGCCGGGCGGGCCGTGGGCTTCGGCACGGGCGGCCCGTCGCGCCTGCGCGCCCGCCGGGTGACGCACTACGCCCAACTCGCGCCCGGCGAGCTGGGTCTGCTCGCGGGTAGCCAGGGATATCTGGAGCTGGCCATGAACCGGGCCTCGGCCCGCGAGACCCTGGCCCTCGGCCCCGAGTCCCATGTCCTTCTGAAAATCATGGAAAAGGGAGGCTGACGTGCGCGGCCTGCTCACCGCCCTCTCCTTCTTGACCCGCCTGGTCCCCGGCAGGCTGTGCCGGTCCGAGGAGCTGGCCGCGGCCATGCCCTGGCTGCCGGCCGTGGGGCTCATTCTTGGCGGCCTGCTCGTGACGCCCCTGGCGCTGGGGCTGCTGGCCTCGTCGCCCTGGGTCCAGGCTTGGCTGCTCCTGGCGGGCAGCCTGTGGCTCACGCGCGGGCTGCACCTGGACGGCTTGGCCGACGTGGCCGATGCCTGGGGCTCGGGCGCGCGGGATGAGCGCTTCTGGGAGATCGTCAAGGATTCGCGCATGGGCGCCTTCGGGGCCATGGGGCTGTTCATGACCCTTCTGGGCCAGCTCGTGCTCGCCCAGGAAATGCTGGTGCGCCAGGCTTTTGGCGCATTGGCCTTCGCCTTCATGGCCGGCCGCCTGGCTGCCGTGTTCCTGGCCTATTCGTCCAAAGCCCTGGCCCGGCCGGGGCTCGGCCAATTGTTCATCGCCGGCGCGACCACGCGCGGGCTGATCGTCTCCGCGACGGCCAGCCTGGCCGCCGGTCTGGCCCTTGTCCGCCCGCTGCCCCTTGCGGCCATGCTCGCCGCCGCCCTCCTGCCGGCCCTGGCCCTGCGCTCCCTGGCCCGCGACAGGAAAGGCCTGAACGGCGACTTCCTCGGCGCGGCCATCATCATGGGCGAAGCCGCCGCCTGCCTGGGCTGGCTCGTGGCGGCATAGAGCGCGCCGATCAAGAGCGGAGAGGGCTTGCCCTCCCCGCGCCCCACCCACCAAGGGCCACGGACCCTTGGAACCCGCATTTCATTTGCGAACGGCTTTAGGCGGAGAGCCCGTCTGGCCCGCCGGATACGCAGCATCCGTGAGCAATGCTTGAGTTGATTCAAGCATTGTGAAGTTGCACAAGCCGGGACGACTTTTTTCAACAGACTGCCGAGTCGGCAGACATATTGCAATCCCGTCCGCATGGCCAAGCCATTCCATTTCAAGCTCGACAAGGTCCTGGACTACCGCCGTCAGCGGGAGGAGCAGGCCATGATGGCCATGGCCACGGCCCAGCGCCGCTACAGGGATCAGGCCGCCCTGCTGGACGGGCTCAAGCGCCGCCTGGAGCGGGCCGAGGCCGAGTTCTTCGGCCGACGCCAGTACTCGCCCGCCGACCTGTGGCTCTGGCGGACCTATAAGCGGGCGGCCGACCTGGACATCCAGGCCGCCGAGGCGGAGCTGCACAGGCTGGCAAAGGAATTGCAAAAAGCCAGACAGGAAGTGATAGCACGCGCCAAGGATCGGAAACTGCTGGAAAAACTCAAGGAAAACCAGGCGAAGCGCTATGGCGATGAAGCACGGCTCGCGGAGCAGAAAGAGTTCGATGAAAGCTCGACCCTCCGCTTCAGGCACCCGGATTTCTAAGGTTCTCAAGATACTCACGCTGCTCGCGGCGGTGAAGCTGACCCTGGCCGCGGCCATCACCCTGAACCTGCTGCCCCTTGACGGCGGTCAGGCCGAGCGGCAGGCCGGGGCTCAGAAACCCCAGGCGTCCTTGGCCTCGGCGCACGCCACCGTGGCTGTCGGCGCCAAGATGGTGGCCCAGGCCGTGGTGGCAGACGCCCAGGCCGCCGTGGAGCCTGCCACGAACCAGAAGACCCAGGCCCAGCCCGAGGCCGAGCCCTCGCGCAAGCCTCTCGACTGGCAGACCCTGCGCCGCAAGGAGGAGGAGCTGTCCCGCAAGGAGCAGGCCCTCAAGGAGCTTGAGCGCGAGCTGGACCTGCGCCTCAAGCGCATGAACGAGATGGAGGCCAACCTCAAGCTCATGCTCGACAAGGCCGACACGCTCAAGGACGAGAAGCTGCGCCATCTGGTTGACGTGTACGCGAACATGAAGGCCAAGCAGGCCGCGGAGGCCCTGGAGAAGCTCCAGGAGGACATCGCCGTCAGAATCCTGTCGGGCATGCGCGGCCGCCAGGCCGGCGAGATCATGTCCAACATGAATTCCGACAAGGCCGCGACCCTGTCCGAGGCACTGACCAGATTGCAGATTCCCTTCACCGAGACCCGCACGAACTGATTTCCCGGCTTGATAGGCTACTCCATGGCTGGGCCGGAGGGACGTTCCCTCCGGCCCTTGTTTTTGCTAGGTACGGCCTTTCGCGGCCTGACACTTCATACCCGAGCGGGCACATGCCGAGACTGAAACTGACCCTGGCCTACGTGGGCGCCTGCTTCGCCGGCTGGCAGATCCAGCCCGGCTGCCGGACCGTGCAGGGCGAGCTGGAGGCCGCGCTGGGGCGCATCCTGGGCGAGCCGGCGCGCGTGGGCGCGGCGGCTCGCACTGACACGGGCGTGCATGCCCTGGGGCAGGTGGTCCACGTGGACGTGCCCGAGGCCAAGGCCCACATTCCCTGGCGCAGGGCGCTCAACGCGATCCTGCCCGACGACATGTGCGTGACCGAAGCCCGCGAGGTCCCGCCGGACTTCCACGCGCGCTTCTCGGCCAGTTCGAAGATCTACGCCTATACCATCTGGACGGAGTACGAGTTCATCCTGCCGCAACGCCGGCCGTTCGCCTGGCGCATGGCGGGCTTGGATTTGGCGGCCGTGGACGAGGCCATGGCCAGCTTCGTGGGCCGGCACGACTTCAAGAGCCTCCAGAACGTGGGCACGCCGGTCAAGGACACCGTACGCACGGTCACGGATTTCTGGCGCGAACCCGGGCCGACCCGGTGGGAAATCACCTTCCGCATCCGGGCCGATGGTTTTCTCAAGCAGATGGTGCGCAACATCATGGGCTGCGTCGTGGCCGCGGGCCGGGGCAAGCTGCGGCCCGAGGACATTCCCGCGCTCCTGGCCGCCCGCGACAGGTCCCTGGCGCCCGAGACCGCGCCGGGCTGGGCCTTGTGCCTGGAGCAGGTGTTCTTTGACGAAAATGCCAACCCCGAGAGAAGCCGGCTGGATGACCGAGGCGTTGAGGGCGAAGAGGACGGCTAGCAGCTCGTTGAAAACAGGCCAAGGCGCTGGATTGGACAAGCAGGGCCGCATGCGCTAGGGCGCTCACGACGGCCTTTCAGTGGATGCATAAGCGTGCAGGAGGTCTCACATGGACGTCATTCGCGATCCCATCGCGTTCCAGCGGCAGGCCTGGCAGTGGCGCTGCGACGGCATTACAACGGCCCTCGTCCCGACCATGGGCTTCTTCCACGAAGGCCATCTGCGGCTCATGGACGCCGCGCGCGAGCGCGCGGGGGCGTCGGGCAAGGTCATGGTCAGCCTGTTCGTGAACCCGACGCAGTTCGGGCCCAAGGAAGACCTGTCGGCGTATCCGCGCGACTTAGAGCGCGACAGCCGGCTGGCCGAATCGCGCGGCGTGGACGTGCTCTTCGCGCCCGAGCCCTCGGCCATGTACGCGCCCGACGCGGCGACCTGGGTCGATGTGCCGTCGCTGGGCCAAGGGCTGTGCGCCATCACGCGGCCGACGCACTTCCGCGGCGTGGCCACGGTCGTCGCCAAGCTGCTCCTGCTGGCCATGCCGTGCGCGGCGATCTTCGGCCAGAAGGACTGGCAGCAGCTCGCGGTCATCCGGCGCATGGTCCGCGACCTGAACATGCCCGTGGAGATCGTGGGCCATGCCATCGTGCGCGAACCGGACGGCCTGGCCCTGAGCTCGCGCAACGTCTATCTCACGCCCGAGGAGCGCGCCCAGGCCCCGGCGATCTTCGCGGGGCTGCGCAAGGCCCAGGAGGCCGTCCAGGCGGGTGAAAGGTCCGTGGCCAACATCAAGGCCGCCTTCGCGGCGCATATCGCCGCCCACATGCCCAAGGCGCGCATCGACTATGCCGAGCTGGTGCACCCCGACAGCCTGGAGCCGCTCGCGACGGTGGACGGCCCGGCGCTCATGGCCGTGGCGGTGTTCCACGGCAAGGCGCGGCTCATCGACAACCTGCTGCTGCGTTAGGCCTTTTGCGAATCAACCGAGAGAGGACGCCGCCCTCTCCCGAGTCAGCGGCAAACGCCTAGGGCATTTGCTCTAGAAAATGCTCTGCAAGCCATGCGTCGGCATGGCTTGCCGCCTCGTAGGCGCAGGCGCAATTCACTTGCGCCGTTAACGCCGGAGCGGGCGTCTCAATGTCAAACTGCCCTAATCGTACTCCGGCACGAACTTGCACAGGCTGGCGACCAGGAGCGGGAAGATCTCCTCGCCCCGATGGTTGTAGCGGAATTCGAGCTCCTTGAGGTAGAGCGGAAAACGTCGGGCGGTCACGCCGTTGTAGTGGCGCAGGCGTTCCTGGGCGAAGCGCCAGAAGCCGTTCCTGAGGGAGTCCACGTGGGCGCCGCGCTCGCGACCCTGGATGATGTGATAGGGCAGGGTCTCGTCGCCGCACAGGATGAGCGCGTCGTAGTGCTTGTACTTGTCAGTGTAGATGACGTTGCCCATGCGCACGAGCTTGAGCTGGAAATTGAAGTGGAAGTGCAGGACCGTCTCGGCGGTCATGTAGGGCAGGAGGTCCACGAAGGCCCAGCCGGCCTTCTCCATGAGGCCGAAGACCGGGAAGGAGCCCATGCGCTCCTTCTCCTTCTCCATGCTGATGCGGCCTCTCTCGAAGCCGAGGTCCAGGCCGAAGGCCCCGGTGAGGAGCTGTTTGGCGTCCAGGGCCTGGGTCAGCAGGGAGAAGCGCAGGGTTGTCACGGCCTTGTAGACCGTGTTGTAGGACAGGCCGAGCTCAGGGGCCATGCGGTTGGCCGTCAGCTCCTCCTCGAAGAGCTTCACGAGGCGCAGCCATTCCAGGCAGGTCAGCCCGCCGATGTTGATCCAGCGCCGCGACAGCTCGTGGAAGGTGTAGCGGCAGTGCGAGCAGCGCAGCCGCTCGTCCGAGAGCCGGTAGATCCTGGCTTCGCCGCACTTGGGGCAGCGGGGCTCGCCCGTCCCGCAGTGGGACAGCACGTAGCGCCTGGCGGCGTCCTCGGAGGAGAAGATGTCTTGCCCGTCCATGCTCGTGTTCGCTTGCGGAGCCGAGGGATTCTCGCCCTGGCGTCCCGGTATCCATGACTCCCGGCCCTGGCCGGGAAAGGCAAAGCCTCTCCCCTGCCATGGCGGCTTGCCCTAGCCGCCGATGGCCGACATGCGCTTGCAGGCCACGGCGCGTCCCCGCGCGCGGGCGGCCAGGATCGTGTAGCCGAGCGGCTTGCGGCTGCTTGCCAGGCGCATGGCCCGCAGCACGGCCTCGGGGCCGAGCCTTGGGTGGCGCAGCATGGGCAGCAGCCGGTACTCCTTGTCCGAGAAGAGGCAGGTGCGCAGCCTGCCGTCCGGGGTTATGCGCAGCCGGTTGCACGTGCCGCAGAAATGCGCGGACAGGGGCGAGATGAGCCCGAGCCTGCCCTGGCCGCCCTTTATCGCGTACACGCGCGCCGGGCCGCGGTCGGCCTCGGCCGGACTCACCGGCTCCAGCTCGGCCAATTCCCGCGCCTGGCGCAGGATGTCGTCCGCCGGCCAGTAGCGCATGTCCGACCATAGGTCGTCGGCGCCCATGGGCATGAACTCGATGAAGCGCAAGTCCAGGGGGTTGTCGCGGGCCAGGGCCAGGAAAGCCGGCAACTCGTCGTCGTTGACCCCGCGCATGGCCACGGCATTGACCTTGAGGCCGAGGCCCTCGGCCATGACCTCGTCCAGCGCCCCGCGCACCTGGTTGAAGAAGTCGCGGCCCGTGATGTCCTTGAACCTGCGCGCATCCAAGGTGTCCAGGGACACGTTCAGGTGCCGGACGCCCAGCTCCTTGAGGGTGCGCACCTTGCCCGCCAGGAGCGTGGCGTTGGTCGTGATGCGCAGGTCCAGCTCCGGGTGCCTGGCCAGGATGTGCTCCACGAGCCACAGGAAATCCTTGCGCACGAAGGGCTCGCCGCCGGTCAGGCGCACCTTGTGGATGCCCAGCTCGCGGGCCAGGTCCACGATGGTCAAAAGCTCTTCGTAGCGCAGGATGGATTCATGGGGGATGAAGCGGATGTCCTTGGAGAAGCAGTAGGCGCAACGCAGGTTGCAGCGGTCCGTGACCGACAGGCGCAGGTAGCTGACCTGCCGGCCGTGGGCATCGACGATGCGCGACAAAGGGCGCCCATGCGCGCGCAATGGCTCGGCGGTCATGCCGCGCTCCCGGCCTGGCCCACGGCCTGGGCTTCGAGCTTGCGCATGAGCGCCAGATCCGCGGGGTAGTTGATGTTGAAGAAAGGCAGGGCCTGCTCCTGGCTGTAGGGCACGTGGCAGCGCCGCTCGCGCGGGATGATGCGCGAGAGCTTGTGCTCGCCGCGCGCCACGGCCGCTTCTAGCACGGGCAGGGCCTCGGGCTCGTAGATGGCCACCAGGGCCTCGATGTACTGGGTCTCAAGCTGGCCCCAGGTGGTCATGATCACGGGCTCGGCGCGGGCGGAGCGCGCCTCCAGCAGGGGCAGGAGATGCCCGGGCTCCAGGAAGGGCAGGTCGCAGGAGAGCACGAGGCAGGGCCGGCGCAGGGCGCGCAGGGCCGTGATGATGCCGCCCGCCGGCCCCTTGCCCGGGATGTCGTCGAGCCTCCAGGGCAGGTCCAGGCCGTGGTCGGCCGGGTCGCGGCCGATGACCCAGACCTCGTCCGCCACCGAGCGCAGCACGTCGGCCGTGCGCGCCAGGAGGTCCTTGCCGCCGAAGAGGATGCGCGCCTTGTCGCGGCCCAGGCGCGAGCTTTTGCCGCCGGCCAGGACCACGCCAGCCGGCGCCTGCGCCAGGCCGGCCGCGCTCATTGGGCGATCCTCCCCCTGGTATCGGAGAAGACCGTGAAGCGGCCCTCGCGGGCAAAGCCCACCAGGGTCAGCCCGCCCTTGTCGGCCATGTCCAGGGAGGCCGTGGTCACGGCCGACTTGCTGACCACCATGGGCACGCCGAGCTTGCGAATCTTGAGGCACAGGCTGGCCGTCACGCGCGCCGAGACGAACAGGGCCATGGCCGCCGGGTCGCGTCGCTCCCGCAGGATCCAGCCGGCGCAGCGGTCGATGCAGTTGTGCCGGCCGATGTCCTGGGCCATGAACGGGAACTCCCGTTTGGCCGGGTCGTAGAGCGCCGCGCGGTGGAAGCAGCCCGTGTCCTGCCAAAGCCCCTCCACGCGGAAGAGCTCCTCCATGGCCCCGAGCACGTCCCCGGCGGTCAGCGGGCCGGGAAACGCGTCCGGCTTGTCTTGTCCGGATCCCGACAGGTCGGCCGGGACCATGCGCAGGTCCAGATGGAAGTTGCTCCCTTGACGCTGCACGAGCACGGGCTCCTGGAGCGCGCCGCACAGCTCCAGCCGCACGTGGCCCAGGGCCAGGGTTTCCAGGTCGTGCGGGTAGGCCCACAAAAAGCGCGGCTTCTGGCCGGCCACGACCACGGCGATGACCTCCTCGCGGCTGACCACGTCTTCGAAGTCGCGCCACGCGCCGTCCTTGAACTGGCGAAAAGGCAGCCTGACGAGGTTCTCGGCTGGCTTGGAGGACATGGCTAGAACCCCCAGGCGGACAGCGTCGGCCGGCTGTAGCCCTGCTCGCGGGCCAGGATGTCCAGGGCCAGGGATTCCAGGTCGTCCAGGTCGGGCATGTGCTGGCGGTCCAGGTTGCGGAAATCGGCGGTCTTCATGTAGCGCTTGCACGAATGGCAGAGCTCCACGCGGTAGCCGGGCTCGTCCTGGGACTCGAAGTACTCCAGGTGCGCGTGGTTGTCCTCGCCGCAGAAGGGGCAGGCCAGCCGCCGGGCGCGGTACTCGCTCCGGCAGAAGGAGCAGCTCAGGTAGCGGAAGCCCTCCTTCTCGCGCAGGGAGCTCATGTAGGGCAGGCTGCCGCACACCGGGCAATGGCCCACGTTCCTGACCGTGTCGGTCTTGGCCTGGGCCGCGACGGCCTCGGCCGTGGCGCTCAGGCTCGGGGTCAGGCTGGCCTGGGCCAGGAAGGAGAGCAGCCTGGGCGCGCCGGGCGTGCGGGCGCCCCACGCCTGGAACCAGCCGTCGTCGCCGTCCAGGAAGCGGGCGAAGGCCTGCTCCGGGTCCAGCTCGCCCGAGCCCATGGCCTGGCGCACAATCTCGCTCGCCCCGGTCAGGGCCCCGCCGGCCGAGCCGGCCACGTCGAGCAGCTCGCCGAACAGACGCAGGGCCTGCTCGCGGTCATGGGCGAACCCGGAGCGGGGCAGCACGGGCGCGCCCAGCGCCGTCCTGGCCGCGCTGGCCAGCTCCGCGTTCTCCGGCAGCGCCACGCGCGCGTCGCGCCGGGCATCGAGCAGAAGCCGCGCGGTGCGGCCGATCATGTCCAGGAGCCCTTCGGGCAGAAAGCCTTTCTTTTCCAGCATAGCGAGCTTGCGGTCAAGGCGGCGCTTCTCGGTCTCATAGTCGAACGGCATCGTACCTCCGCGTGTTGCATAGAAAAATGCACAGAACCCGGCCAACTGGCAAAGGCGGACCAATTACTCATGATTTGGCACAAGAATACGGACTGCCCGGCGGAAGGCAAGCTCCGTCCTGCAAAAGCTTGCTGGCCGGGACTTCGGGTCGCGCCTGCTTCCCGCGATGTTGACTACTTAAGCCCGGTCGCCCCGCCGGACCGACACCCCGTGCGCAAAGCGATTACGACCAAAACAACTGGATCGGAGCATGCGCAAGGGCCGGGGTCTTTCCTTTGTGTCTGCTTTGGCATAAGGATAAAACCTTCATTTCGGCTCTCTGAAACATATTGGAGGATCACCATGAAGAGACTGCTCCGCACCTTGCTCATGGCTCTGGCCATGGCCATGCCCCTTGCCTCTCCCGCCCTGGCCGCCGACATGCTCATGATGGCCACGACAACCTCCACCGACGACACGGGCCTGCTCGACTATCTGGCCCCCGAGTTCCAGAAGGACACGGGCATCGAGCTGCGCTGGACCGCCACGGGCACGGGCAAGGCCCTCAAGCTCGGCGAGACCTGCGACGTGGACGTGCTCCTGGTCCACGCGCCCGAGGCCGAAAAGAAGTTCGTGGATAGCGGCTTCGGCGACTCGCGCCGCGAGGTCATGTACAACGACTTCGTCATCCTCGGCCCCAAGGCCGACCCGGCCGGCGTCAAGGGCAATGACGTGGCCAAGGCCCTGGCCGCCGTGCGCGCCAAGAAGGCCGCCTTCGTGAGCCGCGGCGACAAGTCCGGCACGCACCAGGCCGAGATCGCCCTATGGGAGAAGGCCGGCGGCGGCCTGCCCGACAAGGAGGCCTGGTATGTGTCCACGGGCCAGGGCATGCTCCAGACCATCGCCGTGGCCACGGAGAAGAACGGCTACGTGCTCGCGGACCGCGGCACGTTCATCAAGTACGAGGCCGACCACAAGGGCAACCCGCCCCTGGTCATCCTTGTCGAGGGCGACAAGAGCCTCTTCAACCAGTACAGCGTCATCACCCTGGACCAGAAGCACTGCCCCAAGGCCAAGCACGACCTGGCCAAGAAGTATTCCGATTGGATGGCCGGCGCGAAGGCCCAGAAGCTGATCGGGGACTTCAAGCTCATGGGCAAGCAGCTCTTCACGCCCAACGCCAAGTAGCCCAAGCACAAGAATCGGGGAGGGCTTTGCCCTCCCCAGACCCCACCCACCAAGGGCCACGGGCCCTTGGAACCCGCATTTCATCCGCGCGTCGCTCGGGCCGGTTACCCTGTCCAAGACCCTCTCAGTTGATACGCAAAATGCGTCAGTCGCTCGACTTCTGCGTGACCCTCGACCCCGTCGGCAAGTCTTCCGTCACCCACACGTTGCCGCCGATGACCGAGCCCTTGCCGATGGTGATGCGGCCGAGCACGGTCGCGCCGGAGTATATGATCACGTCGTCCTCGACCACGGGATGGCGGGCGATGCCCTTGACGAGCTTGCCCGACTCGTCCTTGGGAAAGCTCTTGGCCCCGAGCGTCACGCCCTGGTAGAGGCGCACGTTGCGGCCGATGATGCACGTCTCGCCGATGACCACGCCGGTGCCGTGGTCGATGAAGAAGTGGCTGCCGATCTCCGCGCCGGGATGGATGTCGATGCCGGTCTTGGAGTGGGCCATCTCGGTGATGATGCGCGGGATGAGCCGCACGCCCAGATGGTGCAGCTCGTGGGCGATGCGGTAGTGCGTCAGCGCGGTGATGGACGGATAGCAGAAGATGGCCTCGGCCGGGCTCTGGGCCGCCGGGTCGCCCACGAAGGCGGCCTGTGCGTCCGTGGCCAGCAGCTCGCGGATGCGCGGCAGGGCCGACAGGAAGCGCATGGCCATGTCGCGGGCGTTCTCCTCGCAGTCGCGGCAGGTCTCCCAGGTATGCTCCAGGCCGCACGAGAAGCAGTGGCCACGCTTGATCTGCTCCGTGAGCAGCCGCGAGACCTTGTCCAGGCCAGCGCCCACATGGAAGGCCATGGTCTCGGGCGTGATCTCGGAGTTGCCGTGGTAGCCGGGGAAGAGCAGCGCGCGCAGCCGCTCCACGATGTCGGCCAGGGCCTCCACCGAGGGCATGGGCTGGTCGTGCTTGGGCTGGCGGTAGACCGAGGCGTAGGACTCCGGCTCGCACAGCCGCGCGGTGATCTCCTCGATGCTCATGGGCTGCTTGCCCAGATCGTAGTTCATCATGGCTTGGTGTTCCTGCTCCGGGGGAGGATTGCGGTAAACGTGTCTGGATCAGGCCTCATGAAGCCGCGGGGGTCCGGGGGAGATCAGTTGACTCGGGCCGTCCTGGCCCTCGCCCTGCGGGCGTCGCCCAAAGCGGCGACGTCCGATCGTGCCGTCCTGCACGATTGTCCCCCTGCCGCCGGAGGCATGTTTTCATAGGCCCTCGGTGAACAGCGGCGTGGACAGGTAACGCTCGCCCGTGTCGCAGACCACGAAGACGATGGTCTTGCCCTTGCTCTCGGGCCGCTTGGCTATCTCCAGGGCGGCATGGGCGATGGCCCCGGAGGAGATGCCGCACAGGATGCCTTCCTCGCGCAGGAGCCGGCGGGCCATGCTCAGGGACTGCTCGCCCGTGACGCGGAAGACCTCGTCCACAACCCTGGCGTCGTAGTTCTCGGGCACGAAGCCCGCGCCGATGCCCTGGATGGCGTGCGGCCCCGGCTTGCCGCCCGAGAGCACGGGCGAGGCGTCCGGCTCCACGGCCACGACGCGCAGCGACGGCTTGCGCGGCTTGAGCGTCCGGCCCACGCCGGTGATGGTCCCGCCCGTGCCCACCCCGGCCACGAAGATGTCCACTGTGCCGTCCGTGTCGCTCCAGATCTCCTCGGCCGTGGTGCGTGCGTGAATCTCGGGGTTGGCCGGGTTGCTGAACTGCTGAGGTATGAAGGCCTTGGGCGCGTTGGCCGCGAGCTCCTCGGCCTTGGCGATGGCGCCCTTCATGCCCTCGGCCGCCGGGGTGAGCACGAGCCTGGCCCCGAAGCCCGCCAGGAGCGTGCGGCGCTCCACGCTCATGGATTCGGGCATGGTCAGGGTCAGGCTGTAGCCGCGCACGGCGCAGACAAAGGCCAGGGCGATGCCCGTGTTGCCGCTCGTGGGCTCCACGATGAGCGTGTCCTTGTCGATGCGGCCCTCGCGCTCGGCGGCCAGGATCATGCTCACGCCGATGCGGTCCTTGACCGAGTAGCACGGGTTGCGCGATTCGAGCTTGGCCAGGACCGTGGCCTGAAGCCCCCGCGCGACACGGTTCAGGCGCACGAGGGGCGTGCCGCCCACCAGGCCGATCATATCCTCGAAGATTCTCATGTGTCCTCCGCTATTCCGTGCCGTGCTCGACGGCGCAGGCCGCGCCCTGGCCTTCGCTCTCCGCCGAATAAGGCGACATGGCCCGCAGCCGCTCGACGATGCCGGGCAGCTCGCGCAGCACCGTGTCGATCTCCTCGTCGGTGGTGTAGCGCGAGAGCGAGAAGCGCAGGGAGCCGTGGGCGTGGGTGAAGGGCACGCCCATGGCCCGCAGCACGTGCGAGGGCTCCAGGCTGCCCGAGGTGCAGGCCGAGCCCGAGCTCGCGCAGATGCCGAACTGGTCGAGCAGGAGCAGCATGGCCTCGCCCTCGATGTACTTGAAGGCGATGGACAAGGTGTTGGGCAGCCGGTTGACCGTGTCGCCGTTGACGATGGCCTCGGGGATGGAGGACATGAGGCCCTTCTCCAGCCGGTCGCGCATGGCCCGCACGCGCGTGTTCTCGTCCCGGACGTTCGCCGCGGCCAGCTCCACGGCCTTGCCCAGGCCGATGATGGAGGCCGCGTTCTCGGTCCCGCCGCGCCGGCCGCGCTCCTGGTGGCCGCCGATCATGAAGGGCTTGAAGAGCATGCCCTTGCGCACGTAGAGCGCGCCCACGCCCTTGGGCGCATGGATCTTGTGGCCGGACAGGGCCAGGTAGTCGCAGGGCATGTCCCTGAGATCGATGGGCAGCTTGCCCACGGCCTGCACGGCGTCGGTGTGGAAGGGCACGCCCTTCTCGCGGCACATGGCCCCGATCTCGCGCACCGGGAAGATGGCGCCGGTCTCATTGTTGGCCCACATGACCGAAACCACGGCCGTGTCGTCGCGGATGGCCTCGCGCACATGGTCGAGGTCCAGGCGGCCCTGCTTGTCCACGGGCAGCCAGGTGACCTCGTAGCCCTGGGTCTCCAGGTGCTTCACGAAGTTGAGCACGGCCGGGTGCTCCACGCGCGTGGTCACGATATGGCGCTTGCCGGGCCGCGCGCTCACGGCGGAGTGCAGCGCTGTGTTGTCGCCCTCGGTGCCGCAGGAGGTGAACACGATCTCGCGCGGGTCGCAGCTCAAGGCGGCGGCCACGCGCTCGCGGGCCTCGCCGATCTTGCGGCCCACCGTGCCGCCGAATGTGTGCATGCTGGAGGGATTGCCGTACCAGTCGCGGAGGTAGGGCAGCATCTCCTCCAGAACCTCGGGCGCCACGCGGGTGGTGGCGTTGTTGTCCAGGTAGATGACCTTGGGCGTGCCTTGAGCCATGGCGTTGCCTCCATTAGAGCTGTTTGACATTGAGACGCTCGCCCCGGCGCTGACGGCGCAAGTGAATTGCGCCTATGCCTACGCGGCGGCAAGTCATGCCGACGCATGGCTTGCAGAGCATTTTCAAAAGCAAAATGCTCTATTGCGCTTCCTTGATGACGATGTCGGGCTCCACGGTCTCGCGCAGGCGGCGCTCCACGAGCTGCTTGAGGGTCAGCTGGGCCGAGGGGCAGCCCACGCAGGACCCGCGCAGGGACACGATCACGCTGGGCCCGTCGATGTCCACCAGCTCGATGTCCCCGCCGTCCTTCTTGAGGCTCGGGCGGATCTCCTCGTCGATGACCTTGCTCACGAGATGCATGCGCTGAATGTTCGTGAGCCTCTTCCTGGGCTTCTCCTCGCGGGCGGGCACGCTCTCGGCCGGCTCCTTCTCCCCGCGGGCCTCCATGAGCAGCCGCTCGATGTCCAGGATGCACTCGCCGCAGCCGCCGCCGGCCTTGGTGTACTGGGTGACCTCCTCGGCGGTCTTGAGATCGTTCTCGCGGATGGCCCGGCGGATCTGCTCGTCGGTCACGCCGAAGCACTTGCAGATGAGCTCGCCCTCGGCCTGGGGCTCGACGCGCCTTTCGCCCCAGTAGTTCTTGAGCGCGGCATCCAGGGCCTCCTGGCCCATGACCGAGCAGTGCATCTTCTCCTTGGGCAGTCCGCCCAGGAACGCGGCGATGTCCTTGTTGGTGAGCTGCTTGGCCTGCTCCACGGTCTTGCCCTTGATAAGCTCCGTGAGCACCGAGCTGGAGGCGATGGCGCTGGCGCAGCCGAAGGTTTGGAACTTGGCGTCCCGGATGACGCCCTGCTCGTCGATCTTGAGGTAGAGCTTGAGCGCGTCGCCGCAGGCCAGGCTCCCGACTTCGCCCACGGCGTTGGCGTCCTCGATCTTGCCCACGTTGCGCGGGTTCAGGAAGTGGTCCTTGACCTTATCGGTGTACTCCCACATGGCGGCCTCCAGGTTTGTCAGGGGACGGATAATGCAAGGTCATCAGCATAACACCGATTCGCGGGGGGATAAAGAAGATCTGTCAACGTACGGAGGAAGGCAGTTATCCGGTTTGGTTTGGATGCCGCCTGCCCGGTCGGCGTCTTCGCGATTCGGCGGACTTGACGCGGGATGCGCACGCGCCATGCCGCCATGCCGGAGAACGGTTCTGTTGGCTAGCTTCAAGCATTTTGCGCGATTGCGCAATACGGCTTGGTACGGGGGTTGCTTTGTAAAAACTCGACGCCCGCATCACGCAATGCAGCGCAATCGGCGCGCAGGCCCAGGTTCCACATGCCCAAGGCCCATCGTGCCATCTCAAACCAGAGGTTGGACATGTCCGTCAAAGCAAGACTCCTTCTCGTGCTGTGCGTCAGCGTACTCGGGTTCGCGCTCATCTTTGCGGCCGACCGCGTCTCCCATCGCGCCATCGCGCGCATGAACGCGCTCGAAAGCCATGCTCTGGATTCCTACACGCAGACCATGCAGGCCAGACGGCAGGAGAAGAACTTCCTCCTACGCAAGGAGGAGGAATGGTCCGCCAAAACCCAGGAGCACATGGATGCGGCGGAGAAGCACATCCAGGCCATCAGGAGTCTTGACCCGGAATCCGAGGCCATGTGCGGGCGGGCGCTCAAACTGCTCGCCGTCTACAGGCAGAGCTTCATCGCGGTGGTGGAGGCCCAGAAGGCCATGGGCCTGAAATGGGACCAGGGCCTGCAAGGCGAATTCGTCATGGCGGCCCGTGTCCTGGAAAAGGCCCTGGCCAATCCCCACGACACGGCCATAGGCAGCATGCACGACGGGAAAACGGTCTACCTGGAAAAGGCCCTGGAGAACCGATATTATAACGACATACTCATCGTCGTTCTGCAGATGCGCCGCCAGGAAAAGAACTACCTGGACCGCGACGAGGAAAGGCCGCTGAAGATGGTGCGCGACTACGTGGCTTCCATACGCCGCTCCATCCAAGGCTCCGGCCTGCCCGCCGGGGAGATGGGAACCCAGATCAAGGCCCTCGGCGCCTATTCCGACGCCTTCGAGGCGCTGGTCCGCCAACGCACGGAGTTCAAGGCCGCCAACGTGGCCATGATCGATTCGGCTCGTGAGATGGAGCCGGCCATCATTGCCTTGAGCGACTACTACCAGCAGCGGGCGCAGGCGCTGAGCGACCGCTTCGCCCTGCTCACGCTGCTCGTGGAACTGTCGGCCGGGGCGGGCATCGTGCTGCTCTGCCTGTGGACGCTCATGGCCGTGACGCGGCCTCTGCGGGCCTTGCAGGACTTCTCGCGGGGAGTTGCTTCGGGCCAGCTGGATGCCGAGCCCAAGGGCGTCACCGGCTCCGAATTCCTGGCCCTGTCCGCGAACCTTTCGGCCATGGTCGGCGCGCTCAAGGAGCGCATGGACGACGCCAGGCGCAAGGGCGAGGAGGCGGCCGCCCAGGCCCTGCGCGCCGAGGAGGCCATGCACGAGGCCAAGCGGCAGGAAACCAAGGTCAAGGAGCTGTGGCGGCACATGGTCGATCTGGCGCACAAGGCCGAGGAGTTCTCGGACCAGTTGGCCACGGCCGCCGAGCAGCTCGCGGCCATGGTGGCCCAGGTCAAGCAGGGCGCCTTCGTGCAGAGCGAGCGCATGGCCGAGACGGCCACGGCCGTGGACCAGATGAACGCGGCCATCATCGAGGTGGCCAGGGGCGCGGCGAGCGCCTCGGAAAGCGCCCACGAAGTGCGCGGCAAGGCCCGCTCTGGCGCGGACATGGTCTACCAGGCCGTGGAGTCCATAGGCGGCGTGCGCGACCAAGCCTTGCAAATGCAGGGCGGCATGTCCACCCTGAACCAGCAGGTCGGGGCCATCGGGCAGGTCATGGACGTCATCAGCGAGATCGCTGACCAGACCAACCTGCTGGCCCTCAACGCGGCCATCGAGGCCGCCCGGGCGGGCGACGCCGGCCGGGGCTTCGCCGTGGTGGCCGACGAGGTACGCAAGCTGGCAGAGAAGACCATGGCCGCCACCAAGGAGGTCGGCGAGCGCGTCAAGGCCATCCAGGACTCAGCCCGCCAAAGCATGGAGCGCATGGTCGAGTCCGTGCAGGCCGTGGAGAAGAGCACCGAATTGGCCAAGGCCTCGGGCGCATTCCAAGAGGAGATCCTGGGCCTGGTGGAGCTTAACAGCGGCCAGGTTGAGGTCATCGCCTCGGCATCGGAGGAGCAGTCGGCCACGAGCGATCAGATCAACCGCGCCGTGCTTGAGGTCAACCGCATCGCCGAGGAGTCCGCGGGCGGCATGGCCACCTCGCACGAAGCCGTGCAAAGCCTGAGCGGCATGGCCGTCTCCCTGCGCTCCATGATGCGGGAAATGCTGGCCATGGGGAATGTCGCCCCGGCCGACCAGGCCATGGTCCCGCCGGCCGCCAAGGCCGCCGCCAAGCCGCAATCGCGCGGGCACTAGGCAAGCCGGCCCTTCAGCAGGGCCTTTCACATACAGGCCTCCCCCACGAAGCGCCGGGCTCCCTCACCCCGGCGCTTCACTTTCAACACGCTCGGCCGGCTCCGGCGCCTCTTCCTCGCATTGTCACGCGACATGGCCATTCGGGCCTGGCCGCTCTAAATTTACCAACCAAGGTAATCCTTGACCCCGAAAGCATGCGCCAGGAGCCTGGGATCACGCCGGCCACGCCGGAAAGGAGGTTCCATGCCGCGCACAGTCCTCGCCGCCACGCTCCTGCTCCTGCTCCTGACGACGCTGGCCCCGGCCCTGCCGACCCAGGCGCAACAGGTCTCCCTGGACACCATCGCCTCGGGCTTCGACCAGCCCGTGCATATCACGAATGCCCGCGACAACAGCGGCCGCATCTTCGTCACCGAGCGGCCCGGCACTGTGCGCATCGTGCGGGGCGGCGCCGTGCTGCCCGCGCCGTTCCTGGACATCCGCGACAGGGTTTCCACGGGCGGCGAGCGGGGCCTCCTGAGCATCGCCTTCCCGCCCGGCCATGCGCGGCGAGGGCACTTCTACGCCTACTATGCCGGATCGAACGGGGACATCGTCCTCTCGCGCTTCGCGGTCTCGGCCAATGCCGACTTCACCGACACCCAGAGCGAAGAGATCATCCTGCGCATCCCGCATCCCCGGTTCGACAACCATTACGGCGGTCAGCTCGCCTTCGGGCCGGACGGCTATCTTTACGCCGGCACGGGCGACGGCGGTGGATCGGGCGACCCGAGCGGCAATGCCCAGAACCCGGCGTCGCTTCTGGGCAAGCTGCTGCGCCTGGACGTGGAGTCCGGCCCGGATCCCGTTTCGGGCAGGCCCTACCGGATACCGCCCGACAATCCCTTCGCCACGGGCGGCGCCGGCCGACCGGAAATATGGGCGCTGGGACTGCGCAACCCTTGGCGCTTCTCCTTCGACCGCGCCACGGGCAATCTGTGGATCGCCGACGTGGGCCAAAACCGCTGGGAGGAGATCGACTTCCAACGCGCCGGCGCGGCCGGCGGCAGGAACTACGGCTGGAACATCCTGGAAGGCGGCGAGTGCTTCCTCGCCGCCGGCTGCGCACGGCCGCGACGGTATGCGGCGCCCGTGGCCGTCTACGGCCGCGAGCTGGGCCGGTCCGTTACCGGCGGCCACGTCTATCGCGGGCCTGGCCGGGGCGTACGGGGCATGTACATCTTTGGCGATTTCGTGAGCGGCAGGTTGCTGGGCCTGCGCCGGCAGGGCGCGGTCTGGCGCGTGTCCGTGCTCGCCGAGACTGGGATGAGCATCGTCTCCTTCGGAGAGGACCAGGCTGGCCGCCTCTACCTGTGCGACTATGCCCGCGGCACGCTGCACCACCTGCGCTTCCCCGCTGCGGCCCCGAGGCCATGATCAGGCCCCTCGTGTTGCCTGATTGCCGGCTTTGCTTTACCTTCTGCCCAATTAGCGCCGCGCCTCATGGCGCTCATGGCGGCGGGCGGCGCGGGGTGGACGCATGCGGTTCGATGAGAAGCTGGTCAGGCGCTACGAGGCCTGGTACGAGACCGAGCCCGGACGGGTGGCCCTGGGGTGCGAGAAGGCGCTCCTGGCCTCGCTCATATCGGCCTGGCCCCGGCGCAACCAGCGCCTGCTGGAAGTGGGCTGCGGGCCCGGCAAGTTCCTGGAGCTCTTCTGGCAGACCGGCTTCGACGTCTCGGGCATCGACGCCTCGCCGGCCATGCTCGCCGCCGCGCGCAAGCGCCTGGGCAAGGCCGCCGACCTGCAGGTCGGCCATGCCGAGCACCTGCCCTGCGACGACAAGGAGTACGACTTCGTGGCCCTGGTCACGACCCTCGAATTCTGCGAGGACCCCAGGGCGGCCATCGCCGAGGCCGTGCGCGTGGCGCGCAAGGGCGTGCTCATCGGCTTTCTCAACCGGCGCTCGCTCTATTATCTGACTCACGGCCGCTGCTGGCCCCGGCGCGAATGCGATGGCCTACTGCGCCAAGCCCGCTGGAAAACCTGGACCGAGGTCTGGGACGCCTTCCTGGCCGTGGCAGGCCTCAAGCCCTTCCGCGCGCGCTCGGTGCTGCCCGGCCCTCCCTGGACCTGGAAGGATCGCGTGCCCTGGAAGCAGATCAATGCCATCCACTATCCGCCCGGCATCGGCGCCTTCGCCGCGGTGCGCTTCGACCTGGTGGACGAGAAGCCGCTGACGCCCATCATGGCCTGGAAGACGGAGCCGGGGGCGGGATAATTCCGCCTTGCCGCGCCTTGGTCCGGCTCAGGCCTGGACCGCCCGCTTGGCCAGGATTTCTGAATAAAGCTGGACGTAGGCCTGGGCCTGCCCTTGCAGGTTGAACATGCTCAATGCGCGCGTCCTGCAGCGTAGCCGCACCGCCTTGCCCACCGCCTTCTCGGCCCTGGCCCAGGCCAGACCGTCGCACAAGCCTTCGACATTTCCCGACTCCGTGAGGTAGCCGGTTTCGCCGTGGGCCACGATGTCCGGCACGCCGCCGATGCGGAAACCGACCACGGGCAGCCCGCAAGCCAAGGCTTCGATGCCGACGTTGGGCAGGTTGTCCTCCAGCGAGGGCAGGATGCACACGTCGGCTAGGCTGTACAGCCTGGACATGTCCTCGGCCCGGGTGACGTACCCGAAACGATAGACATGGAAGGGCAACTGCGTGGCCAATTCGTCCGGGCAATGCCCGAAAATCACCAGCCCGACGTTCTCCGCCCCATGACGCTCGCGGTATGTTTCGAGCGCCTTGAGCGTATGGGTGAAGCCTTTACGCTGGTTGGCCACGCTCTCCGCGCCGAAAAGAATCAGGAACATGCTTTCAGGGATACCGAGCTGACCGCGCAGAGCTTTCGGATCATGGTTTCTGTAGATCTCGGTATCAAGCCCGTAGGGAATGACATGGCGCTGCCTGCCGCGCCATATGGAACTCCGGCCGGCGCATTCTCCCAGCCAGCGGCTGGGCGTCACGCAGGTCAAGTCCAGGCGGTCGAAGGCGGCCTTCTTCCTGGTCCAGACGTGCCGGGAGATGTCCTGTTCGACCTGGGAGCCGAGCATCGGGCAACCACCGCACTGCGCGGTATAGCGTTCGCAGCCGCCAGAGTAATGGCAGCCACCCGTGATGGGGTTCATATCGTGCATGGTCCAGACAACGGGCTTGCCGGCTAGGCTCTGCACATCGCCCTCGAAGTCGATGAGTCCGCTTACCCAGTGCAGATTGATCACGTCCGCGTCCCGGAACGCGGGCAACTCGGCAAGGCGAGTGTCGGCGTGCAGATCGGTGAAGGCCTCCATGCATGCCGAATAGTTCGGATGCCTTGCCTTGATGGCCTGCCAGCGTCTGAGGCCCTTATGCAGCGCCGGAGAAGCCGATTCGCTGCCGGACTTGACTGGTTCGCCCATGCTGGATGGGACAAGGCGCACGGCGGAATCTTCCCCGCGCTTGGACAGCACGTACATGGCGCTTTCGACGCCGATCCTGCGCAGGCCCTCATGCAGGCGCATCGCCGCGATGCCGGCCCCGCCGTGGTTCCAAAGGGCGAAATGGACGATCTTGAGGGGCATGCTCACTCCATAGCGCCACGATCCATCGCTCTACTTCCAGGCAAAGACGGTCAGGATGAACTTGTCATGAGCCAGGAATGAGAACGGCGGCTTCTCGGTTTGCGCCAACCACGTGGCTGGATGAAGGTCGGAGACGGCGTACCTGAAGCCGGCTGTTTCCAGCACGCCCAGGAGCGAGGCCAACGAGGCGTCGCCGCCGAGCATGTGCACCTCGATGACCGTGCGCCGCACACGCTCCAGGATATCGACGCAATCGCGCAAAATGGCGAATTCCGCGCCTTCCACGTCGAGCTTGAGCATATCCACGCGCTCCAGGCCGGAGATGACATCTCGCAGGCGCACCGAAGGCAGGCTCGTGCCTGCATCGCCTCCGACAATGTGGCCCGAGTCGTCGCCGGAGCTGGCGAAGGCCACACCATCGCCGTGGACCCATACGGCCTTGTTGTGGCGCCGGATGGATTCCAGGCCCATGGAGCGGATGTTGCGCTCGTAGAGGGCGAAGATGCCGGGATCGGCCTCGAAGGCGTGAATCTCGGCCTTGGGATGACGCTGGGCGAAATAGATCGAAGCCAAGCCAATATGCGCGCCGCAGTCCAGGATGACGGGCCTGTCCGACTTGGCTTCGAAGCCATAGAGATTAGTGCCGAAAATCTGAGCCAGTTCGTGGTAGAAGCTGTGCATGTCCGCATAGTACAGGAGCTTGCCATCGATAACGATGCGGCCAGGCACGCGCCTGGGGAACCTGACGTGGTTGGCTTGCAGGTACTGCAAAACCTCGGGCAGGCTGCCCTTGAGCACTGTCTCGCCGGACGTCCCCGCGCGGGCCGTGGGCGCTTTCGGCTCCTGGCCGCCGTCGGCCGCCTTGCGCGCGAGGTGCTTTTTGATGATCTCGTCGAGCCACTCCACGCGCTTCTCGATGCCATGGTCGCGCAGACAGCGCTCTTGGCCTCGCGCGGCGATCTCCTCTCGCTCCCGCGGATGCTCGAGGTAGTAGGAGACCTTTTCCAGCAACTCCTTACGGTCGGCAAAGGTCTCGATCTCCTTGCCCGGCTCGAAGTACTGGCCGAGGTTGTCGAAATGCTCGGTAAGCAGGAACACGCCGCTGCCAGTGGCCTCGATGATGCGCATGTTCGCGGTTTCCTTACCTCCCAGATCCACTTTCCTGCCGCTCGCGGGGTCCACGACAAAGTGGTCGGCCCTGGCGTCGAAGGCGATGCGCCCGGCGCGCAAGGCCTGGTGCATGGCCAGGGCGTAGACCGGCGGCCGCGCGAACTGCCGCAGATCGGCGGGTAGAGTGCCATTCTCGCCGCTCAGGTGCAGGGCGCACGTGTAGCCTTGCCCGGCCGCCTGGCGCGCGATCTCGCGCAGGTAGAAGCCGCGCCTGGCGTGCTGCAGGCGCGTATACTGACCCGTGAACACGATGTCGGCCGAGGGCGCGACGGCTTTGACGCGCTCGGCGATCCAGGCCGGAAAGCCTGGGAAGAAGGGCTCGCCTGCCCCTGCGCCGCGCTGCATGGCAAGGTCCAGCAGCGGCCGCAGGCTGGAGAGCATGACGTCGAAGCCGCTCCAGTCGATGTCCGCCGGGAACATCGCGGCCCGCCAGCCGAGCACGAGCTTCGGCTTGCGGGTGAGCCGGCGCAGGAAGCGGCCGTCGAAGCTCACCGGATCGGAAAGATAGAGGATGTCCGGCTCGAAGTCCTCGATCTGGCGCAGGACGATCTCTTCCATCCAGTCCTGGCCTGTGGGCTTCGGACAAGCGTGCTCCTCCAGCCAGCGGGCTTGGGCCGGCGCGCAGTTGGCCACGACCAGGCGGCCTTCGTATCCGCAATGGCGCATGTACGGCGCGATCATGTGCACGGCGCTGAAGGCATCGGCCACGAGGACATCCATTTGTTCGGCAAAGGACGCCTGCGCCAGATGTTTGAAGCGGGTATACAGCCCGTCGAGATATTGCGGATAGAAGGTGTGGACTTGCAGGAATCTCATTGTGCGTCTTTTGGGCCTGATTGCATGGATCGCCGAATGGTTTCCGAATTCAGTTTCACGGGACGGAATCAGGCCGGTTGAGCATCGATTTTGTCCAAAAATGGATTGGATTTCAGCTCGATCAAGGAAAAATCTGCCCGCCTCAGATTATCGGCGACCGCCTGACTGGGTTTTTCAATAAAAAATATCGTTGTCAGCATGAGGTAGTCACGTTGCCCTAACCTGCATGCTTCGTCCAGGGACTCGATGCATTGCGCTGTCTGACGCAACAGATGGGACTTGGCCGAGACTTTCTCGTGCTCGACGCCTTTGATGTAATGATCGTTGAGACCCTTGAACGCGATGCAAGGATAATTAAGGGCCAGCGAAACCTTGATCGCCTCCCGCCTGGAAAGAGCATAGACGTAGTTCCCGCACTCCTCGAAGTCATCTCCGCCGAGGTCATTCGGCTCGATGAGCACGACTCCCCTCCTCGCCACGCGCAGCATTTCGTACAGTGCGATCATGGGTCTGGGGAAATGGTGGAAGGCCTCCTTGCAGAACACATAATCATAACTGCCGTCGGCGAAGGATAGCCTCTCCGCATTTTCCGCCCTGTACTCGGGAATGTAGCCGATGGTCTTGGCCTGCTCCAGCAGATCCGGCGTAATGTCCGTGGCGCAGACCTTGCCACCCTTTTTGTAGATATAGCGCGCATCCTTGCCCCAGCGGCCATCGCCGACGGTGAGCCAGTTCCTGCCCGGATCTCCGATCAGCAATGGATCGAGCGTTTCGTACATGCGCAGATGGCGCCAGGCATTGACGGTATCCTCGCGAAACCATGTCTCAGCCCATTTGCGCTTTTCCGGATCGCTCAAATACTCGGCAAGGTGCCTGCGCTGATGGGTATAGCTAAGTTTTCTGAAATCATTCATAGCGCATCACCTGCGCATTTAAATTGCAAGAATCAACCTTGTCCATGTCTATATGGTAAAGATAATCATGATGCGTAAGCTGTTCCACGAGCGAATATCTCGAACATAAAATTTTATTGACATCATCAAAAAACCGCGCCTCTACACAAATATATTCCGGCGCATACCTATCGAAAGCCAGCCCTCTCAATACATTTGCCTCATAGCCTTCCACGTCAAGAGATAAAAAATCAATTTTCTCGACTCCTACTTCTTCCAGGATAGCCGTCAATGTCTTTGCTGGAACTTCTATTTGATACGAATTGAAAATATTTTGACACTGTAGCCCTCTGTCAAGATGCTCTTTGTCAGCTTCGGTGCTTTTCATGGCGCCCGTCACAATAGACATTAAATTTGCATAATTCATCGTTACATTTTTGTTGCAACATTCACCATCAACACATGCATAATTCATCACATGCGAATGAATGCGCGTATATTCACAGCGCGTATACAATTCTGGTATTCCTTCGATGAGCAAACCACGCCAATTCTTGCAATATTCCAAATAGAATGTATTGCTTTGCGTATATCCGTCATTTGCTCCCAGTTCCACAAAGAATCCATCTGTATAATTAAGATATTTTTCCAGCTTATCGTCCAGGCCGTTCAGTGCAGGCTTTGGGTTGCGTTCTATCAAAGATTTAATGAATTGCAGGCGTTGGATCTTGGCTGCCCTATCTTTCAATTGTTTGGTTCTCATCATTCTTTTCCAATCGGATTTTAAGATAAATTGGATATCCCGGCACTGAGCCATACGAACTCGCGAGCACGTTGACTTTATAATCGCATTTATCTAAAATTTATATTTTTAATTCAGAGCAATTGCTGGATACTTATCCGCCCATGAACTCCATCCAGAAAATCAAAGGCTTTGCCGATCTCTTCCCGCCCGAGTCCGACAGCTTCTCCTTCCTCGAAGCCACGGCCAGGGAAGTTTTTTCCCGCTACGGCTTCGGCGAACTACGCTCGCCCATCCTGGAGAAGACCGAACTCTTCGCCCGGGGCATAGGTGGCGAGACGGACGTTGTCCAGAAGGAGATGTACACCTTCGAGGACAAGGGCGGCCGGTCGGTGACCATGCGGCCCGAGGCCACGGCCGGCGTCGTGCGCGCCTTCATCGAATCGGGTCTGTATGCCCCCGAGAAGGTCTTCAAGTTTTATACCATCGGACCCATGTTTCGCTACGAGCGGCCGCAAAAGGGACGGCTGCGGCAGTTCCATCAGATCAACTGCGAGGTTTTCGGCACCGACGCGCCGCATTGCGACGCCGAGGTCATGCTCATGCTCGCCACTTTCTTGACACGCGTGGGCCTGCCGGGACTGTCCTTCGAGGTCAACTCCCTGGGCTGCCCCGAGTGCCGGCCGACCTTCCACCAGCGCCTTGGCCAATACTTCTCCGGCCTGGACAAGGGCAGGCTGTGCGCCGACTGTTTGCGCCGCACGGCCACCAACCCCTTGCGCGTGCTCGACTGCAAGGTCGCCGAGTGCAAGGCAGTGGTCAACGAGGCCCCGCGCATCACTGACAGCCTGTGTCCGGCCTGCAAGGCGCACTTCGAGACCGTGCTGGCGATCCTCGACGCATCCGGGCTGGCCTATACGCAAAACCCCTTCCTCGTGCGCGGCCTGGACTATTACCAGCGCACGACTTTCGAGGTCACGAGCACGGACATCGGCGCGCAGACCGCCGTGGCCGGCGGCGGCCGCTACGACGGCCTGGTGGAGCTGCTGGGCGGCCCCAAGGCGCCCGGCGTGGGCTTCGCCATCGGCATGGAGCGCCTGGCCCTGCTCCTCTCCGGCCGCGAAACGCCGCGCAAGGACTTCTACCTGGCCGTGCTCGACGAAAAGGCCCTTGACCAGGCCCTGCTCTTCGCGCAGAAGCTTCGCGAGCGAGGCCTGTCCGGCGAGGTGTCCTTCGCCGCCAAGAGCCCCAAGAGCCAGCTCCGGCTGGCCGGCAAGCTCGGCGTCAGGACGTGCTTCCTGCTCGGCGGCGACGAGTTGGCCGCCGGGACCATCGTGGTCAAGGACCTTGACGGCGGCAGCCAGACCGTGGTTTCCCGCGAGCAGTACCTGGCTGAACTGGCTGACCGGGGCTGACCTCGGCCCGGACTTTGCTTCTCGCTGTGACTGTCAGCGGTTGCAACATGAGCAGCTAATCCCCGTCTCCCGCCTGAAATCGCGGGGTCCAGGGGGATCATCCCTGGCGGGAGAGAGTTTGAGAGAGGGTCAAGCCCTCTCTCAATTATATTCGTCCATCCACCGGAGACACGAGCATGACCCTGGAAAACACCGTGGCGCAGCAAGACGCCAGGACCATCGACGACCTTGGCGACTGGCGCCGCACCCATGACTGCGGCTCCCTGCGCGCGTCCGACTTGGGCGCGAGCGTCTGCCTCATGGGCTGGGTCCAGTTCCGCCGCGACCATGGCGGGCTGATCTTCATCGACCTGCGCGACCGCGCGGGCCTGACCCAGGTGGTCTTCGACCCGCAGGCCGCGCCAGAGGCGCACGGCCGGGCCCACGCCCTGCGCTCGGAGTACGTCATGGCCCTTATCGGGACCGTGCGCGAACGGCCCGAGGGCATGCACAACTCCAAGATGGCCACGGGCGACATCGAGGTGCTCGTGCGCGAGATGAAGCTCCTGAACATCTCGCAGACCCCGCCCTTCGAGATCGAGGACCGCACCGAGCCGACCGAGCAGCTCAAGCTCAAGTACCGCTACCTCGACCTGCGCCGGCCCAAAATGGCCCGCAACCTCATCCTGCGCCACAAGGCCGCCCAGGCCGTGCGCACCTACCTGAATGCGCAAGGTTTCCTGGAGATCGAGACCCCGGTGCTCACCAAGTCCACGCCCGAGGGCGCGCGCGACTTCCTCGTGCCCAGCCGCCTGAACCAGGGCGATTTCTTCGCCCTGCCCCAGTCGCCGCAGCTCTTCAAGCAGCTGCTCATGGTCGCGGGCATGGAGCGCTACTACCAGATCGTCAAATGCTTCCGCGATGAGGATTTGCGCGCCGACCGCCAGCCCGAGTTCACGCAGATCGACATGGAGCTGACCTTCGTGGACGAGGCCCAGGTCATGGACATCGCCGAGGGCATGATCCGCACGGTCTTCAAGGACGTCCTCGGCCTGGAGCTGCCGAACCCCTTCCCGCGCATGAGCCACTTCGAGGCCATGCGCGACTACGGCCTGGACAAGCCCGACATCCGCTTCGACCTCAAGCTTTTCAACTGCACGGACATCTTCAAGGGCTCGGGCTTCAAGGTCTTCGCCGCCTCGGAGTCGGTCAAGGCCATGCGCGTGCCCGGCGGCGAGGCCTTCACGCGCAAGGAGATCGACGACTGGACCGAGTTCGTCAAGATCTACGGCTCGCAAGGCTTGGCCTGGATCAAGATCAAGGGCGACGAATGGCAGTCACCCATCGTCAAGTTCTTCAGCCCGCGGGAGAAGGCCGCCCTGGCCGAGCGTCTCGGCCTCGTGTCCGGCGACATCGTCTTCTTCCAGGCCGGAGCCGCCTCGGTGGTCAACCCGGCCCTGGGCAACCTGCGCCTCAAGGTCGGCGAACGACTGAACCTCATCCCCGAGGGCAGCTTCGCGCCCCTGTGGGTCACGGACTTCCCGCTCCTGGAGTACGATGCCGACGAGAAGCGCTGGGCGGCCATGCACCACCCGTTCACCCAGCCCCAGCTCGCGACCCTGCCGCTGCTCGACTCCGAGCCGGGCAAGGTCCTCTCGCGGGCCTACGACATGGTCCTCAACGGCTACGAGATCGGCGGCGGCTCCATCCGCATCCACACGCGCGAGATGCAGGCGCGCATGTTCCAGGCCCTGGGCATAAGCGCCGAGGAGGCCGAGGCCAAGTTCGGCTTCATGCTCCAGGCCATGGAGCTTGGCGCGCCCCCGCATGGCGGCATCGCCTTCGGCCTGGATCGCATCGTCATGCTCATGACCGGCGCGCCGTCCATCCGCGACGTCATCGCCTTCCCCAAGACCCAGAAGGGCACGTGCATGATGACCGAGGCGCCCTCGGGCGTGTCCAGCAAGCAGCTGCGCGAGCTTGGGCTCAAGCTGCGCGAGTCGGTCAAGCAGGGACAGGAAGAAACGAAGTAAGAGAAGAGGACCGAGAGAGGGCTCCGAGCCCTCTCTCGGGCTCTCACCCGGCAGGGGCCGAGGGCCCCTGCACCCCTTTTCCGGCGGGGCCGCAGCCCTCGAAGACTCGGGC
>JAEYTO010000091.1 GCA_023433925.1 Pseudomonadota bacterium | reverse complement strand
GCTGTCCATGCCGCCAGGCCCTGTCCGACAAGCCCATGCGGAACCTTGTCCGCCGGGCCGCCGTGGCGCTTCCCCGCCCCGCCGGGAGCTTTGCTCCCCTGCCACGGGACGGCCGCCGGGGGCCGTTGGCGCTTAGCGCCTCCGTCGTCAGTGCGAAGGGCGTGTCTATGCGTTTTCCCCTTGAGCGTCAACCCTCTTTGCTCCGCGATCGGCTTTTTCTCGCAACCAGGCATTATTATTAATGAACAACGCAAGGAAACGACTTGGCAAGAATCCAGGAGCGGCCCCCCAGATATGGCCCGTGCCGGCCCAGCTTCAAGCCTTCCCGGAAACCCGTTTACTGATATATTTCAATTCCAAATGGTTCATGCTATCAAAACTCCCTGCAAGGAAGGCCTTTCACCCAAGAGGAGCCGCCATGTCGCGCGCCATGAGCTTCAACACCAAGCTGCTGCTCAGCTCCATCGGTGTTGTCGTCATCTCCATTCTCCTGCTCACGTTGGTGAACCTGTGGATGTCCAACCGCTCGCTCACGGAGTTGGGGCTTTCCAGCATCCGCGCGGTTGGCGACACCCTCTATCGCGATATCGAGACACAGCATCAGATCATTCAGGAGAAGGTCAAGTCCGACCTGGACATGCTCGAGCGCGAGATCAACTTCACGGGCCTGCTCTTCGTGAGCCAGAGCCAGACTCGGCCCATGAGTATCGTCAACCAGGTGACCCAGGACAGGCAGACCGTCGAGCTGCCGATGCTGACCGTGGGCGGGCAGCGCCTCGACGACCATGCGCTCGTTGATCGCGTCCAGGAAATGGCCGGCGGCACGGCGACCATCTTCCAGGTGTTGCCGGGCAAACTCCTGCGTATCTCCACCAACGTGCGCAAGAAGGATGGCGAGCGGGCGGTCGGCACGTACATCCCCGAGAGCAGCCCGGTCCACCAGGCGGTCATGCGCGGCGAAACCTACTACGGCAAGGCCTTCGTGGTCGACGCCTGGTACATCACCGCCTACAAGCCCCTGCGCGACGTGCGCGGCGAGATCGCGGCCGTCATCTACGTGGGCCGGCCCATCATCAACGCCCAGAACAAAAAGATCATCCTTGAGGCGAGCATCGACGGCAAGGGCGAGGCCTTTGTCTACAACAGCCAGGGCGACATCCTGCTCAACTCGGCCAGCGACCTGGACCGCAAGCGCCTCAAGGATTTGCCCTTCGGCGAGGCGCTCGGCGCCACGTCCAACGGATTCGTCGAATATGACTGGCATGGCGAGCACCATCTGACATATGTGCGCCATTTCGAGCCCTGGGACTGGCACATCGCCATCGCCGTCACCAGCGCGGACCTGCTCAGCGCGCCCAAGCAGCGCATTTTCACGTCCAGCGCCGTGGCCGCGGCGGCCCTCCTGGTCCTGGCCGTGATCCTGGGCCTGGGCGTGGTGCGCACCGTGGCCGTGCCGTTGCGCCGCCTGGAGGCCTACACGCGCGAGGTCGCGGGCGGCAACTTCGACGCGGCCATCGACTACGCGGCCCAGGACGCCATCGGCAAGACCATCGAGGCCGTGCGCGCGATGGTGGCCGAAATCAAGCACAAGCTGGGGTACTCCCGCGGCATCCTCGACGGCATGACCATGCCCTGCCTCGTGGTGGACACCGAGGAGAAGGTCACCTTCATCAACAAGCCCTGCCTGGACATGCTCCAGCTCGACGGAGACCCGGAGAGCTTCCTTGGCCAGGGCATGGCCCAGGTCTTCTATAACGACCCCTCGCGCCAGACCGTGGTGGGCAAGACCATGCGCACCGGCGAGGTCGTGCGCAATCTTGAGGTCGCGATCACGGGCCACAAGGGCGGCACGGTCCACGTGCTGGCCAATATCGCCCCGCTCTCGGACCTGGACGGCAAGATGATCGGCGGCTTCTGCATCTACGTGGACCTGACCACCATCAAGGAGCAGGAGGAGCGCATCCGCCGGCAGAACGAGAGCATCGCCCGCGTGGTGCGTGAGGCCAATCAGATCTCCGAGCTCGTCTCTTCGGCCGCCGAGGAGCTTTCGGCCCAGGTGGAGCAGGCCAGCCGCGGCTCCGAGGTCCAGAGCGAGCGCGCCGGCGAGACAGCCACATCCATGGAGCAGATGAACGCCTCGGTGCTCGAAGTGGCCAAGAGCGCCTCCAGCGCCGCCGAAAGCGCCGACCAGGCCAAGGAGAAGGCCAAGGCCGGCGAGGCCAGGGTGCGCGCGGTCATCGAGGCCATCTCCGAGGTGGATCGCCAGGCCGCGACCCTCCAGGAATACATGGGCGAGCTCGGCAAGCAAGCCGACGGCATCGGCCAGGTCATCACGGTCATCGAGGACATCGCCGACCAGACCAACCTGCTGGCCCTCAACGCAGCCATCGAGGCGGCCCGCGCCGGCGAGGCCGGCCGGGGCTTCGCCGTGGTGGCCGACGAGGTGCGCAAGCTGGCCGAGAAGACCATGAACGCCACCAAGGAAGTGGCCTCGGCCATCGCCAACATTCAGCAGGGCGCCGCCAAGTCCGTGCAGGCCACGCGCTCGGCGGCCGAGGCCGTGGGCAAATCCACCCGCCTGGCCGAGGAATCGGGCCAGGCCCTGCAAGAGATCGTGCGCATCGCCGACGGCACGGCAGGCCAGGTCCAGTCCATCGCCACGGCCAGCGAGGAGCAGTCCGCGGCAAGCGAGGAAATCAACCACGCCGTGGAGGAGATCAACCGCATCTCCTCCGAGACCGCCGATGGCATGTCCCAGTCGGCCAAGGCCGTGGCCGAGCTGGCCAAGCAGGCCATGGGGCTGCGCAGGCTCATCGAAGGGCTGCAAGTGTAGAGAAAGGACCGGGACCGCGCGCCATCAGGCGTGAATCGCCTTGCGGCTCAACCGAGAGAGGGCGCTGCCCTCTCTCGGACTTTCTCCCGGCAGGGGCCGCGGGCCCCTGCACCCCCAGTTGAATAGCTGTAGTGCACCGGGCAAATGGAAAGGGGCGCGGGGATCATTCCCCCCGCCCGGAGAGTCCAAGAGCGAGCAGCGTCCTTTCTCGGGTCATGCGCAAGATGCTTTGGACAAGAAAAGGCTGGGTGTGACCACATCCAGCCTTTTTGCATTCGGGAGATGCCCGCAAGCGCGATCCGCCAATCCGCCGGCACAGGGCAGCGCTCTTCCCGGCTCGAATACGATCCGCTCCAGGACAGTTTGACTTTGAAACGCCCCCTCCGACGCTGACGGCGCAAGGGGATTGCGCCGCCTACATGGCGGCAAGCCATGCCGCGCATGACTTGCGGAGCATTTTCAAAAGCAAAGCTCTACCGTTCCAGGAAGCCCGGCTCGGCCACGGCCTGAGTCAGTCGGCCCAGGGTCTTGTAGGTCACCGTGCGCGCGGTTTCCACGAGGCGCGTGCCGTAGGCTTTGGCCCAGGGAACGATATGCTCGACGTGGAAGGCGCGGGCCTTGTCCATGAGCGCGGCGGCGTCGGCATCGGGCTGGTCGGCGCTGCGCAGGAGCATGCTCAGGTAGGCCAGCTCGAAGCCCAGGTGATCGGGCGCATCCACGAGCTTCCAGTGCTCCTCGACCTCCAGGTGCGCCGGGTCGAAGCCTTCGCGCCTGAAGATTTCCCCCACCCGCGAGCAGCTTGGCCCGTGCATCCGTCCGTCCCGGATCAACGACTCGTATGGCGGGATGTACTTGCCGGATCCGGAGCCGATGAACAGGTCATGGTATTCCAGGCGCACCCGGTCGAGCACGTCCGTGGACTCGTCGTCGCCGCCCAGGCCGGACATGACCTTGACCGCCTCTTCACCGGGCATCTTGAGGTACAGCGTGGCCATGACATCCAGGAGGCGGTCCATGGGCGCCTCGTGGACAAGGGCCTTCCAGCCGGTTGTCTTCATGCGTGATTCCTACAACGCGGGCCAGCATCTGTCGAGGGACATGCCTGGCGAATCTGGCCCTCGCGCACGGACTTGGCCGCTCGGCCCGCCTGGCGCGAGCCGGCTACAGCGCCGGGTCGAGGAGCATATTGTCGCGGTGCACGACTTCGGGATACAAGCCCGGCCCGAGAAGCTCCTCGATGGAGCCGGTGCGGCGGCCCATGATCTTCTTGAGATCCTGGGCCGCGTAGTTGGTCACGCCCACGCCGATGGTCTGGCCCTGCCAGTCGAGGATGCGCACGTGGGCGCCCTTGCCGAAGCGGCCCTCCACCCGGCTGATGCCGGCCGGGAGCAGGCTCTTGCCCTTGTCGCGCAAGGCCCGGGCCGCGCCCTCGTCAACCCAGATCTCGCCCATGGGCTTGGAGTGGTAGGCCAGCCAGAACTTGCGGCTGGGGATGGCCTGCTCCTCGGGCATGATCCAAGTGCCCATGTCCTCTTCTCCGGACATGGCCTTCTCCAGGGCGTAACGCTCCCTGCCCGAGACTATGAGCGTGGGCACCGCGAGCTGGGCCGCGCGCTTGGCGGCCAGGAGCTTGGAGTACATGCCGCCGCTGCCGACCGCGGTCTTGCCCTGGCACATGGTCTCCACGTCCAGGTGCGTGATGTCCTCGATGCACTCCAGGCAGCGGGCCGCGGAGTTCTCGGCCGGGTTGGCGTCGAACACGCCGGCGGCCGAGGTCAGGTTGACGAACAGGTCCGCGTCCACCAGGCCGAGGACCATGCTCGCCAGGGCGTCGTTGTCGCTAAAGGCCAGCTCGGCCACGGCCACGGAGTCGTTCTCGTTGATGATGGGGATGACCCGCCATTCCAGGAGCGTGGTCAGGGTGTTGCGCGCGTTGAGAAAGCGCTGGCGGCTCTGGAAGTCGTCGCGGGTGAGCAGGATCTGGGCCGTGATCTTGCCGCAGCGGGCGAAGGCCTCGTCGTACTCGTGCATGAGCCGGCTCTGGCCGATGGCGGCCACGGCCTGCTTGGCCGGCATGCCGAAAACATCCTTGCCGCAGGGTGGGCAGGCCAGGAGCCTCCGGCGCCCGGCGGCGACCGCGCCCGAAGTGACCAGGATCACGTCCAGGCCCCTGTCGTGCAGGGCCGCGATCTGGTCGGCCAACCGGTTGACCACGCGCAGGTTCAGGCCCTGCTCGTCCGTGAGCACCGCGCTGCCGACCTTGACGAGCACGCGCCGGGCGTTCTCGATGACCCGGCGCTTGTGCCCGCGCCAATCCCGCCTGTTGCCTTCTGCGAGCATGACTGTCCCCCTCCGGGGCTCGGCCCGGCGGGTTTGGGTGTTAGGGCATCTTGCTTTTGAAAATGCTCCGCAAGCCATGCGTCGGCATGGCTTGCCGCCGCGTAGGCGCAGGCGCAACCCGCTTGCGCCGTCAACGCCGGAGCGTCTCAAAGTCAAACCGCTCCAGGTGCGCGGCTATCTTGCGCCGGGCTTCCCGCCCGCGGATTCGTCGGGCTCGGGGCCATCGTCCCCAGCGTCTTCGCTTTCAGGGCCTTCGCTTTCAGGGCCTTCGTCGCCGGCGTCTCCACAGCAATCCAGGTCCTCGCTGCCGGGCCCGGCCTGGCACTCTTCCCAAGGCTGCTCGGGCCGATCCTTGGATTCTTCGCTTTCGAGGCCCTCGGCCGCCGCACGCGAGGCTGGAGCGAGCAGCGGAGCGGGCCGCGCCGCGTCGCGCTCCCATTCGGCATGGGCCCGTCGCCAGATCTCGTCCAGGAGTTCCTCCAGGCCGTCCCCGCGCAGGGCCGAGACAAGAAAGACCTTCTCGCCCCTGGCCTCGATGGCCTGCCTGAGGACTTGTAGCCTGTCCGCAGGCCACAGATCAATCTTGTTCACCACGCGGATCTGCGGCTTGCGGCCAAGCTCCGGGTCGTAGGCCGCCAGCTCCTCGTCGAGCAGGTCGAAGCCGGCGAACGGCTGCTCGTCCTCCAGATGGATCTCCTCCACGCTCAGGATGTGCACGAGGAAGCGCGTGCGCTCCACGTGCTTGAGGAACCTGTGGCCGAGGCCGAGGCCCTGGCTGGCGCCCTCGATGAGGCCGGGGATGTCGGCGATGACGAGCTGGCGGCCCTTGTCGTCCTCGATGACGCCGAGGTTGGGCGTGAGCGTGGTGAAGGGATACGCCGCGATCTTGGGCCGGGCGGCCGAGACCGCGGCGATGAACGTGGATTTGCCGGCGTTGGGCAGACCCAGGAGGCCCACGTCGGCCAGGATCTTAAGCTCCAGGCGCAGGGTGCGCTCCTCGCCCTCCTCGCCGGGCTGGGCGAAACGCGGGGCGCGCATGGTCGAGGACTTGAAGTGCAGGTTGCCCTTGCCGCCACGGCCGCCCTTGGCCACGACGACCTCCACGCCCGGCTCGGAGAGGTCGGCCACGAGCCGCTCGCTCCCGTCGTCCTGGGTCTCGAAAAGGAGCGTGCCCACGGGCACGTCGATCACGAGATCCTCGGCCGACTTGCCATGGCGTTGCGAGCCCATGCCGGGCTGGCCGTTGCGCGCCTCGTAATGCCGCTTGAGGCGGAAATCGTAGAGCGTGAGCAGCCGGGGCTCGGCGCGGAAGATCACGTCGCCGCCCTTGCCGCCGTCGCCGCCGTCCGGTCCGCCCTTGGGCACGAACTTCTCGCGCCGGAAGGACACGCAGCCCTTGCCGCCCTTGCCCGCCTTGATGCCTATTCTGGCTTCATCGACGAATCGCATAAACGGATTCTACCTTTTCGGGCGCGGATTAGCCATGCGCCACCGCACTCCGAACCAAACGAAAAAGGGCGGAAGATCGCTCTTCCACCCTGGAAATGACCGTTCCGGAAAGAAGCGTCTAGGCCTCGGCCGGGACGATGCTGACCCTGGTCTTGATCTTGTTCTTGCGGCTGTACTTCTCGTACTTGACCACACCGTCCGTCATGGCGAACAGGGTGTAGTCCCTGCCCACGCCGACATTCACGCCGGGATGGATCGTGGTGCCGACCTGGCGCACGAGGACGCTGCCCGCCAGGACCTGCTGGCCGCCGAAGCGCTTCACGCCGCGGCGCTGACCGTGGGAGTCGCGGCCGTTGCGCGAGCTGCCGCCTGCTTTTTTATGAGCCATGGCTTGCTCCTTGTCCTACGCGGAAATGGTTTTGACCTTCAGCCGGGTGAAATCCTGGCGATGGCCCTGGGTCTTCTTGGAATCCTTGCGGCGGCGTTTCTTGAACACGAGGATCTTTTCGCCGCGGCCGTGATCGACCACCTCGACGGTGACCTTGGCGCTCCCCACATAGGGCTGGCCAAAGGTCATGTCCGCGCCGCTGCCCACGGCCAGGACCTTGTCGAGGACCACCTCGGAGCCGGTCTCGGCCTCGAGCTTCTCCACGTTGAAAACAAGGCCCTCTTGGACCTTGTACTGCTTACCGCCGGTTTCGATGATCGCGTACATGCTTATCCTCCATAAAGCGAGGCGAGTGATATAGCCACCTATGCCCCTCCAAGTCAAGCGCCTCCTTGCGGTTTTTTTGCCGCACCCCGTCCCGGAGCCTCGACCGCCCGCCCTGGCCGGACAAGCATTGCCCACGAAGCCGTTTTTCGTCTACCCTGCGGTATCGGACCCGTGTCCGCAACGCGAGCGGGCTGAGCAAGCCCCCGGGAGCGAGGCGAGCCGACATGCCGACTTACGATCTGCCCAAGGACCACCGGCCCTACACGGATACGTACTTTTTACGCGCGCGGCGCATCCTGGAGGCCGACGGCCTGAATCCGCGCGCGACCTACCAGGTCTTCATCCGCAAGGGTCCGGGCGTCGTGCGCGGCATCGACGAGGCCGCGGCCATCCTGGCCGAATTCGCCGGCATCCATGGCCACGACCAGGCCACGCACGTCTACGCCCTGCCCGAAGGCAACCGCTACGAGCCGGGCGACAGCCTCATGCACATAGAGGCGCCCATCCAGCAGGTCGTGGAGCTTGAAACCATGTATCTGGGCGTCATATCGGCGGCCACGACCCTGGCCAACGCAAGCGACCTCGACCTCAAGGCCCTGCGCGACCGGGGCAGGCTCATCCGCGAACTCTGCCCGGACAAACGGCTCATCTACTTCGGCGCGCGGCACTGGCACTGGTCCATGGACCCGGAGATCAGCCGCATCCTCATCGAGGAGTGCGGCTGGGACGCCTGCTCCACCGACGCCGGGGCCAAGGGCGCGGGCCTGGACAAGGGCGTGGGCACCATCCCGCACGCGCTCGTGCTGGCCTATGCCCACGCGCGCGGCGTGGAGCGGGCCACGGTGGAGGCGACCCTGGCCTTCGACCGGCACATGGAGCCCGAAGTCAAGCGCATCGCCCTGGTGGACACCTTCAATAAGGAGGTGGACGACTCCCTGGCCACGGCCAGGGCCATGCGCGGCCGCCTGCACGGCGTGCGTCTGGACACGGCCGGCGAGGCCGTGGCCCAGGGCAGCCCGGCCGAAGGGCCGCGATACTGGGCCGGCAAAGGCGTGACCGTGGAGGGCGTCGTCGCCGTGCGCCGCGCCCTGGATCAGGCCGGGTTCGAGGACGTGGACATCGTCCTGTCCAGCGGCTTCGGCAATCCGGACAAGCTGCGCGCCTTTGTCGAAGGCGAGCGCAGGCACGGTCGGCTGTTCGAGGCCCTGGGCATCGGCGGCGTGTTCGAGTCCTGGCGCGCCACCTCGGACATCGTGCGCATCGAGAACCGCGAACTGGCCAAGGCCGGCCGCGGCTACAGTCCCAACCCGGACATGCGCCGGGTGCTCTAACAGATTGTTGAAAAAGCCGTCCTGGCTTTTTCAACTCCGCAATGCTTGAGCTAAACTCAAGCATTGCTCACGGATGCCGCGCATCCGGCGGGCCATCCTGGCCCGCGCAGCCTGTTGAAAACAGGCTGCCAACCGGCCGCCCGCGCGGCCCTTGCCGCGAGCCGCAAGGCTCGCGCACAGCCCCAGGAGGCCGTCATGAAGCCTGCCCTGCTCATCATCGACATGCTCAAGGACTTCGTGGACGAGGACGGCGCGCTGCACATCCCCGAGAGCCGCCGGATCATTCCGGTCATCCGCAAGATCAAGGATACGCTCAAGGGGCGCGGAGTGCCCGTGCTCTACCTGAACGACGCCCATGCGGCCGACGACCCGGAGTTTGCCGACTGGCCTCCGCACGCCGTGCGCGGGAGCAAGGGCGCCGAGGTCATCCCGGAGCTCGCGCCCGAGGAGGGCGACATGGTCATCGAGAAGGTGCGCATCAAGAGCTTCGACCAGCCCGAGGTGCCCGCCAAGCTCGACGAGCTCGGAGCGGACTATCTCATCGTCACCGGCGTGGCCACGGACTACTGCGTCCGGGAGACCGCGCTCGAGGCCCGCCAGCGTGGCCTTGCCGTGACCATCATCGAGGACGCGGTCGCCGGCATCGAGCGCGTGCCCGGCGACATCGAGCGGGTCAAGGAGGAACTGCGCCTGGCCGGCGCGCAATTCCTGAGCAGCCAGGAGCTGCTCGGGGACCTCCAAGGCCGGGTGCACGCGGCGTAAGCCGACCTACGCCCGCGCGATCACGAGCACGTCCACGCGCGCCGCGCCGGCGGCCTTGAGCACCAGAGCGCACTGCTCGATGGTCGCGCCCGTGGTCATGATGTCGTCCACGAGAAGCACGCGCCGGCCCTCGACCTGGCCGGGATCAGCCCGGAAGGCGCCCAGCAGGTTGATGCGCCGCGCCTTGGCGTCCAGGCTGGCCTGGGGCGGGGTATGGCGGATGCGGATCAGCGCCGAGTGCGCCACGGGCCGGCCGATCTCGCGGGACAGGCCACGGGCCAGCTCCAGGGACTGGTTGTAGCCGCGCCAGGCCAGGCGGCGCGGGTGCAGGGGCACGGGCGTCAGGATATCGGGCAAGTCCGGCCCGCGCAGGGCGAAGGCCTTGACCGCCAGTTCTTGCAGAAGCTTTGCGTGGCCGAGCCCCTGGTTGAACTTGAAGGCCCGCAGAAGCTCCTTGAGCCGGCCGCGATACGGGCCGTGGAAGATCAGCGAGTCCCAGGGCCTTGGCTCGCGCAGGCACTCGCCGCACAGGTGCGGCAAAGCGTCCTCCAGCGCGTGCTGCGCGCCGCAGCCGGGACAGTAGCCGGCCAGACGCGGGGCCAGTTCGCGGGCGCAGGACGCGCAGAGGAGCGCATGGCCTTGCGGCTCGCGCAGCCCGTGGCAGGCCGCGCAACGGTCCAGGGCCAGGGCGGCGCGCGCGGCGTGAGCCAGGAGCCGGCCAATCGGACCCGCCGCGCGCAGGCAAGTCTCCAGGCAGGCCCCCAGCAAGGGCGGGCGTGATGTCGCCGTCAACCGCTCCCGCGGGCCGAAAAGGGTCGGAGGCCGGCTCATGCCGTGAGGCCACGCTCACGCCAGGCCGCGGCGCCGCGCTCGCGCAGCAGCTCGCTGGCCGCCTCGTCATCCGCCAGGTCGCGCGGGCCGTCCTTGCCCCGGAAAGTCAGGGGCTCGGCCAGGGTGAAGTTGAAATTGACCAGGAAGTACTTGAGCGTGAGTAGGCTGCCCTCGAACAGGCGCTCGCCCGTTGGGCGGCCGGCCACCAGGGCCACGTATGCCGTGCGCCTGGGCAGGCCCGTGACGGCCGGGTCCAGGGCCATGGCTTTCTCGTAATAGGACTGGCTGCGGTCGATGAGCGCCTTGAAGTGCGCCGGCAGGTGGTAGAAGAATATGGGCGCGGCGAAGAGCACGAAGGGCGCGGCGAGCAGCAGGCCGAAAAGCTCCTCGGCCTGGTCCCTGGCCGCCAGCACGCAGCGGCGACCGGGCGAGCGGCGGCAGGTTCCGCAGCCAAGGCAGGGCTCGATGGCGTAGTCGGCCAGACGCACCTCGCGCGCGTCGCCGCCCGCCGAGCGCAGGCCCTCGACGAACAGCCTGGCCGCCGTGTCGCTGTTGCCGTCCCGGCGGGGGCTGCAGCGGAAGACCACGGGCAGGCCGCTCACCGGACAATCCTCAGTCCGTCCGCGTCAGGCGGACCAGCGTGTGCCCGTCGCGAGGCTCCGCGGCCATTTCCCAGCCCATGTCCGGGGCCAGGTGCGCCTGGATCTGGCGCACGGCCTTGTCCTGGACCAGGGCCTCCACCACGTCGGCCTTTCCGAAACGGAGGTACCAACCTACCTCCAGCCCGACACCTCAACACTTCTCGCGCAGGTCGATGAGGACGGTCTCGGCCATGGCGATCTCCTCGTGCCTTGAATTTCAAAAGAATTGTCGCCGACTGCGGGCCGCGAGTCAATGCGTGGGAAAAGCTCATCCCGCGAAGGGCGAAAAAAACGGGTTGTTCAGCACCTCGTCACCCACGCTCGTCTCAGGGCCGTGGCCCGGATAGACCAGGGTCTCCTTGGGCAGGCTGAAGATCTTCTCGCGCACCGAGCGCTTGAGCTCGGCCAGGCTCCCGCCCGGGAAGTCCGTGCGGCCTATGGAGCGGTGGAAGAGCAGGTCGCCCACGAACACGGCCCGGCCCTGGGGGAAGTGGAAGGACAGGCTGCCGGGCGTGTGGCCCGGCGTGGCGAACACGTGGCAGGTCAGGCCCGCCAGCTCCATGGGGCCTTCGGCCAGGGCCTTGAGCTCGAAGAGCGGGACCTTGGGAAAGCCCATGAAGCCCCCTCCGCCCACGGGCGTGGCCAGGAGGAACTCGTCCGCCGGGCTGGCCATGACCGGAGCGCCCGTGGCCTTGGACAGAGCCGCCATGCCGTGGATGTGGTCGAAGTGCAGGTGCGTGGCCAGGATGACCTCCAGGACAAGGCCCTCGGACGTGAGGAAGTCCACGATTTCGTCCGGATCGCCGCCCGGATCGATGGCCACGGCGCGGCCGGCGTTGTCCACGAGGTAGGCGTTGGTCTCCAGGGGCCCCAGGGGGAAGGTGCTCACGCGCATGCTAGAATTCCTCCAGAAGCAGCTCGCCAAGGGCCTTGCGCGAGGATGCGCCGGGATGGACCGGCCGGCCCACGGCGATGACCGCTTGCAGCTCCAGGCGCGCCGGGTCGAGGCCGAGGGTCTTCATGACTTGCGGGGACTGGTTGATGATCTCGCCGAGCCAGACCGCGCCCAGGCCCCGGGCGTGCGCGGCCAGAAGCATGTTCTGGATGCAGGCGCCCGCGCTCTGATGGTCCTTGGCCTCGTCGTACATGGCCCCGCGATCCAGGAACACGCACAGGAGGGCTCCGGCCGCGCGCACGATGGGCGCGTACTTGGTGCAGCGCGCCAGGCCGGCCTGGCGCGCGTCGTCGGCCGTGACCACCAGGAAGCGCCAGGGCTGGTTGTTGAGCCCGCTGGGAGCCCAGCGGCCGGCCTCCAGTATCTCCAGGATCTCCTCGCGCGTCACGGGTTCGCCGGTGAAGTGGCGCACGCTGCGGCGCTCGCGGATAGCCTTGAGGACAGGGTTGTGCTCCATGCGCTTCTCCTTGCTTCTAGCGGGCCTCGACGGAAGCGGGCGGAGATCGCCCAGGCATGGCCGGCGCCATCCGGGCCCGCCCGAGGTCGACTGCTAGGCTAACCCGAGGCAGGAGTCGCGGCAACCTCTTTCCGTGGCTGGCGATCCCCGTATGAGCGCTTGTGCAAAGCCGGCGGAAACTGTAATTGATCATCCCCATGAGAGGCGACATGGACCTGCTCCAGGCGGGCGATACGCGGCTGACCAAGCGCGACCTCGTGCGCTGGGAACATTTCATCAAGGACGAGCTGGCCGGGTTCGTGGCCTTCACGTCCTACAGCCTCTACTTTCCCAACTCGGGCTCCCAGGCCGAGGCGGCCTGGAAGAGCCGCTCCTTCGACCCCATGCGCGGCGAGGCCCTGTACCTGCCCGAGGAGCAGCGACTGTTCCTGCCCCTGTCCTCGGGCGGCGAGGTGCTCGGCGTGTTCGTGGCCAAGGGCGTGGCCCTGCCGGCGCCGCAGGTTCTGCCGCACCTGTTGACCCAGATCGGCGAGCTGGTCATCGAAAAGATCCTCCTGCACAAGGCCGGCATCTCCGACCCGCTCACGGGCCTGCTCAACTCCTCGGCCTTCCTGCGCTCCCTGGAGCGCGAAATCGAGCTCATCCAGAGTTGCATGCTCCCCGAGGAGGAGGCCGGCCTGGACACGGGACTCGTGCCCTTCAGCGGCCGCTGCGGCCTGCTCGTGGCGGACGTGGACCATTTCCAGCGCATCAACGACGCCTGCGGCTACACCTTCGGCGAGCAGTGCGTCGCCGAGCTGGGCCGGCTGCTCAAGGAGCTGTGCCCCGAGCCGGCCGTCGCCGCCCGCATGGGCGAGGACCAGTTCGCCCTGCTCTGTCCCGACGCATCGCCCGCGGCCTGCCAGCGGCTGGCCGAGCGCATCCAGCTCGCCGTGGCGGGCAAGATCTTCGAGGACCCGCTCACGGGCGAGCAGCTCGCGCTCACCTTGAGCATCGGCAGCGCCAACTATCCGGCCGACCTGCGCGGCAGCCAGCTCCGCCAGGCCGCGCCCGAGCGGGCGCGCATCCTCCTGCGCAAGGCGCGCAAGGCCCTTTCCGTGGCCAAGGAGCAGGGCCGCGACCGCGCCTTCGCCTTCGAGCGCATCCTGGCCGAGGGCGGCGGCGTGCTGGAGCTTCTGCCCCTGGGCCGGCTGACGGTCAACCTGGGCCGCGCCGTGGACGCGCGCGAAGGCATGCGCTTCCTCGTGGCCTGCCGCGAGTGGGACCGCGACGCCGAGGTCGCCTCGGGCGAAGGCGAGCGGATCTCGGGCCGCTACCCGGCCATGTACAAAGGCGAGATCATGCTCGTGGACGCCCAGGAGGACATGGCCTTCGCCGACGTGCTTCATGTGAGCGACTCGACCTGGCCCATCGCCAAGGGCGACCGGCTGGCCCTGGTCCCTGAAACGGACCGCCTGCCCGGCGAAGGCGCGCCCTCGGTCGCCGCCGGCCGGGATATGATCACGGGCCTGCACGCCTACCGCGGCTTCATGGAGGCCTATGCCCAGGCGCGCCAGGAGGAGGACCACTTCGTCCTGGCGCTCGTGCGCATCACGGGCGGCGAAGGCCGCGGCCTCCAGCCGGCGGCCTTTCTCAAGGAAATCGAGGCGCGCGTGCGCGAGGTGGCCGGGCTCGGCCGGGAACTCTTCGGCCCCCAGGCCCTGGCTGGCCGCCACAGCCTGAACAGCATCTGCTACTACCTGCCCGGCCCGTCGGACACGTTCGTGGAGCGCTTCACCGAGCTGGCCCTGGCCGCCCAGGAGCGCTTCGGCGTGGCCGTCGCCGCCGGATTGGCCGCCTACCCGTTCATGGCCTGCACCAAGGCCGACATCGCCGAGAACTGCCGCAAGGCCCTGGATCACGCGCTCATGCTGCCCGCGCCCATGGTGGCCTTGTTCGACACGGTCTCGCTCAACGTGAGCGCGGACCGCCACTTCGCCCAGGGCGACCTGTACGCGGCCATGGAGGAGTACAAGCGCTCGCTCCTGGCCGACCCCGGCAACCTTCTGGCGGCCAACTCCCTGGGCATCTGCTACGCCCGCCTCGGCCGCACCGAGCAGGCCCTGACTCTCTTCGAGCGGGTGGCGGGCAAGAATGCCGACGACCTCATGGCCGCCTACAACCTGGGCACGGCCTGCATGCGCCTGGGCGAGCACGCGCGCGCCAAGACCGCCTTCGAGCGCTGCCTGCGGCTCAAGCCCGGCCATGTGTACAGCCTCATCCGCCTGGGCCAGCTCGCCGAGCGCGAGGGCGACCTGCCCACGGCCGGCGAATACTACCTGCGCGCCTCGGAGAACAAGATCGGCCGCATCCTGACCATGCGCCACCTGGCCCGTCTCGACCTGGCCGAGGGCCGCTTCGAGGAGGCGCGCGAGAACCTGCACCAGGCCCTGCTGCTCAACCCCTATGACGCCCTGGCCGTGCACCTCATGGCCAAGCTCTACCTGGACGCCGGCGAGGACCCCGAGATCGCCGAGACCCTGGCCCGCCAGAGCGTGACCCTCAAGCCCGACAAGCCGCACTACTGGCGGCTGCTGGCCCAGGCCCTGGAGGCCTGCGGCAAGCCCGACGAGGCCCGCAAGGCCCTGGAGCGCTCCGAGAGCCTTTGAAACGGATTGACTTCGAGACGCTCGCTCCGGCATTGACGGCGCAAGCGGATTGCGCCTGCGCGGCGGCAAGCCACGCCGGCGCATGGCTTGCGGAGCATTTTCAGAAGCAGATGCTCTGGCCTCGCCGCGACGGGCCGCACCCACACATCATGGAGAAGACGATGCAAGACGACAAGGGGCTCTTCTATTACCCCTTTCCGCAGAACAAGCGCGTGCGCATGTATGTGAAGGACGAGGACGGCAACCTGTGGTTCCGGCTGTGGAGCGCCGACGACCCCAGGCTGTGGGAGGACCACGGCTGGGTGCCCTACAGCTCCATCAAGCGCGCCCAAGCCATGTACAAGGGGCAGGGCAAGGACAAGCAGGCCTTCGATCCCGACAAGGCCTACGATCCCGAGGTGGCCAGGCTCATCCTCAAGGAAGGCAAGTGACCGCCGAGGACCGCTAGGCCACCTTGCGCACGGCCTCGGCCAGGCCTTGCACCAGGCGAAGCTTGGACACGAAGGCGTTCATGCCCTTGGGGCCGGAGGCCTCCGGCGCGTGCGTTTCGCTGAAATCCGCGGCCGAGACCCCGATGATGGGCACGCAGCCGCCGCTCTCTCCGCCGGCCCTGATGAAGCGGATGAGCTCGATGCCGCTGGGCCTGCCGTGAAGATGGATGTCCATGATCACGAGGGCGGGCTCGGCGCTGCGCAGCAGGCCCATGGCCTCCCTCTCGCTACGCGCCGCGAGCGTGCCGTATCCCAGCGACTCCAGTACTTCAGCAATGATGACTAAATAGATGGGCTCGTCCTCGACAATGAGACATAGCGGCTTGTCCATCACTTCGCTCGTCCTCCCATGATCTGGAAGGTGGAGGGATGTCGCGCTTCAGCCATTCGGAATTTCGCGCGACTGGCAGGCCTTACCTTGCCGCACAGTACGCATTGAAGCGTGTGTGTCAACAAGTATCGTTATTTTTCCATCTTTATCGGAACGGCTGATTGCTTTGCGCGCTCGCGAGACTCGTGGTCGACGATCCGTGCATGTCGTCAGCAGTGCTCTTCAGGCCCCAAGTCACTGCATGCCGCGGCAATGCGAACAGGGACAGCGGCACCCCGCTGTCCCTGTTCGCTTGCTTTCCGGCGGCGTCGGCCGCCCTTGTCTCTTGGCTCGATTTAAGGCTGCACGAGCACGAGGTACGAGGCGTCCATGACCAGGTACCTTTCCGCCAATGCGCGGATGTCCTCGGGCGAGAGTTCCTGGGCCTTGGCGATGAGCTCGCGGTTGTAGCCCAGGTCCAGGCCCTTGACCTTGAGGCCGGAGGCTTCGCGGCTGCGGGAGAGCAGGCTCTGGTGATCGCGGTAGTAGTCGCCCCACAGGAGGTTCTTGGCCCGCTCCAGCTCCTCCTTGGGCAGGGCCTGCTCGCGCAGGTTGGCGATGGCCTGGTCGAAGCCCGCCAGGGCCTGGTCCTTCCGGGCCGGATCCGTGCCGATGTAGAAGGCCATGAAGCCCACGTTGGGGGCCTGCCAGGTGAAGGCCGTCACGGTATAGCCCAGACCCTGCCTGTCGCGCAGGTCGCGGAACAGGATGCCGCTCTGGCCCGCCAGGGCCGCGCGCATGAGCTCCAGGCCCGCCGAGTCCGGATGGCCCTCGCCCGGCACCGGGAACACGCGCAGGATGTGCAGTTGGTTGCGTCCAGGCAGCGTGAGCGGTAGCACGCGCTCGGCGTTCCACTTGGGCGCGCCGAAGGAGTAGGCCGGTTCGGGCGCGCCCAGGGACTTCTCCAGGCTCTTGGCCAGCCGCAGGACGGCCTCGCGGTCGAAGGTGCCGCACACGGCGAGCACGAAGGGCTCGCGGGCCTGCTCCTTCCAGTAGGCCAGCACGTTCTTGCGGTCCAGGCCGGTCAGGGTCTCGGGCGTGCCCTGGTGGAAGATGCCGTAGCCCCGGCCCGAGAACAGGAAGGGGAACATGCGCCGGAAGGCCAGCCCGGTGGGCTGGTCCTCGCGCTGCTTGATCTCGGCCAGGATCTCGTCCCTGGCGCGGTCCAGCTCGTCCTCGGCCACGGCCGGGGTGGTCAGCACGCTCTCCACGAGCCCGAGCATGTCCGCCTCGAAGCGGCTCGGGTACTTGGCGGAGAGGGAGAACGTCTCGCGGCCGGCCGCGGCGGACATGGACGCGGCCCGGTCGGCGAGGAACTCCTGCACGCCCTGGGCCGAGAGTTCCTCGGCGCCCCGGATGAGCACCTTGGCGGCCAGCTCCGTGAGGCCGGCCTGGCCCGGGTCGATAAGGCCGTCGCCGCCCGGCCAGGACACGCTGAAGGCCGTGTAGGGCAGGGTCGCGTCGGGCAGGAGCACCACGCTGCTGGCGCCAACCGGGATCACCTCGGCGCCGGCGGCCGCCGTCTCCATGATCTTGGCCTTCTCGGTCTCGACACGCGGCCAGCCCTTGGCCACCTTAGCCTCCAGGGTCCTGGCGTCCAGGGCGGCACCGCGCGGCGCGAGCACGACGGCCGCGAGCTTGTCGGGCTGGAAGTAGGCGTCGAGCAGGCCCTGGATCTGCGGCTTGTCCACGTTGCGCAGGCCGTAGAGGTAGTTCTCCTCGGCCTGCGTCACGCTGCCCTCGAAGAACTGGAAGTAGCCGACCTTGGAGGCCAGGCCCGAGAGCGTCTCCTTGGCCTGGAACAGGCTGTCCTCCAGGTTGAGCTTGGCCCGCTCCAGCTCCTGGTCCGTGAACCCGGCGGCCTCCAGGCCGGCGAAAGTGGTCACGAGCTCGGCCCAGAACGGGGCCACCTTGGCCGCGTCGAGCGTGGCCGAGATGTACAGGAGCCCGCCGCGCTCAAGGGTCATGGAGAAGGCCGAGATCTCGTCCACCAGGCGCTTCTCGTACTTGAAGCGGTTGTAGAGCAGCGAGGTCCTGTCGCCGCCGAGCATGTGCGCGAACACGTCCAGGCCCACGGTCTCGTCCGAGCGCAGGCCCGGAATGGGGAAGGCCACGGACAGGTAGACCTTGTTCCAGTCGCCCTCCGAGACGCGCACCCGCGGTCCCGGCCCCTTGGCCTGAAGCGTGAAGGGCTGCGGCGGGGTCAGGAAGCGGTCGTTGCGCAGGCCGCCGTAGACCGCCTTGGCCTCCTCGATGACCGCCTTGGAGTCGACCTTGCCGGCCACCACGAGGAGCATGGATTGCGGCTGGTAACGGGCGCGCACATAGCCCTTGATGTCGTCCCGGGCGATGGACTTGATGCTCTCGCGGGTGCCGATGATGGGCCAGCGATAGGTGCTGCCGTCCCAGACCATGGACTGCATGGTCTTGAACATGAGCTGGTCGGGGTTGTCCTCGCCCCGCTCCAGCTCGGACAGGACCACATTCTTCTCCTGCTCAAGCTCGGCGGGGTCCACGGTCGCGCCGAAGGTCATGTCCTTGATGACGTCCAGGCCCAGGCGCCACTGCTCCGCGGGCACGTCCACGTAGTAGACCGTGTAGTCGAAGCTCGTGGCCGCGTTGAGGTAGCCGCCCACGCCCTCGATGGCCGCCGCGATCTCGCCCGGCTTGCGCTTCTCCGTGCCCTTGAAGACCATGTGCTCCAGCACGTGGCTGATGCCGGCCTTGGCCGGGTCCTCGTAGGCCGATCCGGCCCGCACGTAGAGGCGCACCGAGGCCAGGGGGAAGCGCGAGTCCTCCAGCACGAGCACGGTCAGCCCGTTCTCCAGCACCACGATCCGGGGCTCGGCGATCATCCCGGTCTCAGGCAGGGGCGTGGCCTTCTTCTCGGCCCGCGCCTGGGCCTGGGCGCTACCCAAGGCGGCCACGGCCAGCACCCCCATGAGCAACAATATGTATGGTATTCGCATGACGCACTCGATCCTCCTTGGCGGTGAATTATTGGCTAGCGTACTAGAATCTCACGGGCGGCTGTCAATGATTGCGTGGGAAAGGTCTTGCCGCGCACGACGAAAAAAAGCGAGGGGCGCGCCCCTCGCTCGAACGTTCGGCATCACGGGAGCCTAGCGGCAGGACTTGTCGTCGAGCAGGCAGTAGTCCTGCACGAAGCGCCCGATCTGGGCGCCGAGGTAGACGCATTTGGCGCCGCCCAGGCAATCCTGGGCATCCTGCGGCTCGATGTGCGTCTCCAGCGTGTTGTCGCCCTTGGCGAGCCGGATCATCCAGGACTGCGTCACGTCGTCCCAGCGGCTGCTCATGTCGATGCCGTACTTGCCGATCTCGGGATAGAGCTGCTTGATCTTTCCTTCCAGGGCCTTGGGGTCCACGCTCATGTACGCCTCCTTGAATGTGCTGCGTCGAACAAGGGGATCCGTCGCTCTCCGACCCGCGCTCCATGCCCGAAGCCATTCACGGGCCGGGCCGGGACTCACGCGTATTCTTTCCTAACAGGCCCGGCGGCTTGAGGCAAGGATATCGGCCGATTGCATGGCTTGGAGCACGACGAGCTCAAAGGAATTCGAGTTCAGCGACCTGGGCCAGGGCCTCGAAGTCGCGGTCGCCGTGCAGACAGTCGATGCTTCCCCATACTGTCAGGCCGCGCCGGGCTCGCCGAAGCGCTGGGCCGTCTTGACCACGCGCAGCTCCGTGGGCGGGATGGACTTGAGCACCTCGCGCACGGCGAACAGCGGGCTCACGTAGCGCGCGCTCCAGTCGCAGGACAGGCGCGCGCGCCGCTCGCCGGCCTCCAGCACGCTCATGACCTTCTTGAGGTCCATGGCGCTGTGGCCGCGCTTGGTCTCGCGCACCACCGGGAAGCTGTCGGAGCGGACAAAGGCTTCCCAGGCCGCGCGGAACTCCCCTGCCCGCTCCGCCGGACCCGTGAACTCCACCTCGAACTCCTCGGCCACGGCCTGGGGCTGGCGGCGGCCCATGGACAGCCGCTCCACGCGCTCAAGCCACAAGCCCTCGGGCAGGGTCGGGGCCAGCAGCCGCGCGAGCCCTTCGGGCGAGTACTCCTCGCGGGTGAACAGGTTGAACCACTCCACCAGACTCTCCACGCCCACGGGCAGGGCCCGGCCAAAAGAGACGAGCGGCAAGGGGTGGAAGCCCTTGGAAAAGGACGGCTTGACGCCGGCCCGGCGCAGGCAGCGCTCGAACACGGCTTGCAGCTCCAGGGTGGACAGCCAGGCCGCCGGGCCGGTCTTGGAGAACCAGACGCGGAAGTGGCCGGCCTTGCGCGTAAGCGCCTCGGACACGTTAGGCCTGGGCGCGCGCCCGGCCGTTCCCTCCGCTCCCTTTGCTCCGGGCGCGGAAAGCGTTCGCGCGCCATCCCCGGAGATGTCTTCCGCCATGGCCGCCTCGGGCTCCGGGGTCTGGTCGCGTTCCGGGAACACGAGCAGCGGCCGCAGCTCGGCGTCCTTGATCTGGGCGAGCGACGAGGTCCGGCCCTGAAAGGCGCAGACCCCGCAGTTGCGGCAGGCGTCGTAGCGGCAGTCGGGCGTGACCTTGCCCTCCAGGGCGCGCCTGCGCTCGGTGAGCAGGAACGTGCGCGTCACGCCGGGATTGAGGTGGTCCCAGGGCAGAGGCTCGTCCTCGCCGCGCCCGCGCAGGAAATCCTCGGCGCGCAGGCCCTCCTCGTCCAGGGCCTCCAGCCACTTGCCCAAATCGAGCTGGTCCACCCAGCTCGTGAACAGCGCGCCCTTGCGGTACGCGCGCTCCACCACGGGCGCCAGCTCGCGGCCGGCGCGGGAGAACACGCCCTCCAGGAAGCTCATGTCCGGCTCGTGCCAGCGCAGCTTGATGCGCCTGTACGGCCGCAGGATGTCCTTGAGCAGCGCGATCTTGGCCTGGATCTCCTCGCGCGGGGCCTGGCGCTCCCACTGGAAGGGCGTGTGCGGCTTGGGCACGAAGGGCGAGACGGCCAGCGTGACCTGCAAACGCCTGGCGCCCTTGCCCTGCTGCTCGACCTTGCGGCACAGGTCCACGATGGCCCGCACGTCCTCCTCGGTCTCCGTGGGCAGGCCGATCATGAAGTAGAGCTTGACCTGCTGCCAGCCGTTGTCGAACAGCCTGCGCACGTGGGCCAGCAGATCCTCCTCGCCGATGCCCTTGTTGATCACGTCGCGCAGCCGCTGGCTGCCGGCCTCGGGGGCCAGCGTCACGCCCGTGCGCCGGATGCGCGACATGAGGCCCATGAGCCTGCCGGAGATGGAGCCCACGCGCAGCGACGGCAGCGAGATGGAGACCTGCTCGCGCATGCAGCGCTCGAAGCTCTGCTCGAAGAGCGCATCCAGGGCCGAGTAGTCGCCCGTGGACAGGGACAGGAAGGAGACTTCCTGGTAGCCCGTGCCCGTCAGGCTCTGGCCGATGATCTCGTCTAGCCGGTCCAGGCCGCGCTCGCGCACGGGCCGGTAGACCATGCCGGCGTGGCAGAAGCGGCAGCCGCGCGTGCAGCCGCGGGCGATCTCCACGGTCAGCCGGTCGTGCACGGCCTGACCCAGGGACATGACCGGCTCGCGGGGGAACTCGGCCTGGTCCAGGTCGGACACCACGGCCTTGTCCACGCGCTCGTGGCCCTGGACAAGGGGCCGCAGCGGCCTACCCGGTCCCTGGAACTCGAAGAACGCGGGCACGTACACGCCCGGCAGGTCCTTGAGGCACAGGAGCAGTTCGCGTCTGCCGATCTTTTCCCGTTTGCTCCTGGCGATTTCGGCCATGAGCTCGCACAGAACGACCTCGCCGTCGCCCAGGACCATGATGTCCATGAAGGGCGCCAGGGGCTCGGCGTTGAAGACCGCCCCGCCGCCGGCCATGACCAGCGGGTGGCTCTCGTCCCTGTGCTCGGCGCGTAGCGGGATGCCGGCCAGGTCGAGCATGAGCAGCACGTTCGTGTAGCAAAGCTCGTGCGTGATGTGGAAGGCCACGGCGTCGAGCCGTCCCAGCGGCGTATCGGATTCGAGCGTGGCCAGCGGAACCCCGTGCTCGCGGAGCACGGCCGCGGCCTCGACGTCCGGGCTGTAGACCCGCTCGGCCCAGAACTCGGGCCGCTTGTTCACGATGGAGTAAAGGATCTTCTGGCCAAGGTAGGACATGCCCACCTCGTACAGGTCAGGGAAGGCCAGGGCCAGGCGCGCGGACACCGCTGACGGGTCCTTGCGCACCGAGCCCCATTCGGTGCCGACGTAGCGGCTGGGCCGCGGCAGGAGCGGGAGGAGTTCGCGCATACTATTCCTGGTTGGTGTGCGGAGGGCCAGGTCCGGGCCGGAAAAACGCGAAAAGGGTGGCGAGCCACCCTTACTCACGCGTCATCGGCTCAAGCGCGCTCGTCTTGGCGAGCTACTTCTTGAGGAACTGCGAGGCGAAGTCGCTCACCGGACCACGGCTGCCCTGGGCCATCCTGTCGAGGCTGCGCAGGTCGCCGCCCGTGGCCAGGGTCAGGTTGCTGATGGCTTCCAGATACTTGGTCTTGAGCTCTTCCGGAAACTTCTTGAAGATGTACATGATGTGCCGCTCGTCGATCTCGCCGGTGATCTCGGTCTCGAAGGGATAGCCGAAGGGCAGCAGGAGCATCTGCGCACCCTGCTGCGTGGGTATGGTCTGGATGACGGCCACGTCCTTGAGCTTCTTATCGGCCTCGTCCCACTTGCCAAGGACCGTATCGCCGTTGATGAGCTTCACAAGTCTGACATCGTGCGCCATGATGTTGGTCTCCTTGATCGAAAATATAATTAAAACAAGCTAGGTTCTCGGGATTGCCCTGTCAAGGCATGCTCAGGCCTCGCGCGCCTCGATGCGCAGCAGGGGCAGGATCGCCAGGAGCGTAAGGAGCAGACAGCCTTGGACCACGAAGCCCGTGCCGAACGCGCCCGCCTCGCCGAACGCGCCGAGGACGGCCGGCACAAGGCCCGCGCCGAAGAAGCCCGTGAACGGCGTCATGAGCGCCACGGCGGCCCCGCGCACACGCGGCTCGAACACACGGGACACGGCCGTGAACCCGGCCGGGAAGTAGCACACCGACACGGCCGGCTGCAGGAGCACCACGGCCACGAGCCAGGAGCCCGTGGTCAGGCCCAACAGGGCCGTGACCAGGCCGCAGAGCAGGAAATACCCGCCCATGGTCCAGCGCACGCCGAGACGGTCCGTGAGCCAGCCGGAGACGAAGGCCATGAGCACCCCGGAGATGCGCGAGACGGCCAGGAGATGGTTGGCCTCGGGCCGCGACCAGCCCAGGTCCGTGAGGTAGAGCGGGAGCATGGCGTAGGGGCCGATGCTCGCGCCCACGGCCAGGCCCATGGACAGCGTGAGCAGCCAAAAGGCGGGCACGCGCACGATGCGCCGGGCCAGGTCGGGGTTGAGCACCTCGCCCGTGAAGCGCCCGCGGTCGAACCAGGCCAGAAAGGCCAGGCCCACGGCCAGGCAGCACGCGCCGAGCACGGTCACGCCCGCGCGCCAGGAAGCCTGGGCCACCATCATCTCGGCCAGCAGCGGAGCCAGGATGTAGCTCATGTTGGGCGCGGCCTCGTGCAGCGACAGGGCCTTGCCCCAGTTGCGCGGCTCGACCAGCGAGGTGATCATGGCCAGGCCCGAGGGCAGGTACAGGCCCGCGCCGTAGCCGACGGCCATGAGCGCGGCGCGCAGCCCCCAGAGGCCCTGCATCCCGCCGGCCAGGAGCAGCCCCAGGCCGATGAGCAGGGCCGAGAGCACGACCATGCGCTTGTGCACGATGTAGGCCGACAGGACCCCGGCGCTGAGCAGCCCGCCCGACAGGCCCAGGGACATGAACAGGAACAGCCCGCCGGCCTGGGAGTGGCTGATGCCCAGGTCGCCCTCGATGACGACCATGAGCGGGCCGAAGACCATGCGCGAGATGAAGGTCAGGAAGAATACCACCACGATGAACAGGAGCGCGGGCAGCACGCGGGAGAACTGGTCAGGGCGGGCGGTTCCCGTGCCTTGCTTGGCGGGCGGCATGACGGCTCCTGGCGTGTTGGGGGGAAGGCCGGCGGCTTCGGGCGCCGGCTCGCGTCCTGGCATGGCTTCGGGCTTTCCGGGGCCGAGGCTCCGGCCGCGCGGCGCTCGGGCGGGACGTCAGCCTTATAAACGCCATCGCCCGCGCCCGCAACAGCCATCCGCGGGCTCTTGCTCCGGCGGCTGGCCAAGGGTATGCTGCGCGCGCCCAGCCTGAAGGACCCGGATGAGCCAAGCAAAGCCGGCAAATCCGACGCGGCGCATCCGATCTCAAGGCCCCCAGCGGAAGGAGACATGACAGCACATAACGAGCGGCCCGCGGGCGGCAAGACCGTACCTGTCAGGGAAGACCCGGCGACAGACGCCGCGCGCGGCATCACCAGCGGCGTGTTCCGTTTCGCGGACCGCGAGCACCCGGCCGTGGCCATGCTCTTCACCCTTGGCCAGTCAGCCCGCCGGCGGCGTCTGGACAGTCGCAGACGCGACCACGTGCTGGAAAAGGAGCGCCGCTTCTTCGCCCAGCTCGCCGACGACAAGCCCGACGAGAGCGCGCGCCAGCCCGGCATCGACCCGGACTTCATGGCCCTGGCCGACCTGGAGCTGCCCTCGCCCCCGCAGATCTACACCGCGCTCCAGTCGGCCTTGGCCGACAAGCACAAGACCACAGCGGACATCGCCGACATCGTCAGCTCGGACCCGAGCCTGGCCGCCCGGCTGCTCAAGCTGGTCAACAGCCCATTCTACGGCTCCGGCCGCACGGTCGACTCCATCCTGCGCGCCGTGTCGCTCGTGGGCACCGAGCAGCTCAGCCTGCTCGCCTCGGCCATGTCCGTCATGACCCACTTCAAGGACATACCGCCCGAGCTTATCGACCTGCCCGCCTTCTGGCAGCACGCCCTGTCCACGGGCGTGCTGGCGCGGCTCATCGCCGAGCGAGCCGGCGTGCGCGACAAGGAGTACCATTTCCTGGGCGGGCTGCTGCACGACATGGGCCGGCTCGTGCTCTTCCAGGCCATGCCCGACATGTCGCGCAAGGCCCTGCTCAAGGCCAGCACGCGGCAGATGTATCTGCACTACGCCGAGCAGGACGAGATCGGCTACGACCACTCGACCCTGGGCAGCCTGCTCTTCCGCAAGTGGGAGCTGCCGCCGACCCTGCGCTCCACCGTGCTCTACCACCATATCCCGGAGATCTCCGAGCAGGTGCGCGAGAACGCCGTGGTCCACCTGGCCGACATCATGAGCCGCGCCCTGGGCTACGGCCTGTCGGGCGAGTACTTCCTGCCGCCCTTCTCGGAGCAGGCTTGGGACAGCCTGGAGCTTCAACCCTCGGACCTGGCGGCCATCGCGGAAAACGCCGAGGCTGTGCTGCCGGGGCTGTTCAGGACGATTGGCTGAAAATGCGAGGGAACTCATATGGGAATAGTGATCCCTGCACTCGACGATCTGCTCAACGACAGTCGGCTAGAACGGCTGTTCTCAGAGGATGCCCGCCACTGCGCGTTACAGATGTGGATATTGCAGATCAAGTCCGAGCAATTGATTGAAAATCGCGTCGTCTACGGTCGTCTTCTCCCCTACTGTTATTCCAGCGATAGCTGGTCCGCCAGTGACGATGAGGACTTCCATCCCTGCGGGCAAGTCCAAGCGCAAATCATCAAACTTAACCTGTACGTCAAAAGCGTCCATTGCGCAGAGATTCTTCGGCAATTGAGCGTCGGCAGAACCGTCTCGGCAATCAGCGAAGAACTGAATCTCGGACTTTCAGACAATTTGAAGGCGCGTTTTGGGACGACCGCGCTTGCCGCTGCGAATCTGGCCTTTCGCCCTGTCGCCTACCTGCTCAACCGCGATGCACATGATCGGCGTTCGCTCTCCAGCCCCCATGACGGAGCTGGGGCTTTCAGCGCTTCTATCACTCAAGCGAATAAGGGAGCGCTGTTCCGCCTGGGCCAAGACTACGACGTAGCCTTGACAGCATCCGTGGTTAAGCGCCTCAACGCGGATACAGGTCTGGATTTTGGTGGCGCCGACAGCGCCCGATTCGGCGACCTTGAACTTCTGGTCTTTCCCGCGTTGGATGAACAAGAGCGGAGCCTGCTGGATGTAAGTTGGACAGACGCCCCGCTCGCCCTGGTCGCCCGATTCAACCCGATGCAGGTTCCGCACTTCAATGGCTTCCTGTTCCGCCTGAGCATCATGAGCGATGGACAGATCGTCTCTGCGGGCCTCGCCACGGCAGAACGCGATGCGGAGGGTACGTTCGAGTGCAGGTTTGAGGTAAGCGACCAACTGCGTGCGAGGACCGACGAAACCGAACTGGAAATCTTCGGCTTCGATGGCGAGCATTCTCACCAGGGCGTACTTTGTTGCCGCTGGCGGATCGGCTATCTCCGCGAGCTCCATTTACAGATTCATGTGGCGGGTCACGGTGCGCGCTCGGTTAAATTCGATTGGCTGGAAAAGACCACTCGGCCGTCCGCGTCAGCGCGGGTGAAGGCAGCCCTGGCGATTAGGCACGGCAATTTAGACAGAACTGACCGCATCGGCGGGCGTGAGGCGGATCCTTGGGTCCCGGTCAACCGCGATCTCGCATCCCTTGTTACACGCCTCCATCCGCCTAAGTCGGAGGGGCGGTTTTTCCTGCGTTGGGGCCAGGGCGACGGCGAGGGGCGCTTACAGTTCGTGGAGTGGTTCAAGAGGCTGCTGGCCAAGTATCAGCAGCACCAAGTGGTCATTTTCGATCCCTATTTTGAAGACGCCGGCTTAGGGCTGGTGTTGCTCTGCGCGACAGAGGACTCCGACTACATCATCTTCAGGTCTCTCCCCAAGGAGTCGTCTGAAAAGGGCGACAGCTCGCCGTGTGAAGCCGACAAGCCCTCCCCGAGTGGAATTGACAATCTGGTGGCCCATTGTGAGCATAACCGCCAACTTCTGAAGCGCATCAAGCTGCGCATCTACGGCCTGAAAGAAGGCCGATTGCATGATCGCTACATCCTGGTCATGGGCTCGGATGGGCTCCCAGTCGCAGGTTTCCACCTGTCCAACTCGTTCCAGACTGTGGCTCAAAACTATCCTTTGCTGATCACTCCGATTCCTTCCGATGTCCTGCTGCAAGTCGAGCGATACATGTCCGGATTGGTGCGGGAGGCGGTGGCCGCGCTGTCCGAAGGCGAAAGCGCAACTCCTTCCATGCGGCTTCTCTTCAACTCCACGGCATCGTCGGCGGCACTGCAACATTACGAACCACTGCGTTTCCTCGAAAAGGCCCGAGCAGGCGACGTGCTGAGCGTATGGACCGGCGAGCCTTCGCTCCAAGGCTTGTGCGGCGATCTGTTGAAGGCGCAGATGGCTGCGCATGGCCTGCTCAAGGGAAACTCGTTGGTTCTGCCAGGGACGAAAGGTTTGCATACTTGCCTGATCCAGCAGGGAAGCGATTTTACAAACTTCTCGGCGATGTGGGATGTACTTGGCGACATCCTCGCGCATTCACACACAGAAGACGACGTTTTTCGCGAATTCGAATCCAGGCGGGATGTTCTGGAATTACTGGCGCGATTCCTTGAGACCGCATTCAACCGCGAGCATGATGAGCCGAACAAGGAATTGGATGTAATACCTCCCAATTTCTTCCAGGAACCTATCGAGACCCTACTCCACAGTTCCTATCACACGTATCACTTTTACCATGCGATAAAATACACAGCCCTGACCTGGGCGGAGTTCTATGCCATCAAGCTTCTGTGGCGATATGCCCCGGACGCCCTCATGGGCAGCGCCGAGACTCAGATGGCCAATGTTCCAGTGGAGCCTCAACGTCTGGACGTGATGCGACTGTCGCTGTTGAGCCAGATCATCAATGAGATTTCGCTGTCCCTAGAGTTCGGCATTGGCGAATGTCAACGGGATCATCTCCTTCACAGCAGCCGTGGCCTGTTGCGCTGGTTGGGGCTGAACGCTGTTGAGCGAGAGTTGGAGAAACCGGGAGGGCTCGCTGCCGTGCGGCAGTTGGTCACCACCTTTTCCGGTCCTGAGCAGGTGCAGGCCCTGGGCTGGATGGTTGCGCACGCGGCAAGGGATCCGGAGAAAGCCGAAATATACAACGGACTGGTCGAGGCGCTGCATGAGGCACTGCCGGAAACCATAACCTCCGAAGAGCTGACGCGCTTGATCGATTCCCTGCGTGGGCATATGCGGCAACTGTGCTGGGCTGAGCCATGGCTGTTCCAAGATGTGGTCTCTCCCTTGTTGGAGAATGACCACGCCAACGTCGACGACGCGTGTGAAATCTGGGTTCAGGAACTGGCTGCGCTGCTCGGGCCGAAACAGAACCACTTACGACTGTTTGAAAGCACGCGCGAAGGGCAGACGACCAAAACCGCCGCGTTCCTTTTCGCCCATAGCAGCCACGAACAACAGCAGGCCAGCTTGAAGCCGATGAAGGCGCTCTTGAAGCGGCAACAACGGATCGTGCAACAGCCCCTCGCTAGTACCTCCAATTGGTCGCGATGGAACGATGCCTTGATAGTCTCGATGTGGATTCTGACCTTTACCCGCTGGAGTCAGTACTATTTGCGCATGCACGACATGACAAACAACGAGCTGGAGAAGCTGTCACAAGACACCCGCAAATTTGCAATGAGCAGGCCAATGGATGAATGGCGGTCGCAAGGCACAGGCCAGCCAGGCGGCGAACTCGCCGCGTTCCTCGATCAAGTGGATGAACTTATGGTTTCAAATGCTGGCTCGGAAGGTGAAGCTGGATAGCCAATTCAGACTTAGTTCTTTTGGAGTGTTACCTTTCTCCTCTCGACCGGGGGCGCGAGGGCGGAGCCCTGCTACTGCTTGCGAATATGCCCGAGGATGACCTGAAACACGCCCTCCACATCCAGGCGGGAGGTGTCCACGATCACCGCGTCGGCGGCCGGCTTGAGCGGGGCCGCGGCGCGGTTGCGGTCCTGGTCGTCGCGAGCCTTGATCTGTGCCAGGGTCTCCTCGAAGTCCGCTGCCTGGCCGGCCTGGCGAAGTTGGTCCACGCGGCGCTCGGCGCGCACCGCCGGGTCGGCGTCGAGAAAGAACTTGCGCGGCGCGGCCGGGAAGACCACGCTGCCCATGTCGCGGCCCTCGACCACCAGCGGACAGTCGCGGCCGATGTCCTGCTGAGCCTTCTTGAGCGCCGCGCGCACCACGGGCAGCCGGGCCACGTTGGAGGCCCAGCGGGCCACGGCCTCGGTGCGGATGGCCTCGGACAGCGGCTCGCCGTTCAAGGACAGGCGCGAGTCCGCGCCTTGCCCCGACAGGCTGAAGCACATGGCCCCAAGGGCTTCCGACAGCCGCTGCTCGGGCCAGTCCCAGGCGCCCTCGCCGAGCTTCCAGGCCACGGCGCGGAACATGGCCCCGGTATCCAGATAGGCCACGCCCAGGGCCTCGGCCAGCCGCTTGGCCAGGGTGGTCTTGCCCACGCCGGCCGGCCCGTCCAGGGTCACGATGAGGCGGCTCATGCGCGCGCCCCCTCGGCAAGGACTTCCTTGAGCGCGGCCACGAAGGCCCGGTTCTCGTCCATGCGGCCGATGCTCACGCGAATCCTGTCCGCCAGGCCGTAGCTGGCCAGGGGCCGCACGATGACGCCCCGGCGCAGGAGCCCCTCGAACACGGCCCGGGCCTCCATGGGCGGCGCGAACATGATGAAGTTGGCCTGGGAAGGCACGGGCGCGCAGCCCAGGGCCGAAAGCTCGCTGGTCAACCAGTCGCGGCCCTCGCGGGTCACGCGCAGGGTTTCGGCGTGGAACACCTCATCCGCCATGGCGGCGATGCCGGCCTCCTCGGCGAGCAGGTTGACCGAAAAGGGCATCTGCACGCGCAGCACGATGTCGGCCAAATCGGCCGGGAGCACGCCCAGGCCCAGGCGCAGTCCGGCTAGGCCGTAGGCCTTGGAGAAGGTGCGCACGAGGGCCACGTTGGGCAGGCCAGCCCGAGAAATCAGGCGCGGCAGGAGGCTTGCACGCTCCTGGTCGTCCACGAAGTCGATGTAGGCCTCGTCCACGGCCAGCAGCGTGCGCGAAGGCAGGGCGCGGGCAAAGGCCTCCAGGTCGTCGGTCCGCGCCGCCACGCCCGTGGGGTTGTCCGGGCTGGTCACGAAGACGAGGGCCGTGTGCTCGTCGGCGGCGTCGGCCAGGCGGTCCAGGGGCAGGGAGAAGTCCGGGTTCAAGTCCACCTGGCGGAAGTCCACCCCGCAGATGCGCGCCTGGGAGCCGTAGACCGAGAAGCACGGCCGGGCCGCGAGCACGTGGTCCTGGCCGGGCCGGCAGAGCACGCGCACGAGCAGGTCGATGATCTCGTCCGAGCCGTTGCCGGCCACCACGCCCGCCACGTCCACGCCGAGGTTTTCGGCGATGGCCTGGCGCAGGCGCGGATAGCCGCACTGCGGGTAACGGAAGGCCAGGCCGGCCTTCTCCTCGATGACCTTGCGCACCACGGGCGACACGCCCAGGGGGTTCTCGTTGCTGGCCAGCTTGATCACGTTGGACAGGCCGTGGCGCGCCTTGATCTCGTCGATGGACAGGCCGGGCGAGTAGGGCTTGAAGCCCTCGGCCTCGGGCCTGACCCGGATGGCGGGAATGGATGTGCTCATGGGGGCTGCCTGGTCGAATAGTGGATGAAGGGCCGTACATTGGGCCAGGAGGCGGGGGTTGGTCAAGCGTGGAGCATGCCGGGGCGCTTGCTCCGCGAAGTTCCGGCTTCATCTGCCGGAATCTTCCGCGAGAAAACGGCCGGAGACGCCCAAGGCGCCTCCGGCCGGGGAATCCGGGATTGTCTGCCTACGTATAGGCCATGCCGGGCCGCACCGTGAGCACTGGGCACCTGGCGTTCTTGACCACGCGCTCGGCCACGGAGCCGAACAGGATTCGGTCGATGCCCCGGCGGCCGTGGGTGCCCATGATGATCATGTCCGCCTTTTCCTCTTCCGCGATGTTCAGGATCTCCTCGGCGGCATAGCCCGTGACCACCTCGCCGCGGACGCTCAAACCCTTGAAGTGCTCGGACAGGAAGGCCTCCATGGACTTGTCCGCCCCGGCCACGATCTCCTTGACGAAGCTCTCGATGGAGCTGGGCGGCACGTGGAAGCCCACGTACTGGCTGAGGGACGGGGCCACGTAGAGCACGAGGACCTCGGCCTTGAGGCTGCCCGCCATGTATGCCGCGTAGCCCGCGACTTCCTTGCTCGCTTCGGAAAAATCGACCGCGCACAGAATCTTCTTCACCTGCACCATGGGGCTTCCTCCGCGTCGCTTGGTCCGCCTGCCGGTTTTCCGGCCCTGCCGGCCTTCGGTCATGCGGCCGGGCCGGTCATGGCCTGCCTGGCGGGCGGGCCGCTGGTTAAGATCTTGAAGTCTTGTGATTTTTATAGCAAGTTCCGCGCGAAGGTGACAAGCCTTTTCTGGCTTGACAGGCTTGGCTGGCCCGGCCACGCCGCCCTGAAGGCATGACGCCGCCGGAAAAATATTCCTTGCCTTCATCCTGTTTTCCCCTGCGAGTTCAGCCGTCCGCACGGCCTGCCCATTGGCAGGAATCTTGCTTTAGCGGGACTGCCATGGATCAGCCAGGAGTAAGCCATGAAAATCCGCAATGAACACTTGGAACAGCTCCGCGAGGAGCAACAGATCCGGCGCAAGCAGCCCGATCTCGCCGGCAGGCCCGGCAAGTTCGGCGATCTGCTGGCCAAGGAGATGGACAAGGCCTCGGGCGCGGGGGAGCCGGTACCGGTCGCCAGGCTCGGGTCCGACCTGCGCTTCGACCCGCGCACCGCAGGCCACTCCATGGGCGCCGCCCCGTCGGAGGGCAGGATCATGGAGAACATGGACGCGCTGCTCGACCACTGGGAAAAGTATGCCCAACGCCTGGAGTCGCCCGCCAAGCGGACGAACCTGCGTGAGGCGTACTCCGAGTTGGAGCGGATCTCCCATGCCGTTAGCGAGCTCAAGCAGGATGTGCCCAAGCTCGTCGCAAGCAACCCCAGTCTCGAATCCATGGTCAACGAGCTGGAGATCCTCACCGTCACGGAGACCTTCAAGTTCAACCGCGGGGACTACATGTAGCTCCCGCCGCGACCGGGTCCGGCCCTACGACGCTTCGACCTGGCGAAGCGGCTCGTAGGCCGGCCCGCCCGGTCCGAGCCTGCTCCGCCACAGCACGGCCGCCTCGATCCTCGCCTCCGGCCACTCGACACTCTCCGCCTCCTTGCGCAAGGCCTCCCAATCATCCCGACGGGCCTCCTTGATCCTGGCCAGGGTCAGGTGCGACCGGAAGGGTCTGCCCTCGCGGGCGAAGCCCAGGCCCAGCATGGCCGTCTCGATGGTTTCGGCCCAGGCCGCGCACTCCTCGGCCCCCTGGGCCAGCCCGGCCCAGAACACGCGCGGGCTGCGCGCGTTGGGAAAAAAGCCGGCCCCGCCGGCGCGCAGGGTGAACCGAGTCAGACGCACGCCGACCAGGGCCTCGGCGACGGCCTCGACCCGCCCCTCCCCCACCTCGCCCAGAAACTTGAGCGTCACGTGCCAGTTGCCCTCGCGGGTCCAGCTCACGCTGGAGAGCATGCGCGGGGCAAGCCTGGCGCGTAGCCCGGCCAGGCCGCGCTGGTACTCCTCGGGCAGCGGGATGCCTATGAACAGGCGCATGGCGACTCCTTGGCTTATGGACAGACCGAAAAGATCGGCATCTCACACCAAGGCCGTGGCATGGCCCAGGCGCTCGGCCAGCCCGAGGACGGCCCGCTCCACCGAGGCCTGGCGCACCTGCTCGCGGTTGCCAGGGAACAGGTAGCGCTCGGCCTTGTCCACGGCCCCTGCCGAGCCGGGCCAGGCCCAGGCGATCCAGACCGTGCCCACGGGCTTGTCCGGCGTGCCGCCCGTGGGTCCGGCGATGCCCGTGATGGCCACGGCGGCCTGGGCGTCCAGGGCCCTGAGCGCACCCCTGGCCATGGCCAGGGCCACGGCCTCGCTCACCGCGCCGTGGCGCGCGATGGCCTCGGGCTCCAGGCCCAGGAGCTTGACCTTGGCCTCGTTGGCGTAGGCCACCACGCCGCCCTTGAACCACTCCGAGCTTCCAGAGACCGCCGTGAGCGCGCCGGCCAGGAGCCCGCCGGTACACGACTCGGCCGTGGCGAGCATGAGCCCGCGCGCCTTGAGCGCCAAGCCCAGGTCCAGGACCGTCCGTTCGAGATCGAGCATGCCGCCTCCCTGCATCGCGTGCGTCGATGGACGAGGCGAGCATACGGCATGGTGGCGCGCCATGTCGATCGGCGTGGTCCGAAGCCATGACCAGCTGCAAAAGAAACGGGGTGCAGGGGACAATCGTGCAGGACGGCACGATTGGACGTCGCCGCCTTGTGCGACGCCCGAAGGGCGAGGGCCAGGACAGCCCGAGTCATGATTCCGCAGGACAGCGGAATCAGACATCGCCGCCTTGGGCGATGCCCTTGGGGCGAGGGCCAGGACGGCCCGAGTCAATCATCCCCCTGCCGGGAGCGGGTCCGGGAGAGGGCAGCGTCCTCTCCCGGTTGAATGCACAATGTCTTGGCCTGACCGCGCCGGTCGTAGCGTGAAGGGATGGGTCTTGCTCAGCGCAACAGCAGGTAGCAGGCGCCCTGGTTCAGGCCGTGCTGTTCCGGCTCCGGCTCCGGCTCGGGTTCCGGCTCCGGCTCGGGCTCCACGCCCTCGATGGGATAGAAGACGACCCGGAAGGAGCTGCGCACGCCTTGCGGGTCCCGGCCGTACCCGGCCACGACCATGGCGTCGGTCGAGCCGTCCATGGCCATGTCCCTGGCGATGCCCGTGGCCGACTCGAAGGTCCAGCCATCCAGATCGTCCAGTCCGAACTCGTTGATCATGAGCTCGAACAGATCGAGCATGCCGTCCCACGGGCTCCAGATGAAGGCCCTGTCGCCGCCTTGCGCGCTCGACGTGCCGACCACGAAGCGGCCGCTGCGGTCCACGTCCAGGGCCACGCTCCGATGCGCGCCGCCCGGCAGATCGCCCAGGCCGCGCATGCCGCCGGCCGAGGTCCAGCGAAAGGCCTCCTGACCCGCGGCCGAGGTGCCCATGCCCACGACCGTGACCAGGCCCGTGGCACGGTCAATGGCCACGGAGCGCGCCGAGCTGTTGTGCGCCCCGCCCGGCAGATCGCCCAGACCTGTCAGGCCCTGGCCGCCCGTGTACAGGAAGGCCTCGACGCCCCGGGCGGACTGAGCCTCGCCCACTATGGCGCCGCCATCCGAGGAAATGGACCAGGCCTTGCTCGCCACGGGCCCGCCATTGAGGTCGCCCAGGCCAACGGCTCCGCTTCCGGGCGACCAGCGGAAGGCCTCCTGGCCTCGGGAGGTCGCCACGCCGCCCACGACCACCGGACCGGACAGGCTTGTGCCCATGGCCTCGCCGTCCATGCCGTCAAGCCCGCCCAGCGGCAGCAGCCCTTCGCCATCCACCCACAGGAAGGCCTGGCTGCCGGAAGCCGTCTCCAGGCCGCCGACCACTGTCATGCGGTACTCGGTCCCGCCGCCGGTTTCGTAGGCCCGCCAGCCCGCGGCATGGCCGCTGCCGGTGATGCCCTCGGGCAGGCCGGCCAGGGGATGAAGCTCCATGCGCCGCCAGGCGAAGGGAACTTCGCCGAGGGCGGTTCCGGCGTGGCCAGTCATGATCCAGCCGTCATCGGACATGCCTGTGACACTCACGGAGGTGAAGCCGCTCTCGTCGGTCGGTTGCACGGGAATGAACCGTCCGGTGTAGTGGCCAGCCGTGAGCTGGGCTGACGCATTGGTCGGCAGGGCCTGCGCGAGCAGGCAGAACAGCAATCCCCCAAAGGCCAGCACGCGTGCGCGCCGGGTCATGCTCCCCCCTTCATGAATTGTATCGCTTGCCCGCGCGCCGCATCGCCGCTCGGCCGGCCCCGGTCCTTCCGGTCACGCGGGCATCCATGTCTCTTGCCCGGGGATTCGGCACTCCGCCGGTATCCTCCTCCCGCGCGACGCGGGCAATGATCGAAGCGGGTTAGGTTTGTAAAGCCGCGCGACTAACGTGCGCCCCTGGGTCGCCAGGGGTTTATTGTCGGAGCAAGTTGTTGTAGAGCATTTTCGCTTTGAAAATGCTCTGCAAGCCATGCTCGAGCATGGCTTGCCGCCCACGAGGAGCAGGCTGGCTTTGCCGGCCGTAAGCGACGAGTGAGGCGTCTTAAAGTTGATCTGCTCTAGACGCCGGGAGCAGTCCGCACCACAAGGAGAGAGGCATGCTCGACCTGAAATTCCTGCGCGGCAACCTGGACCACATGCGCCAGGCCCTGGCCAACCGCAATTCCGGGATATCCCTGGACCGCTTCGAGGAGCTCGATCGCAGGCGGCGCGAGCTGCTCCAGGAGTCCGAGACGCTCAAGAGCGAGCGCAACAAGGCCTCGGGCGAGGTGGCCAGGCTCAAGCGCGAGGGCAAGGACGCGCAGCCGCTGCTCGACTCCCTCGCGGGCAAGGGCGAGCGCATCAAGGCCCTGGACGAGGAGCTCAAGGTCGTGGACGAGGAGGTCCAGGCCTTCCTGCTGACCATCCCCAACATGCCGCACGCGAGCGTGCCCGTGGGCAAGGGTGAGGAGGACAATCAGGTCGTGCGCACGTGGGGAGAGCCGCCCGCGTTCGCCTTCCAGCCCAAGGAGCACTGGGAACTCGGCACGGCCCTGGGCGGCCTCGATTTCGAACGCGCGGCCAAGCTGACCGGCAGCCGCTTCACCGTGCTGCGCGGCTGGGCCGCCCGCCTGGAGCGCGCCCTGGCCAGCTTCATGCTCGACGTGCAGACCGGCCGGCACGGCTACCTGGAGTTCATCCCGCCCTACATCGTCAACCGCCAGACCTTGACCGGCACGGGCCAGCTGCCCAAGTTCGAGGCCGACCTGTTCAAGCTGGAGGGCTGGGACTACTATCTCATCCCCACGGCCGAGGTGCCCCTGACCAACCTGCACGCCGACGAGACCCTGGACGAGGAATCGCTGCCGCTGGCCTACTGCGCCTTCACGCCCTGCTTCCGCTCCGAGGCGGGCTCCTACGGCAAGGACACGCGCGGGCTCATCCGCCAGCACCAGTTCCACAAGGTCGAGCTCGTGCGCATCGCCCACCCGGAGCGCTCCTACGAGGATTTGGAGCTCATGACCTCGCACGCCGAGAAGATACTCCAGCTCCTCAAGCTGCCCTACCGCGTGCTGCTCTTGTGCACCGGCGACATGGGCTTCGCCTCGGCCAAGACCTACGACCTGGAAGTCTGGCTGCCCGGCCAGGGCAAGTACCGCGAAATTTCGAGCTGCTCCAACTGCGAGGACTTCCAGGCCCGGCGCGCGGGCATCCGCTGCAAGGCCAAATCCGACAAGAAGAGCCGCCTGGCGCACACGCTCAACGGCTCGGGCCTGGCCGTGGGCCGGACGCTCGTGGCCGTGCTGGAGAACTACCAGCAGGCCGACGGATCGGTCGTTATTCCCGAGGCCCTAAAACCTTACATGGGGGGGCTGGACATCTTGCGCCCGGTTGTATAAAGAATCCTCCTGCGCATTGGCGCGGGCCGTCCCGGGCAGGGACAGCGATGATCGCTTGACAGGCCGATACGAAACCGTTACCTAGACCCTCCTCTCGGAGGGCCGTTAACTCAGCGGAAGAGTATCTGCCTTTTAAGCAGAGAGTCGATGGTTCGAACCCATCACGGCCCACCAGAATAGCGCGTCCCCATCGTCTAGTGGCCTAGGACGTCGGCCTCTCACGCCGATAACAGGGGTTCAAACCCCCTTGGGGACGCCAACGAAATTCAAGGTGTTAGACCCAAAGACACCTTAGCCATACTGCCGGGGTCAAATCCCGGGGTCAAAACGCTCCGAACTCACACTTCGGAGCGTTTTTCATTTCGCCTCCGCAACGCGGGCCAGGTGGATCACCTTGCCCCCGCCGAAGGTCCGCTCCAGAGCCTCGCGCGTGGCCGCGAGGTCAACGCCCAGGCTCTCCAGATACCGCTCCGTCGTGGTCGGCCGCTCGTGCCGCAGGATGCGCTGGATCGTGCTGATCCGCGCGCCCGCTTCGCACAGGTCGATGGCCCCCCTGTGCCGAATGCTGTGGTGGTCAAAGGCCGGCTTGACCCCGGCTCGCTCGCACCAGCGCTCCATGGCGTGCTGCTGGCTCGTGAACGGCTTGCCTCGGCGCCCCTCGCAGAACTCGTACTCGTCCAGCACGAGGAACATATTGGCCGCGTCCTTGATGGGCCGCACCTTGAGCCACAACGCCAGCCGCTCGCGCAGCGCCGGCACCATGGGCACCCACTTGCGCCGTCAACGCCGGAGCGAGCGTCTCAAAGTCAAACTGCTCTATTCAGGTGGGTCAGACATTGCGTGTTTTTGCAACCATGCGCGCGCCCAGGCAACTGCTTCTTCAGTAGAGGCGCCCAGTGTTTCATCGGCAGGAACGAGGATTACCACGCGATCAAGGTCGAGCTTTCCTGCGCGCCTCAGCTGACCGACGGCAGCATCGGATAGGCCCGCGAGAAAGAGGCGCCCTCTCGCCCGCTCCAGCTCATTTGAATAGTTCTCGAGCACTTCGATAAGCGTGGCGCCAAGACGCCGGCGGCCCCGCAGGCGGATGACAACGGCCGGTCGCGCCGCGCCCTCGGGGTCCGGCAGCAGTTCCTCGAGCTTGCGGGCGCCGGCGAAGAAGAGGCTCCCGTAAACATGGAGCGTCGTAATCTGGCGGCTCGGCAAGTGAGACGGCGGCTCGGATTCATGCACGCGGCCATCGGGGCCTCTTGTCAGAGCCTTCAGCGTCACGTCGTTGGCGGAGGAAATGACGAACAGCAACAGCGTCAGCAGAACTCCTATTCCCACGGCCGCGGGAATCGACAGGACGAGTGTGGCGACAAAGGTGGTCAACATGGGCAGGAGCGCGGTGACGCCGGTCCGCCATACGGATCGAATCTCGGCGATGTTGAGGGCACGGATGCCCGCCATGATCATGAGCGCCGCGAGCACCGTCATCGGTACTGCGCCGACCAGGCCGGGAAATACGAGCACGATGGCGAGCATCCAGGCCCCGCCCATCACGCCAGACCAGCGGCTCTGCGCACCGACGCTCGCGTTGAGTGCGGTCTGTCCGACCGAACCGCCCGCCGGAATGCCGGAGAAAAGCCCGCTCGCGGCGTTGGCGAGCCCCTGCGCCACCATGTCCTTCGAGGTGTCGCTGTCGCTGCCGTCGGGATTGCTCACGTTCTGGCTCACGCCGACCGCCTGAATCGCGATGATGACGGCGATGGCCGCCGCCGAACCGAGAAGTTGCGTGCTGAGCAGCGCGAGATCGGGAAACACCGGCCACGGCATGCCGCGAGGTATCGGGCTTACATCTTCAATACGCCGAACGCTGTCCAGGCCGAGGAGGCATGCAATGGCGGCAGGCGCGACGAGCGCGACGATCGACGCCATGGGCGCCAGGCGGGTGCGGCCCAAGCCGACGAGAATGGCGATCGTTCCAAGGCCGACAATGACGGTCGCCGGATCGAATGAATGAGCATGCGCGATCAGGTCAACGAACTGAACGGGTGCGTTGCTTCCTTGCGGGCTATAGCCGACCAGCGGTGCAAGTTGGTCGAGGACGAGCACGATTGCGACGCCGCTCAGGAATCCCGTCATCACCGAGTGGGAGACGAAGCGGGCCAGCCGACCCAGACGGAGCAGGCCGAAAAGCGCCAGCATCAGGCCAATCAGGATCACGAGCAGGGACAGCGCCTGGTCGCGGTCGGCCTCGGGGTAGCCGCTGATCACCTGTCCCGCGGCCAGGGCGGAAGCGCTGGTGGTTGTGATCAGCATCAGTTGCGAGCTGACCAGCAGGCTTCCGCTGATCGGCCCCACGACGCCTGTGTAGAGCCCGTGCACGGGATTCACGCCGACGAGCGCCGCCGATGCCAGCCCATCCGGGACGTTGACGACGGCATTGACAAGGCCGGCAGCGACATCCTTCCTCATGACGCGGCGCCACGCTCGCCGGCGCGGAACATTCCGAGGCTCCTCAGGCATGTTACGACCTTTTCACCGTACCGCCGCCGACCAGCCATGCGAGGCTCTCGGCGACGGCCCTGCGCGTGGATTCGCCACGCATCGGAGTCGCTTCGGAAATCGTCACAGGCCCGCTCAGGTCGAGGCGCTTCGTGCGGTTGATCTGGTCGCGCACTTCAGGCCTCACTCCGGTGAGATAGAGACGTCCGCCGTTCGAAGCCAGTTCGTCGACGTAGTTGGAAAGCACGTCGAGCAGGGTGCTTCCTATCGAGGCCAAGCCGCGCAAACGCAGGACCACGACAGGGCGGCTCGCGCCCATGGGTCGCGGCAGAAGACGGTCAAGCGTGCGGGCGCCGGCATAGAAGAGAGGGCCGTAAACGTCGAGCACGGTGACGGTTTCCGAAGCGAGCCTTTTCGGCGGATGGCGTTCCTCGATCATTCCATCGTCATGCTCCACCAGTTCCACCACCGAGACGTCGGTCGAGGAACGGTTGATGTAGAGGAACGCCGACAACACGATCCCTAAGCCCACGGCAAACTGGACAGGCAGGAAGAGCATCGCGACGAAGGTCGTCCCGCCGGCCAGCCATGAGGGCCAGCCCGTTTCGATGACGAAGCGGATGTCGCGCAGATTGATGCTGGAGAGCCCAGCAAGGATCAGCAGGGCCCCGAGAGCCGGCATGGCGATCAAACCTACGGCGGCGGACAGGAACAGGATGATCAGCGCCATGAAGAAACCCGTGAACAGGCTGGCCCATCTCGATTCGCCGCCGTAGAGCACATTTATCGCGGTCCCGCTGAGCGATCCGCCCACCGGCAGGCCTTGAACCAGGCCGGAGACCACATTGGCCGCCCCGATCGCCACGAAGTCGCGCGAGCCTTTGCGAGCCGACCCGTCCGGGTTGGGAACGCTTTGGCTCACACCGGACGACTGGACGAGGATGATGATCGCCACCGCCGCGGCTCCGGTGACGACCTCCGGCGTAAACGCGGCGAGCGGCGGAAGCCCTGGGAGCGGGATTCCCTGCGGGATATCACCACTATCGCGCACGAGCCTCACCGTGTCTAAGTCGATCAGCAGGACAACAAGGGAGGGAGCTACGACGGCGATCAGTCGGCCGAGTTTGCCGATACGGGTGTAGGGAAGGATCACGGCCAGCCCAAGCGCCAACGCCGCCAGCGCCAGCGATGGCCGGTGAACGGTTTCGAGCTCGAACAGGAGCTTTATTGCGCCGCCCATGCCGCCGGGAGCGTCGCGGCCTGTGACAACCGGCAGTTGGTTCAGAACGAGGAGAACCGAAATGCCGCTCAGGAAGCCGGTGGAGACCGAGTATGAGACGAAGCGCAAGAACCGGTCCAGCCGCAGGAATCCAGCGACAAGCTGAAAGACCCCGATCAGGATGACCATGGCGAAGAGCCCGTCCAATCGGGCCTCCCCCCGCAGACCGCCGAGAGCCTGCGCCGCCGGGAGCGAGGCCGCCGCCATCGTGGTGATCATCATCAGCTGCGTGCTGGCAAGGACTCCACCCACTGCGGGCCCGACCATCGTCCCGTACAGACCGTGGACGGGACTCACCGCTACAAGGGCGCCGTTGGCCATTCCGTCGGGCACGTTATTGATGGCGCTGCTCAATCCGACCATGGCATCGCGGCGCAGCAAGGCGCCCCTCGGAAGGCGGCTCCAGATCCGGTTGTGAACGGCATTGCGGACTGCGCCCAGGCCAGGCTGGTCGGTCACGGGTCCTGAACCGGGTTTGTCTTGCGCCATCGCGGTCGGTCCTCTCGCAATGCAAGCTTTCTCCCGACTCCGAACGGGCCTGCCGGTTGACAGCGAACCGAAGAGAGCCGGACGGCTTATTCCAAGCCAGGCGGTTCCGCGGCGTCCTTCTCGATGTCACGCACGGCGACGGAACTCGCCCGCGGCAATCAAGACGGCGACCGTGCTGACTAGCGACGCCGCCAACAGCATCAGGAAGGCGTCAGGCTGATCGGAAAAGTTCCCCTGCGCAATGGTGAACGCCGCCGCGTAGTTACGGTGCGCCGAACTCAGCGCAAGCGTCCTGCGCGTTCTCGGGTCGGGTCCGCCGAGCAGATAGCCCGCGGCCAGACCGACGCCTATGATGGCCAGAACGCCGGCGATCGCCCCCGTTCCGATCAGCCCCACGACCTGGGAAAAGTTGCTCAGGTTCAGGACAAGCATCATCACGAGACTGACATTGGAGATTTCCGTCATGATCGGCCGCGTCATATCCGCCTCTTCGTCATACCGGACGTTCATGAGGAGGCCGATTCCGAGCGGCAGCAGGACCTGAAGGAGCAATGGCATGGCAAGCGCCACGGTGTTCACGGCAATGCCGGGAATCAGCAGCGGAAGCGCGAAAGGGAGATAGAAGACCGTGATGATAACCTGAAGCGTCACGAGGCTGCCGGCAGCGACCACATCGCCGTGCGCCAACTGGACAGCCTTGATTGCGAGCGGCGCTCCCGCGACAGCGCTCATCAGGATGAGGCCGATCTTGAGGTCCGGCTCGAGCGGCAGCAAATGCACAAGTATCCAGGCGACTCCGGGGATAAGTCCGAAATTGATCGCCAGCGCGGACAACAGCAGCCGGACGTTCCTGAGCGGAGCAAGCAGATCCTGCATGGTCAGGCCAAGGCCGAGGCCGAACATGCTGGTAACCACGAACGCCAAAGTGAACGCGCTGTTAAGACTGCTGATGATCTCGCTCATCTCACACCTGCCACCAAAGGTCCCGGCGAAGCGCCAGCGACTGGGGATCGCACTCCAGGATGTCGAGCCTCATGCAGCCCTGCAGCCGGTTGGAGCCGGGCAATCGGAGACGATTGCCGGTGTCCGCCGCGCGGGGCAAGTAGTCGTCCTTCGCCAGCCATTGTCAGGCAGCAGGGCTATGAGCCCGGCTGGAGACCGTAACGGCTGAAAAATTCCTCGGGACTCATGCGGGCCAGGGCCTTGTCACCCGAAGCCTCGATATAGCCGACGGCGTTGGAATAAGCATCCCACTCCGCCAGCATTTCAGCCAGTTTGGCGGGATGTTCGCTCGCGAGATTGGTCAATTCCTGCGGATCGTTCCGAAGGTTGTAGAGATGCCATTCGCTCTCACCGTAGGGCGGCGCCAGGAACAGGATCTTCCAGTCGCCCTTGATCACCGCCTTGCATTCGATCATCTCGAAACCGAGTGCGTCATAGCTGCCGCGAATGGGCTGGCGGGAATTCTCTCCGAGAAAGGCCCGCCAGGATCGCCCGTAGAGCGGAGCGAGCTGATGGCCGTTGCGTTGCTCCGGCCGTTCGACGCCGGCATAGTCGAGCAGCGTCGGCAGCACGTCGGTCGTATGAAGAAGCTGGTCGGCGACGACACCCCGGCGTCTGACGCCAGGACCCGCGACGATAAGCGGCACCTGCACGCCGCCCTCCGCGGTCGTCAGCTTGAAGTGGGACAGTGGCGTGTTGCATGCTTCCGCCCAAGCGCCGCCGATCGAGATGAACGATCCCGCGCGGCCCATGTTCTCCAGGCTGTTGTCGAAGATTTCGTCGATTTCCGCCTCTGAGATATTGGAGTAGAAGTACGGTTCCTTGGGGTTGGCGCCGTTGTCGGACATGAACAGGATGATCGTGTCGCCATATGCCCCCGCCTCCTTGAGGTATTCAGCGACCTTGCCGACGCCCGCATCCAGCATCTCGGTCATCGCCGCGAAGATCTCCATCTTGCGGGCCTGCCTGCGCCGCTTTTCCTCCGACAGGTCCTCCCATATCTCAAAGTGATCCGTGCCCGGATTGACGCCAACGCCTTGCCCGATCAGTCCCATGGATCTCATGCGCCGGGTGCGGGCTTCCTTCATTGCCGGATAGCCGCCGTCGTACATGCCCTTGTAGCGGTCAAGCCATTCATCAGGCACATGCAGCGGGTCGTGCGGCGCGGTGTAGGCGAGATAGGCGAAGAACGGCTTGTCCCCCGGCTTGTCCCGCAGGAACTCGATCAGCTTGTCCGTGTAGAAGGTGGTCGAATAGAAATCGGCAGGCAGGTCGTTGGTCACGTCCCGGCCATCCTCGTCATACAGGGTATGCGGCTGCTCGGACGGCGATAGCGCCCTCGCATCGGAAAAATGCGACACTCCGCCGCCCAGGAAGCTGAACACGCGCTGGAACCCACGATCCTCCGGCCTCTGTCCAGCGTTCTTTCCAAGATGCCACTTGCCGGACATGCAGGTGTAATACCCCGCGTCGCCCAGGAGTTCGGCGATGGTGGCCACATTGGCATTGAGCGTCCCCTCATAGCCTGGCTTCATGAACTGGTTCATCGTGTGCATGGGCGGCATGACACCGAGGCCATTAAGGTGGTTGTCAACGCCGGTCAGCAGCATCGAACGCGTCGGGGCACACAGCGACGAGGTATAGAAATGGCGGAAGCGGGCCCCTTCCTCCGCCAGTTTGACCAGGTTCGGGGTGCGGATTTCCCCGCCGAAAGGCTCGCAGTCCGAATAACCCATGTCATCGGCGACGATGAGCAGGAAATTCGGCTGCTTGGCTTGCGTTTCCATCCGGTGCCTCCTCGTTGAAGTTACCCTCATACGATCATGGCAAAATCCCATCCAGTCGCAAGCGTAATGTCGCCACTTCGTTGTCGTCGATGAAAATGGAAATTCGCGGGTCAGGCTCGGCGCCCGGAGGCCTTGGCTAAAAAATCGCGCTCAACCTGGTTCGGATGCACGCCAAAGCCTGCCGCCAGGTGGGCGAGCGTCTCCACCCTTGATGGACTCTTTGGCGACCTTGACCTTGAACTCCGCCGAATACCGTGTCCGCTTGTTCTTCAAAGGTGTCCCCCTCGTTCGTCGACTCCACCTTACATCTGTCCGAATTTTGGGGACCATTTCGTGATGGTCCGAGGCCAAGCTTGCATGGCCAGACGGCGCCAATACGACCCGCGGCATCCGGCCGCCCCGGATCGCGATGTCCAGGGCTGCTGGAGGCCGCGTCCGGATTCGCATGGCGGACGCCGAGGTCCTTGGCCTTCCGCCGTCCCGAGCAGGGCAGGCCTGCCTCCGCGTGACTTTCTCGCCAAAGCCGTTAGAATACGGAATTCAGCCTCTTGCGACTGACGCCAATTCACCCTTCGCCCTGGGCGATAAAGGAACTCCGATGGATACATTACGATTTGAAAGCTTGTCTCTCTCCGGGGAGATGCTCAAGGCTATCGAGGACATGGGCTTCGAGGAAGCCTCTCCCATCCAGGCTCTGGCCATTCCCCTGGTCATGGGCGGGCGGGACGTGGTCGGGCAGGCCCAGACCGGCACCGGCAAGACCGCGGCCTTCGGCATCCCGATGCTGGAGGCGGTCGATGCCAGGAGCCGCGGCGTGCAGGCCATCGTGCTTTGCCCGACCCGCGAGCTGGCCATCCAGGTCGCCGAGGAGCTCAACGCCCTGGCCAAGCACAAGCGCGGCCTGCGGGTCCTGCCGGTCTACGGCGGCCAGCCCATCGAGCGGCAGTTCCGGGCGCTGCGGCTGGGCGTGCAGGTCGTCATAGGCACGCCGGGCCGGGTTCTGGACCATCTGGAGCGCGGCACGCTCAGGCTCGACGGGGCGCGCATGGTCGTGCTCGACGAGGCCGACGTGATGCTCGACATGGGCTTTCGAGAGGATATCGAGCGCATCCTGGGCAAGACGCCCGAGGAGCGGCAGACGGTGCTCTTCTCGGCCACCATGCGCCCGGAGATCATGCGCCTGGCCGAGCAGTACCTCGACAATCCCGAGTTCGTGAAGGTCTCGCCCAAGGTGCTGACCGTCCCCAGCATCGAGCAGATCTACTACGAGGTCCCCCGCTTCGGCCGGCTGGAGGCCATGTGCCGGATCATCGACTTCTACAATCCCAAGCTGGCCGTGGTCTTCTCGAACACGAAGAAGGGCGTGGACGAGCTCGTCGAGCACTTGCAGGCCAGGGGCTACACGGCCGAAGGGCTGCACGGAGACCTGAACCAGGCCCAGCGCGACCGGGTCATGGCCAAGTTCCGCGCGGGCGGCGTCGAGATCCTCGTGGCCACGGACGTGGCCGCGCGCGGCATCGACGTGGAGGACATCGAGGCCGTTTTCAACTACGACATCCCGAGCGACGTCGAGTATTACGTGCATCGCATCGGCCGCACCGGCCGGGCCGGCCGCTCGGGCCGGGCCTTCACCTTCGCCTCGGGACGGGAGTTCCACAAGCTGCGCGACATCCAGCGCTTCACCAAAGCCAGGATCGTCCAGCACAAGGTGCCCACGGTGGGCGACGTGGAGCAGGCCCGCGCGGACAAGTTCCTGGCCACGGTGCGCGAGACCCTGGCCGAGGGCGGCCTGGAGAAGTACCAACGCATCGCCCATGAGTTCGTCGAGGAGGCGGGCGAGGCCACAACCCTGGACCTGGCCGCCGCGCTCCTGAAGATGCTCATGAAGCCCGCGGAGGCCCAAGGCGAGGACGGGCGAGAGGCCCGCGCCGGCTTCGGCGACACGGGCGCGGAGCCCGGCATGGTCAGGCTGTTCATGAACGTCGGCCGCATGCAGAAGGTCGGCGTCAAGGACGTGGTCGGGGCCATCGCCGGGGAGACCGGCATGCCCGGCAGGCTCATCGGCAAGATCGACATCTACGACAGGTTCACCTTCGTGGAGGTCCCGGAGGAGTACGGCGAGGATGTCCTGCGCATCATGATGAACAACCAGATCCGGGGCAACCGCATCCACATCGAGCCCGCCACGCGGGGCTAGATCCACGGAATATGCGGAGAGGGTCGCGGCCCTCTCCGCGCCTCTCCCGCCAAGGGCCGCGGGCCCTTGGGACCCGTTTTTCCCGCTGGACGACTTCGGATATGCTTGGCTCTACGCAAGGAAACGGCATGACCATCTGGATCGACGACGATGCCTGCCCGGCGGCCATCCGCGAGATCGTCTTTCGGGCCTCCAGGCGCACGGACATTCCGGTCCGCCAGGTCGCCAACCGGCCGGTGGGCGACCTGGGCGCGAACTCGGGCCTCATCACCGCCGTGCGCGTGCCTGGCGGCTTCGACGAAGCGGATCGGCACATCGCGGAGCACGTCGCGCCCGGCGACCTGGTCATAACCGCCGACATCCCCCTGGCGGCCATGATCGTGGCGCGCGGAGCGACCGGCCTCGACCCGCGCGGCGAGGTCTACGACAAGGACAATGTCCAGGCCAGGCTGACCATGCGCAACTTCATGCAGGAGATGCGCTCCATGGACCTGGTCAAGGGCGGACCGCCGCCGCTGGGCGCCAGGGACAAGCACAGGTTCGCCGCGGCCCTGGACCGGTTGCTGACCAAGGGCGGGAGCGCCGGATGAGCGGGCCCGGCCCTTATCCCGCACCCCTTGGGCCGAGGCTCTCCCTGCGATGCTCGCGGGCGGCCCTGATGCCCCGCAACAGCAGGACGCCGCCCAGGACGACCCCGGTGGCGGCCATGGCCGTGCGGGCCACGATGTACACGCCGCGTACCGTCCGATAGATTCTATTTCCCGCGCTCGTTTCCGCCATGCGTCAGTCCTCCATGCCCGCAGGCTCGCACGCCGGCGCGCGAGACGCAAGCACCCGGCCGCGCTCGCCGGGGTGATCGGTCTCGGGCGCACGGCCAGGCTTGTATTCCCCGGCAAAGAGAGGATACTCAAGACCATGAGCAATCCCTTCGGCATGAAACCCGCGACCAGGGCCTTTCTCGATGAAGCCCGCCGCACGCCCGGCATGACGCTCCTGGATCGGCTGCACGGCTACGTCTATGCGCGTTGGAGCTACCTGTATATCGCCGTGGCCAAGGGCGAGCACCCGCTCTCCGGATGGCTCTACTCGCTCTACCAGGGCCTGGGGAAGCTGGCCTCCCTGCGCCGGACCGCCACATCCGCGTGCGATGCCTGGGCCGAGGCCTACCACGGCAAGGCCATGCCGCTGGACGCCGCGCGCAGGCTGATCAGCGTGGGCCGGGAGGTGCGCGCGGAGCTTCCGGAGAAGGTCATCCCCTACTCCAAGGCCCGCGACATCGTGCTGCAAAACCCCGAGATGATCGTGGCTCTGGACTGCCCTTGCCGCGCGGCGGCGGCCAAGCCCTGCCTGCCCCTGGATGTCTGCCTCATCGTGGGCGAGCCGTTCGCCTCGTTCATGCTGGAGCACCATCCGGGCCGCACGCGGCGCATCGACGTCCGCGAGGCCGTGGACATCCTGGCGGCCGAGGACGCGCGGGGCCATGCCCACCACGCCTTCTTCAAGGACGCCATGCTCGGCCGCTTCTACGCCATCTGCAACTGCTGCCCGTGCTGCTGCGGGGCCATGAAGGCCCACCGCAACGGCGTGCCCATGCTGGCATCCTCGGGCCATGTCTGCCGCGCGGACGCCGAGCGTTGCCTGGGCTGCGGCGCCTGCGTCGAGGCCTGCCCCTTCGGCGCGCTCTCGCTGCAAGATGACGGCGGGGGCCTCGTGGGTGTGGACGAGGCCAAGTGCATGGGCTGCGGCGTGTGCCTGGCCCGCTGCGGCCAGGGGGCCCTGAGCCTCGCGCGCGAGCCCTCGCGGGGAGAGCCCTTGGAGATCGAGACGGTCCTGGGCAAGGCTAGAGGCTGTTATGAACCGTGGGTAGTGCTTATAGAGTGAGCATGACTCACCGTAAGCCCTACCCCACGGACGTAAGCGACGAGGAGTGGTCCTTCGTCGCACCCTATCTCTCTCTTCTGCCTGA